>CP155566.1:928412-1237883 GCA_039696685.1 Vibrio sp. CDRSL-10 TSBA | reverse complement strand
TAACCGCAGGTGTCGGCCCGGGTTCAACCGTTTACATCGCTGGTGCAGGCCCGGTAGGTCTGGCAGCGGCCGTATCCGCTCAACTGCTGGGTGCAGCGTGTGTTATCGTCGGCGACATGATTGAAGATCGTCTGGCTCAGGCACGCAGCTTCGGTTGTGAAACCATCGACCTTCGTGAAGAAGGCAGCATGGAAGACAAACTGGAAGCAATTCTGAACGAACGTGAAGTTGACTGTTTCGTTGACTGTGTAGGCTTTGAAGCGCACGGCTGTGGCTGTGGCCACAAAGAAGAAGCGCCAGCGACAGTACTGAACTCTGCAATGCAGATCACCCGCGCAGGTGGCTCTATCGGTATCCCTGGTCTGTACGTGACTGACGACCCGGGTGCTAAAGATGAAGCAGCACGCGAAGGTGCACTTAGCATGCGCTTTGGTCTGGGCTGGGCTAAGTCTCACTCATTCCACACTGGTCAGTGTCCGACCATGAAGTACCACCGTGGTCTGATGCAATCTATCCTGTTTGATAAAGTTAAGATTGCAGATGCAGTAAACGTGCAGATGATCTCTCTGGATCAGGCACCACAAGGCTATGCAGACTTCGACGGCGGCGCAGCGAAGAAATTCGTTATCGACCCGCACGGTGAGTTCATCTCTAAATAATATGACCCAACCTCTTCTCGGAAGTTAAGTCATGAAAAGCCGCAGACCTGTTCTGCGGCTTTTTTATGCCTGTCAGTTAATCAATATCGGCCAGTTAACTAATATCATCGGTCAGGTAACCAATACCTGCCAGCCCAGCTTGTGGGATGGCTTCACTGTCAGGCAAGCTCTCTGCCTTCCCTAAAGCTGCAGCGTAAGTTATGCCGTAGCGATTCCAACTTCTGATATATGATGTTTCGCCGCAACTGTCTGTCAGCATGGCAGTTAGCGTTTCTTCTCTGTCAGCCTTTGTTTTCTGTAAGCCTTTGTTTTCTGTAAGCCTTGGTTTTCTGCAACCTTTGCTTTCTGGCAACCTTGGTTTTTTGCAACGTTTGCTTTCTTTCACACTTTATTCTCTTTCAGGTCCGGGAAAAACATCGGGCTCTGCTGTATGAGCAAAGCGCGAAGCAAAATACCAGGCATCACAAGCACCATCAGTAAAAAATGCAGCGCTTTATAAGAACAGCCCAACGAATTCAGCAAGCAAGATATTAGGCCAGGCGTATCAGGGAAGAGCTGCCGAAACCGTGCAAATTGCAAGTGCAGACAAAAGCCGGACAAATACAGAAGTGCAGAAGTGCAGTCAGAGAATACAGCGCACCAAGTCATACCGACAAAAAAGCCGCTGCGAGTGCAGCGGCTTAGCTGGTTAGAAAGGTTGAGAATCAGTATTGCACCGCCGGTTTGCCAAGCGGGCGCTCTTCATTAATCGGCTCAAGGATCAACTCACCCTGTTCAGCCCACTGACGTTTCTCTTCTGCGGTCGCTTTCGGACAGAATTTGCCAAACGCCGCATAAATGATACCCAGTAACGGCGAAGCCCAACATGCCACGGCACAGACGATGTAAAGCAGGTTTTCGGTGTGACCGGCAGCGATGCCCAGCCCCAGCGCATGAATAACAAAAGCACCACCTGCGTTCCACGGAATGAGCGGAGAAATCAGGGTTCCGCCCTCTTCCACTGAACGGGACAAACACAAGGTTGAGTAACCCATGCCACGGTAAGCCTGGCTGAACATACGTCCCGGCAGTGCAATCGACAGGTACGGGTCACCTGCGACCAGGTTAGTACCGGCCGCGGTCATGGTTGATGCCAGTTGCAAGCCAAAGATGGTACGTACGCGGCTCATAATCGACAGGACAATCGTTTCCAGACAGCGGGTTTGCTCAAGCACGCCACCCAGCGCCAGCGCAATCAGCACCAGGGTCAGAATCCAGGACATTGACTGAATACCGCCACGGTTCAGCAGTGCATCCGCAGTGGCATTACCGGAATCAACACTGAAGCCGCTTTGCAGGTAAGTGAGCGCATCATGTACAGAAACGCCCTGTACCACAACCGCAATCAGCATACTGAACAACACACTTGCCATCAGGCTCGGAATCGCAGGCATCTTCATCAATGCCAGGCCAAACACAACCACTGCTGGTGTCAGCACCAACCAGTTGAATTCAAAATGATTACTCAGTGCGGTACTCAGGGCATCGATTTTGGCAATGTCGACTTGCTGCGCGTCGATAATATTGAAACCAACAAACAGATAAACCACCAGCGCAATACACATCGCCGGGAAAGTGGTTGGCAGCATATTACGAATGTGAGCAAAGAGGTTGGTACCCGTTACAGCCGGAGCCAGGTTGGTGGTGTCAGACAGCGGCGACATTTTATCGCCAAAGAAGGCGCCGGAAACCACAGCACCGGCAGTCCAGTACATCGGAATACCAAACCCTTCGCCAACGCCCATCAGCGCCAGGCCAACCGTTGCAGTAGTGGTCCAGGATGTACCCAATGACACAGAAATTACCGCACACAAGATCATTGCCGCCGCGAGGAAGGTTTGTGGAGTCAGGACCTGAAAACCGTAATAGATCATCATAGGTACCGTACCACTGGCGATCCAGATACCGATGATCATACCGATGATCAACATAATCACGATTGCCGACGTGGCGACTTTAATGACGTGGAACAAGCCCTGCTCCATATGATTCCAGCGATAGCCGCGGAACCAGGCAATCACACAGGCAAACACAATCCCGATAGCTAACGGGGTGTGTGGCGTGAAGTCACCAAAATAAAACAGTTGGATACCGAGCAAGCCTATCGTGATAGCGATCGGTAAAATCGCTAACAACAGTCCAGGACGTTCAATTTGCTCTTGATAAGATTGTTGCTGTTTAGACACAGCTGTTTTCTGTTCAGACCCGGTTGTTTGCTCTTTAGACCTGGTTATTTGCTCTTTAGACATAGTGCCTCCTTGCGCAGAGCAGAAAATGGTTCAGATGCCAGTTCACCGGAAGCACAAAGATTAAAGCTCAATCTGTATGTGTTAAACGCATCAGCAGTCTGCACGCGCTTGTTGTCCGGCTTGGTAAGTTAAGTTGTAACCCTATCCTGACAACAAGTCTCAAACAGCGCGTAACAGCTTGTAATTAAGTTGTAAATCCAAAGAACCACCATAAAACCAAACTAAAGAACTAATAACAGGAAATAAATTAGTGTAAAACGCCAAACAGTAACACTTGATTAACAAGCATTATTAAGCTGTAGCACAACATTCATGCAAGCGAATTAGCCTACGAGTCCGGCTCTGTAGCGCGCGAATACTGGGCTTGTCATTCGCGCCACTGTCACCTTTCAGCCAACAGCACTAATCCGGTGCAGATGTTGCACTTTTGTAGAAAATTCGTTTCAAAGCATTCACTACCATGCAATCCACCATGGCGAAGTTTAAATAGTGGTTGATGGTTATCAACCATAAGTAATAACAAGTAAAACTAAGCCAACAGGTTGTGAAAGTATGTAAACAGGCGGGATTAAAATGTAGACTGCTTCATCTCTGGCTTGCTTCACACTTGCTTATCAAGCGAATTAATATTTACAGTTGGTGTCAAGGGAAACGGCACTTGCACATTTGCAGTGAACAGCACGCACAGTAAACAGCACTTGCAGTAAACGGCACTTACCGTAGTAGAAAGGATTCTGATTATGACCCCCGTGGTAAACGCACAAGCTCAGATACTGGTGATCGACGATTCCGATGTCACCAGAGAAACTCTGGTCAGCTATTTTGAGGAAGAAGGCTTTATTGTCCACTCAGCAGAAACTGCCGAACAGGGCGAAGAGTTACTGGCGATCCATTACATCGATATGGTGCTGCTCGACATTCGCCTGCCCGGCAAAGATGGCCTGACCCTGACGCGCGAATTACGCAGTGCATCAGAGATTGGCATTATTCTGGTCACTGGCCGCCAGGATCAGATTGACCGGATAATTGGCCTGGAATGCGGTGCTGATGAATACGTCACCAAACCTTTCAATCCGCGCGAGATCCTGGCGCGGTCCAAAAACCTGATTCGCCGGGTCAGAAAGCTCAAAACACTGGAACGCAGTACGGAAAAAGAGCCCGAAGGCTTTATCGACATCGGGCCTTGGAAAATGGACATTCATCGCCGCTGGCTGAAAAAAGCGGACAGCGATGAACCGGTGCAGCTGACCGAAGCGGAATTTCAGTTGCTTAATGCGCTGGTCACTAACCCGGGCCGCTCCCTGTCCCGGGATGAACTGATGGACAGATTGAGGAATCGCTCCTGGAACGCCACCGATCGTACCATTGACGTCCTGATTGGCCGTATTCGCCGTAAACTGCAGGATGACAGTTACAGCCCGAAATGGCTGATTACCGTGCACGGTGTCGGTTACCTCTACTCACCCGAATAACCCAGTCGGTATGAAAACCTTACTGACTTTGGTTTGCCTGCTGCTGATACCCGTCGCGCAGGCAGACGATTTTGATCACAACCGCACTTACAGAGCGTGCGGGCTGCCTATCTATCCGCCGATTTCCTGGGTCGACAATCATCAGGTCAAAGGCGTTGGTGCGTACCTGCTGCAACAGTTATTTCAGCGCTTTAATCTCACTCTCTCATTTGAACAGGACTTTAACTGGCAGCGCTGTTTAAAGGAGATGGAACTGGGGCATGTCGATATCGCCACCGCGATGTACAAAGTCGCCGGGCGGCAGAACTACAATAACTATCTTTCTACCCCCATAGTCAAAGAGCCGATTGTGCTGTTTTACAATCGCCGGCATCCGCAGCAATTTAACCAACTGGACGACCTGAAAGGAAAAACCTTAGGCGTCATTTTAGGTGACTCCTACGGGGATGAAATGGACAGCTGGATAGCACGCCATATGCAGGTCGACTATGTGTCCAGTGGCGAGCAGAACTTCGCTAAACTGCTGCGCGGAAGGATTGATATGATGCCACTTGGGCGCTACGGCGGCCAGCTGCAAAACGAGCGCCTCGGTTATCAGGACATCATTGTCCCGCTGGAGCGTCCGCTGACCACGGATTACTGGTACATCGCGATTGCCAAAAAATCACCGCTCTCAGCTCATCTGGCTGAACTGGATCAGGCCCTGCAACAGATAACCCGCCAGACTGATATTGGTGAATTGATGGCACAATACGCCGAACAATACCGCACATCGGCCAGGCACGGAGGTCAGCATGACTGATCGTTCTGTCTCCTGGTTTGGTAAAGCACGCGGTTACCATATTGAGCACCCTCTGGTTTATCAGGTACTGAAACGTTTTCTGCTGTGCGGCCTGGTGCTGATTGTGCTTACGACAGCGCTGCAAGTCTGGTCGGAATACCGCCGCGAGCAAAACAGCCTGCAGACCCGGCTTGATTTAATCGCCTCATCCCAACTGGACGGGATTGCCAAAAGTTTATGGAATCTGGATAAAGAGCAGGTCAGCCTGCAACTGCAGGGCATCATGAACTTTCCTGATATCCAGGCCGTAACCCTGAGCAGCGCCGACTGGCCTGAGGTAATTCGTTTCGGCGAACTGCCGGCGCAGGCCCCTGCCTCTAATCAGTTCGCCATTGTCTATCACACCTTGCAGCGCGAGCCGCGTCAGTTAGGTACACTAACCGTCTATCATGACGTCGCTGCGGTACATGCGCGCCTGCTGGAATCCGCATTGTGGAGCTTTCTGGTTCAGGCACTGATGATCCTCGCCACCAGCGTGGTGCTGTTTGGCATTGTACACTTTAATATTACCCGTCACCTGGAGCGTATGGCCCAGTTCACCCGTCAGATCAGCACCAGCCACCTCCGGCAACCGCTCACACTGCAAAAACGACCCAGCCAGCTCAAGAGCAATGAGCTGGATCAGGTGGTCGAAGCAATAAACGAAATGCGGCTGGCCATTTTACGCGATATTGAGCGGCGCGAATCGGAGCAGCAGGAGCTCAGATACAGTCGCGATCAGTTACAGGAACTGGTCGAACGCCGCACCCAGAACCTGCTGGAAGCGAAAGAGAACGCAGAGGCCGCCAGCCAGGCGAAAACCAAGTTTCTCGCGACCATGAGTCATGAGATCCGTACCCCGCTCAATGGCATTCTGGGTATGGTACAGCTACTGGGCCGCACTGAACTTTCGGCGGAACAACAAGAGCGTCTGAATACTATTTATCAGTCCGGTGACGCGCTGCTGGAAATCCTCAATGGCCTGCTGGATTATGCCCGCCTGGAAGAAGGGGCTTATGTCCCCGAGCATCAGCTGTTTTCTCTGCATGAACTGGTCAGAACCAGCTGTCATCTGTTTTCCGCCGGAGCGCTGGAAAAAGGCCTCGATTTACAGTTCGGAATTGATCCGGCAGTAACAGACATTTGCCAGAGCGCGCCGGGTGCATTGCGCCAGATCCTGGCCAATATGATCTCCAATGCCATCAAGTTTACCCAACAAGGTTTTGTGCACATCACCCTGAGCCAAACCACAACAAAACCAGGCCGGCAGTGGGTACGATTTACCGTCAGCGACAGCGGGATCGGCATTGCTGACGGCGATCAACAGCGCATTTTTGAACGTTTCAGTCAGGCCGATGACAGTATCACCCGCCGCTTCGGAGGCACCGGCCTCGGCCTCGCGATCACGGAAAAACTGGTGCACAGTCTCAGCGGAAGCATTGGGGTTACCAGTCAGCCTGGTCAGGGCAGCACGTTCTGGTTTGAACTGCCGCTCAGCACAGTGCCTGAACAATCAACAATGCCTGAACCCTCACTCGGCTCGGTGTTACTTCAACGCAGCAGTGCTGCAACACTACCAGCACTGCACATTCTGTTAGTGGAAGATACGCCAGTGAATCAGGAGGTGACCATGGCGCTGCTCGGTCAGGACGGTCATCAGGTCGAACTGGCGCAAAACGGCCATCAGGCCCTGGCGGCCGTCACGCACCACAAATTTGATGTCATTCTGCTTGATGTTCATCTACCCGACATCAGCGGATTAGAGGTCGCGCGCCGCATCACCAGCGAACAGGGGCTTAACCGCTATACACCGATCATTGCCCTGACGGCCAATATCCAGCCCGGATTAATTGGTGAATATCACGCCGCCGGCATGATTGCCATTGAGCCGAAACCGCTAAAAATCGAGCGCTTATATAAAGTGATGAATCAGGTGATCGCGCAAGCCGAGATCCTGCCAGATACGCAACAGCCTGACACCGCCTCAGAACTGATTGACCCGGCGGTTTTTCAGTCGCACAGCGCGATTCTGGGCTCCGCCCGGGTAACCAACCTTATTCACACACTGCAACGCAGCTGTGACAAGATCCTGCCCCGGATTGAACAAGCCATGCAACGCGGCGATCACTATGATGTCGCAGAACAGGCTCACCGTCTGGCCGGTGATGCAGAGTCTCTCGGCGCCAGTCAGTTAGCGCGCCAGCTACGTGAACTGGAAGATTTAGCCAGGCAGGGATCCGAACAGGCGTTAACATCTCAGCGCAACCGGAATCTGACTCATTGCAGTCGCGCCAGTCTGGACGAGTTGACCCGTTTGACCGCTGAATTAAATGCACCGACATAAGATTCGTTTCCAGAAAGCATTTCGTTACCTGAAAAAACGGGTCTCGTGCTAAAAACCTCGCACAAAAATAAAGCCTGAGCCCGGCAATACCGGAGTCAGGCTTTCATCTCTTTCTCTAAGCTCGCTTTATAAGCGCAACATTCCAGACAAACCGCGGGTCGGTCAGGATATCAAACGGCTGCTGACGCGCTCTTGACTCGTCTGCGCCGCCATGCCCCAGTCGAGCATATTACGGTGCTCAACCGGATCATACACGGTGTAACCGGCGACATGGTTAAGGATACGTGCCGCGCGCCAGCAAGCCAGGCTCAGCTGCGGCTCGGCTATACCATGCGAGGCAATCCCGGCATTGACCATATAAATCCGGTTGTGCGGAGCGCCCTGCCAGTCGACACAGAAATCCGCCGACAAGATTGGACGGCCATGTTCATCCCAGGATATTTGATCCTGCAGATCGCGCAGGCAGTGCGGCACGATGCGCTTAAAGCCGGTACACATGATCACCACATCGGCGCTGATCTCACGAGTTTCCCCGGTCAGGCCGTGGGCCAGCGTGATGTGGTAACCGTCTTCATCCTGACGCATCGCGACCAGAGACTGGTTCGGACAGATATTCCACCAGGTGGGTTTACGCAATACATACTTATCATGATACAGACGCTGGTAAATACCTTGCAGACAGTCGCTGGTGATACCGTCACTGGTCAGCTTCTGACGTGCCACCTCGCGCTGTTTAGTGGCCTGATCGAGCTGATAGAAGTCATTGACGTAGTCCGGCATGAAATACTGGTCGGTAAAACAGGCTTCATCCAGCACTTCAATATTGGCGCGGCGCGAGATCCAGTTCAGCTCGCGCGCGTGGCCGAATTCACCGTCAAACGCATGCTGGAACACATCCGCACCGGTCTGACCGCCACCGATAATCGCCACCCGTTTATCGGTCAGCTGCGGATCGCGCAGAGCCAGTTCGCTGGCGTGGAAACAGTGCTTACCGACAAACGGAGTCACACATTCCGGCATACTCGGCGTCAGGCCGGTGCCCATCACCAAGTGGCGGGTCAGGTAGTCCTGCTCTCCAACCGACACTTTGAACACGCCATCGGTCTGTTCAATTGCCGTCACCTCCTGATTAAAGGCAACGTTCGGCAGCTGACTGACCACCCAGCCAAGATAGTCCGAAAACTCAAGACGGCTGATGGTTGTCTGGCCGGAGGCCATAAACGGATAGAACTTACGGTTAGTGACCAGGTAGTTGAGAAAACTGTAACGACTGGTCGGATCCACCGCCGAAACCAGGTCCTTAAGGAATGACGTCTGCATCTTGGCATCATTCAGCAGCAGCCCCGGATGCCAGGCAAAATGCGCTTTTTTATCGAGGAAACAGCGTCGACAATGACTCTTTCTCCGCCGCCAGTGCCGCAATACTGAGATTGAACGGCCCCAGGCCAACGCCGATCACATCATAGATATGTGCAGACTGGGGTTGAGTATCGTGACCTTTCCTTGTGTGTGTGCCTTGCATGATGAGCTCCTTAAAAAGCGAATTGCTGGAAAAAGCGTTCTCGACCGCATTGGATCAAAGCAGAACGTTTGTGTGGAAAATCAAATTCAAACTGAACCTGCATACCCACCCGGGCATTCAGTTTCAGCACGCGCTGGTTATCGGCTCGGGGTTCTCCGACCACAGATTCAGTACGCGGTTCTTGCTGGAAACAGTAATGGACTATCGATTTCGCCCAGGTATCAAAGTAAGTGCCGCCACGATAGGCAAAGTTGCCCACCAGCATGTGGACACCTTTATCAAACAAGCCATATTGGTAATGCGGCCCGATGCGGTCTTCCGCAGCCCAGTAAACTTCAAGATAACCAAAGGAGACACCGTCAAATTCCGCGATTAAGCCGTAAATATGGTCATCTTGTTTTTGCTTATTGAGATACTGGCGATGTTCATCCAGGCTGCCCTCCAGCTCCCACATCTGGGCCACCACCGGATGATTGTGCCAGCGATGGAAGGTTGGCAGATCGCGCTCAATCTCAATCACACGGAAAGTGAGCGTACGTTTGAGGTGATAGAAATAACGCTGGAACACAACGCCGGTCGGATGCAGCGGACGCAGCGGATGACGCGAACCATTTACCGCCGTGGTCATAGTGACAGCGCAGGTATCCTGCGCGGCATGCAGCCATAACGGCGAGTGCTCGAGAAACTCAGCTTTACTCAGCAGTTTGCTGCCCTGCGGCCAGCCGGGAATACGAATCTGCTCCAAACGAGCGCTGTAAAAGGCATGCTCAATCGCGCTCCACCACAGCATGGCATCACTGACATCGATACTTTCGCTGTGCAGTTCAGTGACGTCATCATCACAGGGACGCAGCGAGAACGCCGCCACACTGCGGCCATGCTCCAGCAGTTCAAACTGCGCCGCAGCGTCGGCATGCTGTTTTTCAGCAATAGCATTGTCAGCAATAGCATTTTCAGCAATAGTAATACGGCGCCCGCCCGGCAGCGGTTTGTGCACTTTAGTGACACTATGTTCGCCGGCAGGCCATTGCAGCGGGTTGGCAATGTCACAGTAGATGATCGAAGGGTCTTTCAGCGTCGCTTCGTTATGCGCCGACAGGAAACAAAAGAAGTTACGTTTCCAGCGCAGGGTTGGCGACTGCAGCACGTACTGGTAGAAAGAGTTATCTTTCGGATGCTGTTTGGCCAGTGCATCCAGTTCCAGACGGCACAGTTGCCACAAATCGGCTTCACTGATGATGCCGGACACCGCAATGGATGCGATGGTATTGAGCAGGGTATTACCGATGACGTAATAAGCGTGATAAGGATTAAGTTCATCCCACTCCATGAAATACTGCGGCGCTTCGTTATCAAGCACTTCGGCGAAACGCTCTTTGGCCAGTGTGGTCAGGCCAAATCCCTGACAGTCACGCACCGCCACACCGACCGGCATGCCCTGCTCTATTTCCAGCAGCAGATTTTGCTGATGGGCCAGCATCACAATGCCGTAATCGCTGCGCGCCACACACAGCGGCGCCATCACGCGCTGCATAAACGCGCTCATCCAGTGACGAGCGGCCAGCTCATTGGTGTAACCGTGTTGCGCAGCATAGGCTTTAATCCAGCCGGTGATATGGTTGTCCCGGCCATCGCCGGCATCCTGATTGAGGCTGGCCAGCATGTAAAAGCGCTCACCATTAAGCGGCGCTTGCTCATCCTGCGCGGCATAAAACGGGTTATGACGGAAGCTGACCAGGGGTAAATCCAGGGTCTGGCCGTCTTCATCCTGTACCGAACACCACATCGGCTCCTGGATAAAACAGGCATGGGCAAAGCGCTGCTGCAGCTCTTCACCCGCTGGGGTTGCCATCAGTTTGCTGAACTGAGTGCCGCGGCGTGCTTCCGGCTCAGTCATCAAACGCAGTGAGTTAGTGAGGCGCACCGGTAACGAGACTTTGAGCATCCACGGGCAGTGCGGATGGTAAATGGCGCGCGAAGATGACGTCGCGGTCCAGCCGCCGCTGCTCAGCTGCAGATCCTGCACCGCATCGGCGGCAAGGTGATATTCTCCGCGGGTTCGGCGCCATTCTCTGGCCTGCAACGGATGCAGCGGCAGCGGCAGCCACTCAGCGCCGGGCAACGCCGCCATACTCTGACCGGTCTGCTGTTCAAACAGCGCCATCAGCGCCTGAGCCATATCACCACCCACATACTCACCCACCAGGCAAGAACGCTTAACCGCGAACCATTCAATCGCAAACTGAGCGCCAAATTCCGGCAGATACGCCTCTTGTTCCTGCTCGCTGAGCGGCTCATTACATTTTGGTGCCGGGTGCATGCTGTGACCACCGCTCAGACTCTGTTCTGAATCAATAAATCCCTGCGCAGCCGGACGAGCGTGTAGCGCGGCATCCGCGCGCCGGACATAACTATCCGAGTCCAGTACACGCTGGACAAACTTAGCCTTATCGCTCGCTGCAACCGAATCAAAATAATGCTCGACAATCTCAGCCATAGCGCTGTCAAAATCAACTGGCTGCTGGCCTTGCGGTGTCGATAACAGCAGCTCGCCACGATAACGGTGCCGGCCCGCCGCCGATACATAAGCCAGGGGGATCACCAGTTCACGCCCCGCATTCAGAGGTAACCGAACCACCTGCTCTTCTACTCGCGCCGCTCCGGTTTCGAGCAAAAAGCTGTTTAAAAAGTGCTGCATGGTCAAAGCATGAGTCATAAAGTAATCCTTCATCGTTTGTGAGGTTAGTTAAGGCCTGGCCTGTAATAATGTGTGCCCTGAAAAATGTAAAAGTCTCTGTCGGTTGCCCACCGACCCAGATTACGGATGCACGAAGTCAAAGCTGGTCGTTACTGACAGCCGCACAGGGAAGTAAACAGAGAAAAAGTTGAAAGCCGGGCAGATAAGCCCATGAGGGAACCGACCGGGTCGGGCCGGTTCCGCCATTGAAGTCAGCGCGAGCGGTTAAGTCGTCATACCAACAACTCCTGAGCCTTGGTCAACGTTAACCCCTTCACGCTGAGCACCTTAGAAGGTCGCGCTGTAGCTGACCGCCAGAGTCCGGCCCAAACCGTTGTGGGAGTAGATCTCCGGTGATGAGCTTGCGCCGTACAGCATCTGTGCACGTTGGCTCCAGATGGTTTCGTAATCACGGTCAAACAGGTTCTGGATACCAACGTTGAGACGGCCTACCGGCAGTGCGTAGTAAGCGCTCAGGTTTCGCCAGGGTGAAACTCTCCAGTTTTTCACCATCTTCATCTTCGTAGCTGATGAAGCTGTTGACGCGCAGTTCAGCACCGTACTGGTAGTTATCAAAACCAAACCAGGCACTGCCTGAGCTTGGGCTGGCCGAAGCAGCTTCCAGCTTCTCCCAACTGCCGTCGACCTTGGTTTCACTTTTCACGTAATGCGCCTGAACACCGGTGTAGAAATCATCGTTGATCTGGTAAACAGTCTGACCTTCGATACCGTAGATACGCTTGTCGTCATCTTCAACGCCGACAGCAAAGGTGGTGCGGTCATAAGAAACGGTCTTATCGGACAGTGACAGGTAACCGGCAACCTGAACATCCCACGCGCCTTGCGACATACGCCAGCCGAGTTCGTAAGAGTTGGTTTTCACGCCCTGCAAACTTGCGTTGTCGACCGAAGTTGAACCGGACAGAGAGCCGTCTAACTGGTACGTACCCTGACCAAAGAAGCGAGCCGGATCCGGCACATCAAAGCCCTGGGAGAAGTTGCCCCATACCTGCATATTGTCAGTAAGGTGATAAACCGAACCTAAATTGAACAACCATTCATCGTAATCAATATCACCACCAGTAATTGCTTCCGGCTGGTTTGGCAGTAAGCCTGCATCGTATGCGTATTGGGCTTCAACACCGACATGGTCACTGATCTCATGTTCCATAATGGCATAACGGAAACCACCGCTGACCGACCAGTCCGGCATCACTTCCCAGTCAACCTGAGAGAACAGCGCATAATAGTTACTGTCGATATCCGGATAACGTGAAACCGTATCGACCGGATCAAACACCAATCCGCCGGAGGCCAGAGCCTGGCTCGCATCAAAAATGGTCTGATCCGCTTCAAATGAATCGCGTGAGGCATCCATACCGTAAGTCAGTTTAACTTGTTCCCAGCGCTTGATTAACGCCAGGTTCAGGCCATAAACAGTCGATTTCTGCTCCGATGCGCCGTACAGAGGAATCGTCACTCCGCCAATCCGTCCGGTCGAAGGGTACGGGAAGTAACGCAGCGATTCAGTACGATAATACGCCTGTGCCAAAAGTTGCTGGCCCAGCACATCATCGTGACTGTATTGGGCATTCAGCATGACACGTTCAGTATTTGGCTGCTTGTCGAGTTGTAAACCTTTACGGGTTTCGAGCACAGATGAATCGGTAATACCGGCCAGATTGGCGCCCAGATAAGTCGCGTAGTCCGAGTCCTGCTCACTGTTGTAGTACTGCGCCGTTACCGAAAGCTTCTGGTGCTCATCCGGGGTAAATTCGACATTCCCCATCACATCAATAGTTTCGTTAAACTGCAGGTCTGTCTGAGTAATATCCGGGCGAATCATTTCGCCGTGAGAATCGTAAGCCCCGCCGTTTTTCGAATACGCTACAGAGGCACGACCACGTAAGGTATCGGTACCGCCGGACAGCGCCACCGCAACATTTTTATTGAGGTCATTGCTGTCGTTAAAGCCGGTCTGGCCACCCACTTTGGTTTCAACGGTCAGTTCGTTTCCGGTGGCTTTTTTGGTGATGATATTGATGATACCGCCGGCCGCACCTGCGCCGTAGATAGACGTCGCACCTGACAGTACCTCAACCCGGGCAATGTTGAACGGGTCGATACTGTCAAGCTGGCGGCTGATGTTACGAGTTGAGTTAAGAGACACACCGTCAATCATCACCAGAGCCGAACGGCCACGCAGGTTTTGCGAATAGTTGGTACGCGCGTTACTACCGAAATCAAATCCAGGGATCAGCTCACCCAACGCATTTTTCAGGTCGGCTCCTGCATTAAGAGTACGCTCAAGTTTTTCCTGATCAACGACCCACATCGTTGAAGCCACATCTGAGATGGCTGTTTCCGAACGGCTGCCGGTGACGACGATAGTATCCGGTGATGCTGCCTGGCTGACGCTGGCAAAAATCATCAAAGCGATCGGGCTCAACTTCGCCACACATCGAGTGGAATTTTTCATAATGTTAGATATCCATTCTTCTAATTAGATTGCATAAAGGAACAAGTGCCGGACTCAGTGTTTTTCCTGAGTTTTAGCACGGTGAAGAGCAATAACAGGACCAGGGCAGATATAAGCAGGGATAAGCTCCATTGCTGATGCAAAAACAGCGAAGCCAAACCGGTTCCGACCATGTGTCCTGTTGTGTGTGAGCGCGTCAGATAGCCACTGCTTTTGGCCTGCCGGGCAGGGTCAGATTCCCTTTCCAACAAACGGCTGGTATACCAGGCAGGCAGACCAGCGATGGCTAATAACAATCCCACCACTGCGAAAAATAAGCCCCACCAGTTCACACCGCCGGTCACCAATACTATCCAGCCGATGACGAGAGAGATGAGTAAAACGGGCAACAATGCAGAGGAGTAACTGCGACTTATTTTCGGGATCACGCGCAGCTGATAGACCACCAGCAGTACACTGGTTGCCAGCATCATCAACGCGTAAACTTTAGAACCTTCTTCGCCTTCGTAACCGTGTGCGGTGAGAAACTGCAACACATAGAGCTGGAACACCGCGACAAATCCGGTCGTCAGCAGTGCGGCGCTGTACACCACACGTGAGTAATTGCTTTGTGCCAAGCTCCCTATTTCCTGAACCTTGGTTTCTGCAGCCTTGGTTTCAAAGGTATTAGTTGCCAAGGGATTAGCTGCAACGGTTTTACTCGCCATCACTTGGCCTTTATCAGGCAAAGCCAGAACAAGTACCGGCACCACCAGCGCAATCGGGACCAGTAAGATCACCGGGATCGACACCGGCAGCAGGACCAGTGCTGGACCAGCCAGCCGACCAATCGTCAACCCTCCGCTTAACGCGGACAGCGCTCCCGGAGTCGCCTTACCCCGGGCGGCCAGCTGCGCCTGGCTGAGTGGCAAAAACGCGCTGCTGAAGCCACCAATAGCAAAGCGGGACAAACCCAGCAGCCAGACATTGCCCGGCGCAAGCAGTAACAGGCAGATAAAACTCAGGTTTCGCAATGATGTATCCGCATGCTGCGAGTCGAATGGCGCGGCCAAATCCCAGTTTTGAGGCAACCCCACCCCACCAACCGGCGCCCAGCCAGTAGCTGACCAGATTCATATTGACCATGGCCACCAGCAGACCGACCGAAGCAGCAGAATCACTCTGTCCAACCCACTCAACCAAGGTGGGTATTGCAGACAGGAGTACAGTTTGGTTGATACCAAGCGATATCAAAACCAGCGACAAAACAGGCATCATGGAGTGTTTATTCAAATCTAAATGATAATAATTACTATTATGATTGCCTGATATGTAAAGATATGTCAATAATAACGTAAAGATATGTCAGCAGATTTGTAGCGACAGCATACAGTGCCACGTTGCAATTCGCTGAATATAAGAATGATTCAATCCACCAACAACACGGACTTGACCCTAATGAATAAGCAATACTGGATCTCAGCCAACCAGCATCTCTGCGCTAAAATCATCACCGAGCTGCACTATGAGGAGCGGCTGAATCCTGTCGCTGCAGGCACCGGCTGGATACTGGCAACGGCCAATCGCGAATGGCGCTTTAATGCTGATGTCACCGTATGGGGCATGCTGAATATTGATGAGGCTTCGCTGCATTGCTCGGACCTCAGCCAGCCACTTGCCGCTCAGCTGCTGCTCGATGTTCAGGCCGATCTGGAGATAAACGATATCAATCTGGCCAATTTGTTAGAAGAAGTGCAGCAAACCCTGTACAGCGATATGCAGCGCTTAGCTCAGTTGCAGCACGTGACCGCGAGTGACATGGCACAGATGCCCGAAACGCTGCGCCAGCGTTATATCGATTCCCATCCGAAAGCGATTGCCAACAAAGGTCGTCTGGGCTGGGGAGCCGACGATCTGCAGCGATACGCCCCCGAATCCGGAGCGGCATTCAAACTGCGCTGGCTTGCGGTGAGAAAATCCATGTGTCAGTCCGGAATTGCGGCCGGGCTGGATTATCAGCAGTTGCTGGAAAATGTGCTGGAAGCGGATACTCTGAGCGCGTTACAGCACTCACTTGGCAAGCAAGCGAATGATTTCTGGCTGATTGCGGTTCATCCGTGGCAATACCAACGTTTTCTGACCGGACAATACGCCGGCCTGTTTGCGGATGGGGATCTGATTGATTTGGGCAAGCATGGCCCGGACTGGCTGGCACAACAGTCGATTCGTACCCTGAGTGCAGAAGATACAGCGGTCCGGTACGACGCTAAAACCGCGCTGAGTATTCTCAATACCTCAAGCTACCGCGGTATTCCGGGCAAGTTTATCGTTCAGGGGCCTGAGCTTTCTGCCTGGCTGGCCAAAACCGCCGCCAGCGATCCTATCCTCGCTCAGCACGGCTTGAAAGTGCAGCAGGAAGTGGCCGGCTTCTACTGCGCTCATCCGTTTCAAGCGCAGATCAAACAAGGCCCGTATCGCTATGATGAAATGCTAGGCTGCATCTGGCGTGAGCGTGCCGAAGCCGTGGTTGGCGCCAGTCAGCGCCCGATGACGATGGCAGCGTTAATGCAAACCGATCAAAACGCTACGCCGCTGATCGGTGAACTCATCGACGCTTCACAACTCAGCGCCAAAGCCTGGCTGGCGAAGCTGTTCAACCATGTGGTTGTACCGCTCTACCATCTGATGTGTAAATACGGCGTTGCGCTGGTGGCTCATGGTCAGAATATTACCCTGATCCTGGAAGACAATCAGCCGGCCGGTTGCATTATCAAGGACTTTCACGGTGACCTGCGCCTGGTCGATCAGGCCTATCCCGAACTGGACACTCTTAACGCCGATATTCGTAATACGCTGACCCGCTTGCCGCCCAAATACCTGGTGCATGACCTGCTGACCGGACATTTTGTTACCGTGCTACGCTTTATCTCACCGCATCTGATTAGCCTTGGCGTCACTGAACAGGAATTTTACCAACTGCTGCGTCAGACACTGACCGACTATCAGCAACAACATCCGGATTTAGCCGAACGTTACGCTCAGTTCGACCTGTTATCGCCGACAATCGATAAAATCTGTATCAACCGGGTGCGTTTCCGTATTGGTTATGGCGACAGCAATGAACGACCTCTGCCGGATATCGGCCAACCGATTCCTAACCCGCTTAACCTTTAGATCGTTTTAAAACACAGCTAGAGCGTTCTAAAACACGACGGGCCATTTCCGCACAGGAAATGGCCCGTCAATAAATCGGACATGAAGCAACAGGTTTTCTTCAGGCAAAAAAAAGTCATCTCCGAGGTATAGGACTTAACTACCCCGAGATGACACGTTTCCGTATATACGGAACAACTCGTATATTAATAGGTTTGCAGTGGATTAATATTAATATGGGAGAAGACTCCCCAACTTTGTTGACGAGAAAGGAAAAAATGGGCGGACAAGCGCTTAAGCACATTATCCACAGCCGCCGCTCAACGCCACGACTGACTATTCGGTTTCACTCTCATTTATCGCATTTACATTGCTGTACATATTCCGTCGCGCGGGTTTCAAACTGTCTTAACACCCGGGTTGCGCATTCAATGTCTTCAGCAGAAACATCTGCCATCAGTTCCTGACGCAACTCATCCGCGACTTTAACCAGCTTTTGTGCCAATTCCGTACCCCGGGGTAACACATGCAGCGTTTTTACCCGGCGGTCACCGGCAACTTCGCATCGCTCCAGCCACTGCTCTTCTGCAGCCTGATCCAGCAAACGCACCAGTGCACCCGGGTTGATCCCCAACTCCTCGGCCAGCAACTTCTGGTTAATCCCCTTCGGATGTCGGTACACCAGCACCATTAACATCGCCAGAGACATCGAAATATCATACTCAGCAATCACTTCAGAAACCGCTCGCTGCCAGGCTCTTTTTACAGGCTGAAGACTGTTGGTCAGGTCGCATAGAAGCAACGCTTTATCTGGCATGTTGAATTTATCCTGAAGCTTGTAATGAAATGTAACTGCGATTCGGTAGAAATCATAACCAAAACAATTTGCTTAAGCAACTATTTTTTAGGCAACTATATCTTAAGCAATAATATTGACTGTACTGATAATTCTGCACTGCCAGCTATGTGAGCGAATCCATCGCCCGAAGAACAACTCTTGATAAGCCTGGAAGCGGGTTAAAATATTCACCGCAGACATCAGCCGGATTTGTGAAAGTCATCATACGCAGCGGACTGTTCTGCCTGTTATGATACCGGTTACATTATAAATACAAATCTATCGAGGTCTGAATGTTAAAACCGTTTCTGTCCGTTGCTATTACCGCGCTCTGCTCAGCTCCGGCTTTTGCCGCCTGGCAGGCAGAGCATTACGATGATGGCCAGTTTACCCTGCCTTACCAGCTCTATACTCCGCAGCAACATGGCCAGCTGCCGCTGATCATTCATCTGCACGGCAGTGGTGAAGCCGGGACTGATAACCAGGCGCAGATGTATCAGGGCACCAACTGGGGCCCGCAATATTTCGCCAGTGCGGAAAATCAAGCCATTCAACCCTCTTACGTGCTCGCACCACAAACTCCGGGGCCAATGCGCTGGGCAAGCACCACGTTAGAGCCCTACAACTATAAGAAAACACCATCGACCGAATCCATGACGGCTCTGCTCCATTTGGTGGATAGTCTCCTGGTTGAAAATCCCGATATCGATCCGGCGCGCGTCTACATCACCGGATTATCAAGAGGTGGTCAGGGAGTATGGAATGCGATGATGCAACGCCCTGAGCTGTTCGCTGCCGCACTGCCTATTGCCGGCAGTGCCGATCCGAAACAGGCCAAAACCATCAATCAAATTCCGACCTGGGTTTTCCATGGCAGTGCTGACGAAGTCACTAATGTCGATTATTCCAGGCAGATGGTCGATGCTGTCATTCGCTCCGGAGGCTCCACTTCAACCATTCGCTATACCGAAATCGAAGACGGCGGCCACGCCGCATCTTGGGTCACGGCCTACGGTAACAGTGACGTCTATCGTTGGCTGATGAAACATCATAAGCAATGATTCACAGCGCCTTTACGCAGATAATCATTTTTAAACCGGCAATTGCTTTAAACAGGCAATAGCTTTACTTCGTTAATATACCCAAACAACTTGGAGTTGCAGGTAGGCGGCAAATGAGTGAATCCCCATGAGCATAGAGACACTATGTGATTGGGGTGAACGAATGCAGCCAACACCGCTGCAGCTTCAAGTAGGAAGGGTATAACAGCGGGAATTGACCACCCGCTGTTACCCATTTTATCCCCTGCCAATTCCCCTACTGTTATTGTTGTTTACAAACTGTAATAAAAGCCAGTCCTATCTATACTCATTAATAGTTCAAATACCGGTACGGCCAAAAGACCCAAACCGGAAAACCTTTGCTGGCATAAAACAATAATCAGCAGCAATGCGAACTTGAGGAGCACTTATGTACAGAGTTAAGGACGAGGGGTATACACCACTGTTTTTAGCTGGCCTGTTTGTCGCCTTAATGCTTTATGAATTACTGGCGCGGGACGGCAGCGCATGGCTGTGGATTCCTACCCTGCTGCTTGCGGGAGTAACGGCCTCACTGATCTACGTGGTGCACTGGCATCGCCAGCATCAGGGAGGTGAAAAATGATCCTGTTGATCAGTGCCATCGGGCTGGTAGCCGGACTGATCGCCCTCTACGCCGACATGATCCTGGTCTGGCTGGATTCGGTGATTTGACCTGTTCCCCCAGGTAATCAGAAAACAAACCCCGGCCACAAAGCCGGGGTTACATTCACTTGACTGAGATTATTATAAAATGAGTAGCTTACCCTCTACTTAAGTATGCAACCCTGCAGCATTCATAAAGCCTTTCAGCAGCAGAGACACCACAAACAAGGCCGCCACACTGCCACTCCAGATAACCACCAGCCACATGATTTTTTTCCACCATGGACCCGGTGTTTTGTCAGTCGTGTTCATCGTGTCACCTCCGGCGCGTTAATGATAATTTTCGCCTGGTTTCACTTTGCCGCGGAACACGTAATAGCTCCACGAGGTGTAAACCAGAATGACCGGAATGATCAGCAATCCCCCCACCAGCATAAAGCCCTGACTTTGCGGTGGTGATGCTGCCTGCCAGATACTGATTGCCGGCGGAATAATATTCGGCCACAGGCTAATGCCAAGCCCGGTAAAACCGAGGAACATCAGCATCAGGGTCAGCATGAACGGCAGATAATGAGCATGGTTGTAAACCGAGCGGATCAGCCACCACGAGCAGAGTACGACCAATATAGGAACCGGCGCAAACCACATAATCTGGGGCCAGGTAAACCAGCGCGCGGCGATGTCACTGTGCATCAAAGGAGTCCAGATACTGACGATAACAATCGCGGCAAGCATCACGTAGGTCAACGGAACCGCCAGTTCAGACATGCGTTTGTGCAGGTCGCCTTCACTTTTCAGGATCAGCCAGGTACAGCCCAGCAACGCGTAAGCAACCAATAGCCCAAAGCCACAAAAGAGCGGAAATGGCGCCAGCCAGATCAGCGACGGGCCGCTGTACGTTCGCCCGGTCACTTCCAACCCGTTGATGATGGTCCCTAGCACGACGCCCTGGCTGAACGTCGCAACAATCGACCCGCCGATAAACGCTTTATCCCAAAAAGCGCGGTGCTCAGGAATAGCCTTGAAGCGGAATTCAAATGCCACCCCGCGGAAGATAAGGCCAATCAACATGATGGTCAGAGGAATGGCCAGCGCATCAGCTATCACCGCATAAGCAAGCGGGAATGCGCCGTACAAAGCCGCGCCGCCAAGCACCAGCCAGGTTTCGTTCCCATCCCACACCGGCGCGACCGTGTTCACCATGACATCACGATGCGTTTCGTCTTTATTGAACGGGAACAGAATGCCTATCCCCAGGTCAAAACCATCCATCAGAATGTACATCAGGGTCGAGAAAACAATAATCACAAACCAGATAATCGAGAGATCAATACCCATGTTATTTCCCTCCTTCCGGACCATCAATTCTGTCACGAACCGCCGACAACGGCCGCGCGGGCGTGTGTGAGATATCCGGCTCGTCATGATGAACATCACCTTCATCCGGCCCGATTTTAATCAGTTTCATCAGATAGACGTACCCGACACCAAACACAGAGGTATACACCACAACAAAGGCCAGCAAGGTGAAGGACATGTGTAAATCAGAATGCAGCGAGACCGCATCACGAGTACGTTGCAGACCGTACACCACCCAGGGCTGACGACCGATTTCAGTGGTAAACCAGCCGGCCAGAATCGCAATCAGTCCGGATGGCCCCATGTAAAGCGCAAACTTGAGAAACGGCCGGCATTGATAGAGATTGCCTTTCTTTCTCAGCCACAAGCCAAGCACACCAAGTACAATCATCAGTAAGCCCAGCGCAACCATAATTCTGAACGACCAGAAGATAATGGTGGCATTTGGCCGATCCTCTTTAGGGAAGCTTTTCAGCGCCGGGATTTGTTTATCCAGGCTGTGGGTGAGAATTAAGCTACCGAGATACGGGATCTCAACTGCATACTTGGTGCGCTCCTCTTCCATATCCGGAATGCCAAACAAAATCAGAGGAGTGGCCTCACCGGGCTCGTTTCTCCCAATGCCCTTCTATCGCCGCGATTTTAGCCGGCTGATGCTCAAGCGTATTCAGGCCATGCGCATCACCCACCACAGCCTGGATTGGGGCAACAATCAGCGCCATCCAAAGCGACATTGAAAACATCTTTTTGATCGCGGGGCTATCATTACCTTTCAGCAGGTGCCAGGCCGCAGAAGCGCCGACAAACAAGGCACTGGACAGGAAGGCCGCAATCGTCATATGGAACAGTCGATACGGGAAAGAAGGGTTAAAGACGATTTCCATCCAGCTTTCCGGGATCACCACCCCATCCTGAATGCTAAAGCCCTGCGGCGTGTGCATCCAGCTGTTCGATGACAAGATCCAGAAGGTAGACATCAGTGTCCCCAGCGCCACCATACAGGTCGCAAAGAAGTGCAGCCCTCTCCCGACCCGATTCCAGCCAAACAGCATTACCCCGAGGAAACCCGCTTCGAGGAAGAAAGCCGTCAGCACCTCATAGGTCAGCAAAGGCCCGGTAACACTACCAGCGAATTCAGAGAACCCGCTCCAGTTGGTCCCGAACTGGTAGGCCATCACCAAGCCGGAAACCACACCCATACCGAAGTTAACCGCAAAAATCTTCGACCAGAAATGATAAAGCGACAGATAGGTTTTATCGTTAGTTTTCAGCCACAAGCCCTCCAACACCGCAAGGTAACTGGCGACACCTATGGTCAGTGCAGGAAAAATAATATGAAAGGAAACGGTAAACGCAAACTGTATTCTGGCAAGTTCAAATGCATCCAATCCAAACATTACCAACCCCTGTATTATTCGAGTTATAACCCTTAAACCCTAATTCAAGACCTTAGGATTTTCCAAAATTAGTAACAAATTTAACAAAGCAACACAGCACTTTCTGGCTATTTCAGGACCAGAAAATCACACTTACAGAATATTATTCAATAAAGTCATAGTGTTAATCTGCATTGTTGTGAAACTGCTCTGCATATTGGATACGAAGGTTTAGCTGTAAAGGTTCACAGTGAATAACACTTAAGTTTGCATGGGTAATTCATGATTTAATATAAATATTAAAGTTGGACTAATTATATTCTTATTTAAAGATATAACTATTAAATAAAGTGAAATATAATTAATTAACTAAAATAAATCTATCACCTGTAAATAGGCTAAATAAATTTCAGATAAAATTAGTTTCGTAGACTTCGCCATAATTTCACTTTGCTGGTATTCTTATTCATATTTTAGCCTGTAGATTTTGAGATCTTTAACCCGATATAGATACCCAAAATAATGCTGAACACGGCTGTGTACCCTGCTAGGGATAAAGCCGGCATCGCAACCAGTAGCTGTGTATCGTTACCACCATTTGCTATAACGGCTCCGCATCCCATTAAGATACCTGCGCAGGAATGTCTCACCAGACCAGAGAATCGAAATCCTCTCAAATCAAAGGTTTTGCCAACCACAGAGGCTGAAATCATTCCAGCTAAAAGTGCTGCGATGAGATAGAATCGTGGTAGCTCAGGCCAAGATGATTCATCATTAAGCCATATAGATACACTAATTGATTTTAGTAGACTACTAGGTGTCCAATGCGGCTCGGTGACAAACACAATCCCCGCCATCAGACCAATGCCGAGCATAGATAACCAAAGCTTTTTATTATCGTTCTGCATTCGGTATATAGCGATTCCAAGAACCAGCGTGAGAGGAATAAGCAACAAGTGCTGACGACCATCAAGCAATATCATTTCACTTCTAGCCTCAGAGAAACGATAACAGTGGTAAAAATATTATCCAGCCGACTAGCCAGCCTAAAATAGTAGAACTCATCACAAGATCTCCTCTGGCAAAACGGCTAACCGTTGATACTCCACAACCGCCATTCAAAGACGCTCCAACACCAAAAAGCACTCCGCCTATAAAGGAATAGATACTTGGCCAGTACGCCTCTAAACGCCCATCTGCCAAAGTGTCTCCGCTTAGCTCTATTGCAATCCAAGTAAGTGAGCCACTAAAGAGTATCGCGATTAAAAAATTCGGCTGACCCAGAATTGCCTGCTTCACTCCTCTAACCATGCACAGACCAGTAGTTTGCGCTAAATATCCTAGAGCGAAAATAGAAACGACGGAAAGATAGAACAGCATATACACTCCAAACTTGAACTGCCTTGAGAACACTGGTCTATTAAATATAGTCACAAGTGCACATCTGAACGGTTCTCTTGTTTGGTACGCTAGTAAGCTTGTAGTTACGCGCATTCTGGCTCGAAAAAAGATAATCCTCGTCCCAAAAGCAGCAGAGCAGCTTAATCGACACTACCTGCTTTTAGGACGAAGTTAGGGTTACATAGATAATTAATTCAACGGGTTAAAAAAAGGTATTACAAGGGACCGAGAATGAACGAAAAACAGTTTGCTGAGCTTGTCGCGCAGATAGGGATAGGGAAACAACTGCCTGAGGCAGTCTATATTCATAAAGATGCACTTGTTACCTTACCCAATAGGCTGGCTCAGTTTGTTCCTGCAGTCGCAAAAGCAGTAAGCTTGAACGATGATAGCTGGAATCTGGTGAAACTGTTTAAAAAGGAGTTTCGTTTGTCCTTGCTGCATTATCCTGATTTTTACTCAGATTCTTACCCTGCTTTGAATCAAAGCGTAAACGTTAACCTCTCCAAGTTAAGCCATAAGATTACAAGCTATCAAGGCTCAGATAATCCGCCGATATTGCATCGAAAAGAAACCATGATCTTACCCGATAGTGACTATTACGAGTACTTCGCCACTATCACGCAAGAAGGTGAAAATGCAGGTCTTTACGAGAAAAGTCGTTTGATTGGGTTTAAACGTTCCTGGGAAAACATCATTGCGCAGCACGGATATCAACTCGTTGAAGGACGTTTGTTTCGTACCTCTTCGAAGACTCAGATTGCGGTACCTGGAATTGATAGGCATAGAACAGCTTTAGTCAGACACGAGCTTTCTACACCAATGAAAACATTAGTAAAACATGGTTATCTTGAAGGTTCTCACTCCATTTTCGATTATGGATGCGGACGAGGAGATGATTTAAGAGAGCTCGAAGCTCACGGATTAGATGCTCTTGGTTGGGATCCCAACTTTAAGCCCGATAATGATAAGATAAACTCAGACATTGTTAACTTAGGATTCGTACTCAACGTTATTGAAGATCAAGATGAAAGGCTTGCTGTCTTGCTAGATGCGTGGGAGTTAACGGATAAGTTTCTCGTTGTCTCCGTTATGCTCGCAAGTGAACACTACATAGCTCAATTCAAGCCATACAAAGATGGAGTAATCACCAGTCGCAATACCTTCCAGAAATACTACGCGCAAGCTGAAATCAAGGCGTATATCGGCCGAAGCTTACAAGAAGATGTAATTACTGTAGCTCCCGGAATTTTCTACATTTTCAAAGATAAAATCGAAGAACAGCACTACCTACAGCGTAAGTATAAACGGCACTATAATTGGCAACAACTGACGTCTCCGGCACCTGCAGAGGCAAGCGACAAAGCTAAACTCCTTATCACTCAACATCCGGACTTATTTAATGAATTTTGGAATACCTGCCTGGAGTTGGGGCGTATTCCTGCGAATGATGAATTTGAGCGTTCAGACAAAATCAAGGAGCTCATAGGTTCACACAAAAAAGCGTTTGGATTACTGCGAGATATGTTTGATACCAAAGAGTTTGAACATGCACAAAAGAGCCGTAAAGAAGACCTGTTACTTTACTTTGCTATGGGGCTATTTGAAAAAAGAAAGCCTTACACTCAACAGGCAGAATCGCTTAAACGTGACATTAAAGCTCTTTTTGATGATTACAAAACCACTCTAAACCTGGCAGCAGAGCTGTTGTTTGCGATAGCCGATACAGACTTGCTCAAGACGCAATGTGAAAAGGCTCATCAAATGTTACCTGCCAGTCTGCTTAATGAAGGACATTCACTGATTTTGCATAGAGACTTTATCGATGACTTGCCATTACTACTGCGAGTATATGTTGGGGCCGGCTTGCAAATGTATGGTGAACTGGATGAAGAGATAGACCTTATCAAAATCCATATCACGTCAGGCAAACTCACTTTAACAGCGTACGATGACTACGAAAAATCAGTCCCTTTCTTAGTCGAACGCATCAAAATAAAAATGGCTGAGCAGGACATCGACTTCTTTGATTACATGAACGAGAATCGCAGGCCGCCCCTACTCAACAAACACCTTTACATGCCAAAAGAGCACGAAAACTACGGCAAGCAACTCCGTTTTGATAAGCGATTAGCGGCATTGATGGAGTTTGAACCAACTAAGGAAACTCAAATGATTCGTCCTGAGTTTGAGATCTTGCTTGGGAAATATAATAAGGAAATCAAAGGGTTTACAATACGCTCAATGCCTACCATTTAAAACCAGTAGAAAAGCCAATCGTGCCATAGAAATCTACCGTTTATATCTGTAGAATGTCCGACTCGTTTTTGACATACCCATGTAAGATTTCGCATCTGAAAAATCATTTCATAACAAAAAACAAGATTAGTTTGTCAAAAAATGACATACCGTCTATATTTTATGTCATCAGTAATGACATAACCATTAGAGCTAACTATGCAAAATCAAGACTCGGGCTATTGCTACTCGTTTCCTGCTGTCAGAGGTATTCAAGCTGGTCGTCCATTTTACATCGCCACATGCCCTCTCAGGATCATCCCTAAAATTTTCAGCTACAACGAAGATGATGTGCCTCCCGAGTTGAGAGCTCAACGGACGTTGAATAAAACCCGGATTCCTGAAATGGTTAAATACTTGCTCGATAACCCGAAAGAGTACGTATTCTCAGCTTTAACAGCTTCGGTTGGGGTCGATATCTCTTTTCACGATCATGAAGGTGCTCCCAACCTGGGGATCCTACAAATTCCTATGGATGCACAGATTTTGATTAATGATGGTCAGCATCGTCGAAAAGCTATAGAGGAAGCACTAAAAGAAAACCCAGACCTGGGGCAAGACAATATACCTGTTCTGTTTTTTGTTGACGAAGGGTTAGATCGAAGCCAGCAAATGTTTGCCGACCTTAATAAATATGCAGTAAAACCAAGTACTTCGCTGGGGACACTATATGACCACAGAGATGAGAGCTCAGAGCTTGCACGCGAGCTAGCCACCAAAGTGAAACCATTTATCGGGCTGACTGAAATGGAGAAATCCAACATCAGTCCAAAATCCAACAAACTTTTCACTTTAAGTAGTATCAAGCAGTCTACTCGCGCACTTTTAAGTAAAGGACCAAAAGACGGCTTCAGTGATGATGAAAAGAAGTTAGCCGCTGAATTTTGGGAAGAAGTCACTCGTCATATTAAAGATTGGCAAATGGTTATGGATAAAGAAGTTTCACCAGTACAGCTAAGGCAAGAATACATTCATGCTCATGGGGTGGGCTTACATGCCATCGGTCTTTTAGGCAAACACCTTCTGTGCCAAGAGCCAAACAATTGGAAAAAGAAGCTTCAACCACTCACTAAAGTAAACTGGTTAAAAACCAATCCAGAGTGGATAAAACGAAGCATGAACCACGGTAAATTAAGTAAGTCGACTACGAATATTCAACTTACCGCAAACGCATTAAAAATTGAACTTGGGTTGTCACTAACCCCAGAAGAAAAAGCTCAAGAGAAACAGTTATCATGATAAACGAGCTACAATTAGCAGAAGATCTTGCCGAATACGAAGACTTTATCAATGCAGAAGACTTCGCAAACAACAAACTAAGCCACTATATCGCTGATGTTCAACGTGTTTATTGCGCAGATAAACGCCCTTGGGTTATTGGATACAGTGGTGGTAAAGATTCATCAGCTGTGATGTCTCTCGTCTATATGGCACTTTTGGGGTTGCCAGAGGAAGAACGCCACAAGCCTGTATTCGTCGTCTCTTCAGATACTCTGGTTGAAACGCCAGTGGTGGTTAATCATATCAAAGACTCACTTGCCGCTATTGAACGCGGAGCCAAAAGAGATGGTTTGCCAATCACGACACATAAAGTGGTTCCCAAAAGTAATGACACTTTTTGGACAAATCTCCTAGGTAAAGGCTACCCAGCACCAACACGTTCATTTCGTTGGTGCACAGAACGGATGAAAATCGATCCAGTCAGCGATTTTATCAAATCAACTGTTTCAAAATATGATGAAGTGATTGTTGTACTCGGTTCAAGAAGCCAAGAGAGTGCCTCGCGTGCTCAAGTGATTGCTAAACATAAAATCGAAGGTTCCCGCCTAGCTCGCCATACTACTCTGGCTAACGCATTTATCTTCACGCCAATCGATACCTGGTCAGTTGATGATGTTTGGAAAATTTTACGTCTATGTCATCTTGACACTCAAGATACTCCATATGGTGTTAAAAACATCTGGAAAGACATTTACGAACTGGAGTGGGAAAATCCTTGGGGCGGAAAAAACTTAACCTTGTGGAACTTGTATAAGGACTCATCCGGCCAAGGTGAATGTCCTATGGTCATTGACGAAACAACTCCGTCATGCGGCAACTCACGCTTTGGATGCTGGACTTGTACCGTCGTTACCAAAGATAGAGCGATGGAAAGCCTTATCGAAAATGGTGAAGAGTGGATGAGCCCCTTGTTAGAGTTTCGTAACAAGCTGGCCTTTACTACGGATCCCGCAAATAAAGATGAGTTTCGTAATTTCAAACGCCGTACTGGTAAGGTCACTTATCAATACGCCAAAGATGGTGAGGACATCACCGCCGAGCGCAAACACGTACCGGGTCCATATTGGCTGAAATATCGTAAGCAGTGGCTAACCGAGTTACTCAAACTGGATAAGCAATTCAAAGACGAGCAACGTGAAATTGAGCTAATCACTGCACCTGAATTACATGCGATTCGTCAGGAATGGCTACACGATCCAAATGAGCCAGATTGGAATGATTCACTACCTGGTCTTTTTAAAGAGATCTACGGTTTTGATTTAGATTGGGTCTACGATGATGGAGCTAGTTTTGGCAAAGATGAAGCTGAACTACTATCTGAGCTAAGCGAAGATTTCAATATTGAACCAGAAATGGTGATGAAACTTATTGAGCTCGAAGTATCAATGGAAGGCTTGAGTCGCCGTAGTGGTATAAGTGACAAAATTGCTGCTTTGCTAAAACAGGATTGGGGTAGCCTAGAATCAATTAAAGAAAAGCACTCCGTACTGCAAAGCCGTTCAGAATATGATGTGCACCAAAAAGAAATTGACCGCTACAATCAGCAGTTAGAAGAAATTGAACTAGCTATTAAAAAAGAATTTTAGGCCACACGATGCTAATTACCAAATTAAGTCTTAATAACTTTCGCGTCTTTTGTGGACTTCATGAAATTGACCTAACCCCTTCTGGCCCAGCTTACAACAAGCTCGGCGAAGCGATAGAAGGTACCGAGCGCCCTATTATTTTATTTGGCGGTCTAAACGGTGCAGGAAAAACGTCAATCCTAACCGCCGTCCGCCTTGCCCTGTATGGCCGACAATCTTTTGGTAAGCCCCTACATAACAATGAGTATGTTGAAGAGCTATCTCAACTGATCCACAAGGGAAATAGTATCAATGCCCCGGATACAGCTTATGTAGAGTTAGAATTTACCCACAACCAAGCTGGAAGTGAAAACTTATACAAAGTGACTCGTAGCTGGAAACGCGGTAAATCGGACAACTTAACGTTGGAGCAAGATGGTCAAACCCTCTCTGAATTAAGCTACGATCAATGCCAAGGCTTTTTAAATGAGCTAATTCCAAACGGCATTGCCGACCTGTTCTTCTTTGATGGGGAAAAAATCGCGGAACTTGCTGAAGATGAATCGGGCACGGTCCTTAATACAGCCGTAAAACGCTTGTTGGGTCTGGATGTAATCGCCAAACTAAAGAGTGATCTAAATATCTACCTCAAAAAGCAAGGTGCTTCATTGCTTGAACAATCAATCAAGCAGCAACTCGATAGTTTGGATGTGAAACGTATTCAGCACGAACGTAATTCTGAGAAACTACGTTACGAAGCCAATCAGGTATTGATTCAAATTGAACATGAATCAGAGCAGATACAAAAGCTAGAAGCCGAGCTTTCAAGTAACGGCGGTGCTTGGGCACAAACACGCGAACAAGAACAGGATAAGATCGACCAACTACTCAAAGAAAAAGTTGAGTTAGAAAAGCAGATCCGCATGGAGATGGAGACTAGCCTCCCCTTTTCTCTCGCACCAAATGCGATGAAATCACTATTGGAGCAGATTGAAAAAGAGCAAACGGTTAAACAGCGCCAATCCTTCGCTAGAGAATTGGATGGGTTTCTCGATACCCTGCGCAAAGACCTCGGCTTTCGTTTAGCCGATTCGTCTGTCGCCATGGAAGCCGTTACAGACTGTTTTAACGATTACGTTGAGCAAGACAACGAACAACTGCTATTAGACATCTCAGAAACGCCAAGCAAACGCCATTGACTATCAAATCAATCAAGGTGGTAGCCAATCATTCCAACGGTTTGATGAAGCGCGTCAGCGACTAACTGAAGTCGAATACCAGCTAGATAACATCTCGCAAAACGTTGCACGAGCACCAGAAAAAGAGCAATTGCAGGAGACGTTAGATAAGATCCGCAAGAAAGACAAGAAGAAGCAAGAATTATCTAATGATTACCAAGCGTTGCTAGAAGATGCTAAGCAAGAGCTTAGACTGGCACTTGAAACAGCTAGGCATATACAGAAACTGCATGATAAGCATCGTGACAATGCCAACAAAAACGCGAGCGTTGAAAACGCACAAAATACTATCTTGTTAATGGATAAGTTTGCAGAACAACTAACAAAAGCACGCGTAAAATCTTTAGAGCAACATTTTGTTGAGTCATACAAAAAACTAGCTCGTAAGGAAGATCTACAGCTTACTGCGTCTATCAATCCAAAGACTTTTGACGTTGAACTTATCGATGAGAACGATACCAAGATCAATCGTAAAGCAATGTCTGCTGGTGAAAAACAGATCTATGCGATCTCCATTCTTGAAGCTCTTGGCAAAACCTCAGGGCGTAAACTGCCAATTATCATTGATACACCGTTAGGTCGTTTAGATTCGCATCACCGCGATAAGCTCGTTGAAAACTACTTCCCGACAGCCAGCCACCAAGTTGTGATTTTATCGACCGATACTGAAATTGATAAAGACTATATCAACCTGATCCAGGATGATATCGCCAAGACTTATGAAATCTGTTTTGACGGTAAGAGCAAGTCATCTCACCTAACACAAGGCTATTTCTGGAAAAATGCAGTACAGGAGGCAGTGTAATGCTACCAAACCGTATGAACTTAACCCGTTCGACCGAAGAGCAACTTAAAAAGCTAAAAGGCTACACTGGGATTACACCAAACGTTTCTGCTCGTATCGCATTCTTTCGATCAATTGAGAGTGATTTTAGATACACGGGTGAAGAGGCCAAGTTAGATGGTCCATTAGTATTGGATAAATTTACTTGGCTTGGTGAAACCGCTGATGTAACCGAAATGATGTTAAAGTTGTATTATCCTGATTTAGATAGCAAGCAGCACCAACAGGCATGGGCTGCTCATGTTGAGGATGGGATAGCTTCTGTTAGGAATCATAGAAATACGCTTTGTTTTACCAAAGCGCTATAAATTATCGGATAAATAAAGGTCACAGCAATGTGACCTTTTCTAAAACTTATCTTATCGTGTTCTAAAATTTGATAGGTTTATTTTTTCTCTTACCTCATTGTACATCGCGACACTAGTCTTAGACGTCGCATCTAATGAACAGAAGTATTCATTCTCAATACCAGATGAAATTAGTAAATCTTCAAATTCATTTTTAGATATTTCAAATTTAAAATCAATCTTATCGTCTAAAAGCAAAGTACTCAAAATAAAACCCAGCAATCGCAGCATTGATATCAGACCAACAGTTTTATTTAATACCGAGCTACTATTATTTTTATTCCACGCGACACCCCAGACACTTTCTACTGCTTCAAAATATCTATATACAGTACGTAAAATCACTTCATCTTCATCGTCAACAAACGATTTTCTAAATGGAAACTTATATAAACTATCAGTATCCATATGAGGCATCTTTTTACTAGCAAAGCCTAAAAATCCTTTATCTTTACCTAAAATTATATTTCTATCAATCTGGGCATTAGGCGTGATCAACTTAACCAAATTATCAACAAATGCCGCCTGTGTTAATGGTTGAAACTCATCTAAATATGTCTTTACCCCCAGCCGTTTTATTCTATGGAAGAAAGGAGAGCCATCTTTTTCATTTACATAAGCGGCAATACTATGACAGGTTTTCCAAGGACTTCTTGATTGAGCTAAAGACTCCAAGTCAAAAACTAAGCTTTTATTAACTTTAGTTTGGTTTTGGTTAACCATTGAAAATACTTTTGCTTGTACAGCCATATCTGCGTTTACAAAGATAGTTACTAATACTTCGAAATCTTTCTTATTTCCTTCATAATCTATAAATTTTGTATTATTTGAGTCAAAACCGGCAAGTCTATGTTGTCCATCTAATACTTTAGCAATATTATTTTTTTCATCCTCGTCATATTCGATGACTAGCTCATCACCATTCCAATATATATTTTCAATATCTATAGACAATATGACTGAATTAGGAAAAGTAGCATCAACAGTATTAATATAGGAATTAATTTCTTTGACTCTGTTTTTCTTCAATGGCCTTTGAATACCCAAATACTTTTCAACATCTCTTTCTTCATTTTCAAGACGTCTAACATCAGAATAGGATATATCTAACAAATCTTGTGCTTTCATTTTCCCGACGAAGAAACTCACCAATCGGCTGCTCAACTCTAATTGCTTTAATTGGAATATTAGGCATCTCTTAGTTCCTTATCAAATTTACGTCTATTCTTTTGTTCATTCTCTTCGTAAGTATTCAAAGAATCATTTGGTTTATAAGTTGCCTTATAGGTACAGTAATACCATGAGAAAAGCGTTGTGATAAAAATAGAAATATCAGCTTTAGTTGGATAACTGACAGGACTGGTGGAACCTGTACCAAAATCATACAATTCTCGTGAAACAACGCCAGAGTAAAATAAAGCCCCCAGTAATAATGAATAAACACTCATTAATGCAACTAAAGGATAAAACGCAAAGCTGCTTGATTTTTCTCGTATAAGATGAATACAAGTCAATATAAAAAATGGCGCTATAAACGCTGATGTATATATAAATACTGAATCAGCAAAAAATCTATTGACAAAAACACCAACAAAGTTGGATTTAGCTAGACTCGATTGGACCGCTGAATCAACTAACAATGGCAACAACGAAAACAAGGATGTAACAACAAACTGTACCAACGTAAAAAAATGACACTTACAAGATGGTGTTAATTTTTTTCTTAACTTTTCGTATAAAACCAATAGGTCCTGTCGATTAATCATAATCTTACCTGTTTGAGTAGTTCAACAATACTACAGCAGCTCCAACAAATATGTGTTATTTTATTCATATTAATCAATGTGTTATATACATAAGACAAACCATTGCAAGTGAAGAAGGCCAAGCAATGAATAAAAAGTAAATAGATAAAACCCTCTACGAAATACTTCTAAGAAAAGCATCAAAAAGGCAACAAAATCTTTAACTATTGTATAAGTTCCCAAAATGCACTATCACGCATTTTCACAACGTTCTTAGCACCATCAATATATAAACTAAAATGCTTATCTAATTTCTGAATCGTATCCATTAACCGGTCCTGTTCAGCCTTATCATTCACGCTAAACATAGCCTTGATATCTTGCGGCTTAATCTTAGCCACACGGTGAATCACCCAGGTGAGGATATAACTTGAGTAGTCATTTTCACCGGTTTGGAAATGCGTAATATCCTGGGTTGATAGAATAGCACCAACGCCGTACTCACGCCCTTCTTTGAGGATCTTGCGTAAGCTTGGGAAGTTCTGCGACATAAAGTTGTCCGCTTCATCCACCAAAATCATCTTGGTGATTTGGCGGAAGTCACCCTGTACTTGCGGCTTGCCCTTCTTCTGCATTTGCATATAAAACAGGTCTAGAGTCAGCGCCACGACAAGACTTTGAATCTCACTAGGGTAACCAGCAAGTTCAATCACCGTTATCCCATCGATGAGGTCATATAAGCTCTGACATTGCTGATGATCGGTCTCAAACACTTCTAATTCACATAGGCTTTCAAGCGCTGCATAAAGAGAATCAAGCTCAGGTTCATTACTCAAGAATAGCTGCCACACATCTTCTATTGTTGGAGCTGACTTTGACCAGGTTGTTGGATCGGCTTTGTGAATACCAGCCAACTCATAAGCATCACTAATTAACTGGCGCAGCTTGAGCTGCTGTCTCTGACCAAGATTAAATGCCCTACCCACCGTTTCAGAGAAACCACGAGCCGTATGAAACTGGAAGCATTGGTGTATCACCAAACAAACTCAATGGGTTGTAAGGCAAGTGGAATAATTTAAACTTCTTTGCACCTGCAGCTTGCTGAAACTCGTCATCAACATAATCTGACTTGTAGTCAAAGATCAGCATACCGATTGGTTGCCCATCCACATTATTGGACTGATTACGGTATAACTGAGTGATCGCCGATTTAGTAAACTGCGTTTTTCCCGTCCCCATGGTGCCAATAATGCCAGTATTGGTATTCATAAATTTGGCGGTGTTGGTTGGCTCCCAAATCAGAGGCTGATCATTTAGTGTATTATGACCAAACAAGACTTTTAGGTTATTTGAGCTTGTTTTATCCGCGATATAGCCACCATTCACACTCAACTCTGCGACTTGAGGCAGTTCATCTTCCTCTTGAGGTTGAACACCAGAATCAGGCCGTTCACTAACAACACTAAGTTCGTGTGTTGGTATAGCGAGCTCCTCAATGGCATTTAACAGATACTGTTCTGGCACTTTGCAGATCTGACTAATTGATTGGCCTTGTAACAACTGCTGAAGCGGCGTTGTAACCAATGTATCGAGCAACGACATTGGCAGCTCAATCCTGAGGATGTCATCCTGCATTGTATAGTTGGTATCCAAACATGCAGCAGAATCCAAATGACTGACCACGAAGCCTTCTGGGTAATTGGCTAATTGCCCCAATTGAAAATGGCCAGCTAACCATTGCTCTTTTTCTGCTAGCAGATGGTCAAAGTAGCCTTCACTAAATACTTTGTATAGGCGGTACTTATCGACTTGCATTAAGATCTGGCGAATGAACAGGCTACGAAATATTTGAGGAACAATCCCCGAACCACCTAAAATATCTTCTCGTAAATAGCGACCTAACTCTTTTGCTTGCTCAATTGCTTTAGCGTAATTAGGGACTGCTCCGGTTTTAACCTCTAAAGGCAGTAGGTACATGGTTTGGTCTTTTAAACCAACCATAAGTACGTCATCTGAAATTGCACCTTGTCGATAGCCATTAACATTGCGCGAAAATTCGCTGTCTGACATTTTCAGGCCTAAATTCCCGGAAACTCGGATCATTTCAGAGACGGACAGTGGAACCCAGGTGATATCCGATTGGCTCACCATACTGGTTACAAACTTATAGGCGCCAATAATTCCACGACGCTCTTTTTTAAGCTTGTCAAACTGCTCAACCGATTTATGGCCATTAGTTGGTGCACTGACCATTTTAAGTAGCCAGTCACCATTAAACGCATTGAACTCGTCGACAAAACCGCCATTTTGCTGAGACAACACTTTTTCAAACAGGTGACGTTGTGCCGTAACGGTGATCGCATCGTAACTGGATGACGTGGTGTACTGATCGGAATAGTGAATTAATACCACATCCTCATTACTATGGAAGAAATCAAGCGTCACTTTAGGATCAATGATCGTGGTCCAGATCGAGCTATCGTACGAATGTTTTAGTAGTGTTCTGAAATCTTCACTTACCGCTAAGGAAACGGCATTTTTCCCGTGATATTGGACGTTTTTACCCAAAGCAGGCTTAATCAAGGACCCTATTAATTTTGCAACTCTAAGATGAGGCTTATCACTATAATCGACATTCTTCAAACCAAAGCCGGTGTAATAAGAACCTTGCTTACTTTGAGAAGCTTCACCAGATAAAATGCCATCAGCAGCAACGCCCGATTCCATTGTATCAATATCGACTTCAGTACAATCTACTTTGCTGTTATTCCGGAAAAAGGTAAGGTGCGAATAAGCCTGTTCCTGTTGTTCAATTTGTTTGTTAGTGAACTTACTGTAGGTTAATCGCGTCCGGAGAAGGTCAATGACCGTATCCGCTATCTCTCGAACTTTTCCCTTGTCTAAACCCAACCACTGCTTGAGTACGTCATAGTCAACGGTCTCTGCAAACTGGTCAAACGCATTAAACTGCAATTCTTGGTCATACAAATTGACGTGCATAGATGAAGCATCATCCAAGTTAGCCTTCATATAATCAACAATGCCCAAGAAAAGCTCTTCACTTTTCTCGAGGTTCACGGCATTCACAATTAAACTGTTATTTTCATCTTCAAATAGTTGACTAAATGCCGCTTGAAACTCATCAATTTTTTCATTCACAAGTTTACGGATGAAACCATAGGTGCTTTTTTCTTGGGGAACACTGCGAATCCAAAAGGCATTTTCTTTTACCTGTTGGTTGTAGGCATACTCAAAATGAGGGTGATAGCTAAACGGTAACAATCCGGCTGGAGATAAGCGCTCCAAAGTCACTGACGGAATATTGGTAAATGTATCTTGTTCATCTGATTGAATCTGAGTTTTCAAGTTGGAGAAGTACGCTAGAACTAACGGGTGATAAGGCGAATAGAATTCATCCCCCTCCAAACATACACGCCCTATGTTCATAATCCTTTTCTGTTCATCGGAAAGAGGACCATCAGTTGGTATATTTTCGTAGTATTCAATGAATGCGCCTGTAATACGGTCAACAATTGCCGAAAGATCTTCGCCCCAAGAGACAAGTGAAGGAGTCGTTCGATTTCTATTTAGGTATTCAAATAACTCACTATACGCTTGCCAAATCGCCGGCGCATATTCACAAATGTCATCGAGCTTCAACTCCTGGTCACTGTCGATAAACAACAGTGATTCGCTTACCATCTGATGTTCAATCTTGAGTAACTGCAAACGAGTCGCTGTTATGGTAAATTCACTATTATCCAGAGCAACTTTGCCTTTGCCCGCTAAAAACTCGCCGTTGTATTCATCATCAAACAACTTGTAGTAGCGACCTCGATTCAGTAGAAGTGGCAATGGTAAGGAATCTATTGCTAAGCTTCCCTCAACACGAACATCGAGTTGATGTTCACCCGATGAAATAGAGAACTCTATCTCGTCGGACTCTCCAGCTAACGCATCAAAATCCACAACCCCAAATGCAGCCCTATCAATAACTGATTTAGTATCTTGCAAATGATAAGAGTGTTGGATATCAGGATTGATTCGCAGCACGTTCTCATCCATGTTGAGTTTTATACGAGCCTTTTTCGGCTCAAGCGTGAAAATATTTTTTAGTGGTCCCAGATAAAACATTCCCTTTGGCACAAGTAAGCAACTGAACTTGTAGCTTTCCGCTGTATTGTCACGTTTCAATACAATCGAAAAATAGGTTGGTGAGCCGGTGAATGTGGCTTTTAATGTTGCAAATGCGCTCTTAAACGAATTGCGTACCACCCATTCTTCTTTTTGATTGAAGACTTTGGCGGGTTGAATTTTTAATTGTTGCTTGTCTAAATCACTGGTGCCTTCGAAGGATAGTTTTAGCTCAAATTCATTTTGTTCAGGGTTAAGTTCGACAATGATATGTCTATCACGCATACCGGCTTTTGACTCAGCACGGTTTCTTGCGGTCAACTCGCCACCCGATAACTCTTCTTTTTTCAAAACCAATTGTGCTTTGGTATTGTTTTTCTTCTCTTGTAGCAGCGTTTCTAGCTCTAATGAACGCCAAGCGTCAGGCTCAGCATCGATAAAGTGTTTTCGTACGAATTTTTCGCTAAATGCCTTTAAGTGCTCAACCAGATCATCACTAAAGTTTTCCACTTCAAAGGAGATCTCTTGATACAACTGCCGGTTAGTCTCTAGTCGACCTTGAATCTGCTTTTTATTTTGGCCCATTTTAGTAATGAGCGGGTCATCGAACATATCCAGTTCGTGGAACAGCAAATCCCCATCTTCAACGGCATTGAACAGAGCTTCAAAACCGAACATGGTCGCACCATCTTCTAAAATATTTTCGAATTGATTTTCAAGCAAACATACCGAAACATCTCGGTTTTTATCATCTTTGTCAACGAGTTGCTTGAGTGCATCACAAATTCGACCGGGGCTCCAAACTTGGCCTTTGCTCGCCAAGTTATCGGCAGAATTAATAAGTGTATCCAACAAGCTATTATGAATAACGAGTAGTGAACAACCTCGAAATACACCCTCTTGACCGGCAATAGAATCTCGTAGATGCGAAATGTAGTTTTCTGTATACGTGCCATCCTCACCCTCCCCATGCAACACCGGAATAACGTTACTCAGCGCGGTTTCAATAAATGGGAGTTCAATACCTTGTTCTGTTGCTAAACGTCCATTAGCCTGCTCCATCATGGCGTTGTACAAACGTTGACTGTTCGCACCATCTGGTGATTTAAAGTGAAAACGAAATCCGGCAGGAATACCTTGTTCAGCCCAATGACTAAATTGCTTGGCTAGGAAACGTTCAAATTGTTTTTCGGACATAGACTGCATCTCCACTATCACTCATTTTTTCAACGTTACCAATTCGCTCAAAAAACTTTATCAATTCAATTTCAGTTTGTTTATCAAGGTAAATACCGCGCTTACGGAATTCGGCGATGAGTTCCTGAAAACGCAGTTTGTCCCGGTCACCAATTGCAATATTGGCTAAAAGAAGCAGATGATCTTGGTTTAGGACTAACACCCGGCCAGCACGACCACGTCTTTGAACGAAATCACTCGCTAAATACTTTTCAACTTCACCGACATACTTTTTATTGATAGCTGGACGTTCGGTTGAAGTATCTTCAAATTGGGCGATAGCGAGACCTAATATTTGTTCCAGCCAATCCAGGGCATCTCCACTATCAGGGAGCACGTTTGATAGATTACGGTTTGATTTAAAAGCTTTTGCAAAAAACTCTAACCGCTCTCTGGTTGTTTGGTTTTTATTACGTTCGATTCTTGATGCTAGTTCCCACAGAGGTATTTTCTTCTCTTTTTCAAGGGAATTGGCATCTGGTTGCAGCATCTCTAACATGGATAAATAAGGAAATAATCGATAGCAGCTTCTTTCGAATAGCTTGTAACCATGATTTCTTACATGTGCCCTTTCTTGGCTGGCTTTTTCGTGATCCATGATGAAGTAAAGAGGTTTATGCGTAGGCTCGCCACAACGGCGCCAATCAGTTAATGAAAGCGCTAGTTGAGATACGTAGACGAATCCATAAATATTGAGAAATGGCTTAATCTGAGAGAGCAAATATTTGGGATGTTGCGAAAGAAACTGTAAATCTTGTCTGAAAGACTGAGATAAAAATGGCAAGTAAGGCTTTTCTTTCGCAGTATACGCAGCCTCTTTTGCTTCCCTCATTCTTTCATTCAGCGTGGATAAAATTTCATGCTCTAAAAAATTAAGCTTGGTATCAAATTCTTTGATCCGTAGCTCTTGTAGCAAACTAATGTATAGCGATGCGAAACGGTCATTGGTTTTGTTGTTACTATGAGATTTTTGCCCTTTGAACAGTAAGGTTTCGGGGCTGATATTAAACAGTGCTTCAGTTTCAAAATACATCTTATCCAACACCGACCAAAAACGGGCGTCGTCTAATTTCGTCTCAAACCGACCTTTGCAGTCATTTCTGAAATCATCGTAGCTGTAGCCTTCGATCTTTTTCCTAAGTAACGCGCTAAGGACCATCCCGACGACAATATCCGACTCAAAATCATTCCCCTTGGTTCGAATCGATAAAAAGCTGTTTAACGTATTTTTGTTTGCAACATCTTGGCTGGTCACCGCAAGATCCGATTTAAACGGTAAAGCAAAATCATTCATATCTAAATCCCACTGACTTCAAAATAGTCGCTATCTTGTTTGACGACTTTAAACTTGGCCTGATTAGAAAAAACATGCAGAACATGATTGTTGTTGGCCGCACTGATAATCTGTTCTATAACGTCATCGAGTTGCAAGATTGAGTTTTTATCGTGTTTGTTTGGCCGGTAACCGTGATTAATCCCTTCCAAAAGTTGGAAAAGGTTGATATTGATAGGAATAGCCTTCAACGTGTCATCACCAATTTTTAACCTGGCATCAAAACCACTAATTCTCGATATTGGTTGAGTTTGAATTGCGGGGAAATCAGGCTTAATGTCTAACTCCGTTGCAAGGCTATATCCATTGTACTCACTTACAAAGAATGTACCTTTTTCTAAAGTCGGAGCATTTCTATTGCAGTAGTTGTGTACTGCCGGTATTAACGATTCCCTGTAGAATTTATTCAGCTCGTTACGAAGTTCAGGTGTTCCATCATAATCTCGATGCAGTAACCATATGCTTGCATACCGATCAACTAATCGATTATCAAAACTATTCACTAACTGCTTCGAATAGTGATTGACGAATCTTTCATCATGTTTGAGAAGGTAAATTGCTCTCAAAAATGATCGTGGTGAAGAGATATCTGTAATTCCGAGAGTGGCAAGCTTACCTTTTAACTCAACATATCCAGTATGTTCTATACCCAAGCCAAACTGCAAAATGAATTCGTCTATGTCTCTTGTGTGAGTAGCACTTGGGTCAAAGCTCCTCAGTTGTTCGAGAATTTCGTTATCAATTGCAGTGAAAAGGTTATCAAACAAATAGCCTTTCATAGTCAAGATTTGATAAACAAAATCGAGCAACGACCTAGCTGTAAGGAATTGATCCTTCATTAGTCGAGACTTCAATAGTAATTCAACGATCGAACGCTGTACCGATGCATTACCAAGCAATACAAAATTGGTACATAATTTCGTCCAGCCTGAACGAGATTTCTCTGCTTCATATAAGGTATAAAATGGATTATTAAAATCCGCATATGTTAATTGATGCATGAATTTTTCAGTGAAATCAGAATGGCTCATTCCATCAGAAAAATGGAATTTTGGATAAGATTCAAAATCCAGATAGCTATGCTGCGGAGGTGTTGGCTCACCCGACAAAAACTGCTTTATCGATGATTTGATATCATTGTGCTCATCAGCCCCTTCTTCGGCATAATTACCAAGCATACCGGTGTTAATACCAATGACTAAGGGACGACGGTTGGATTTAAACGCCGAGAATCTATCGTCCAATGCATTGATAGCCGTTTGACTAGGACTGAAAGAGTGTGTCGCATCGAGATGAAAATCAGTCGTTGCACGGTGCCTCTTACTGTAGCGCGTCAATATTTCCGATTTTCCATCACCGCTACTGCCGCACAAAAAGATGATTTCTCCACCACGGCATTTTAGAAGTGCCTTTTCAAAATCGGTTTCGATATCTGTCTTGATATACAGGTGATCTTTATACACAACCAAAGCACTGTCGTGCTCCGCATTTTCAGTACTCACCGCAAACGGAGAAGATTTGGAGAGTAGACTTAACGCCTTGATGAATTCCATTTTCAACCTATGTGCACAACTGATTTTCGAGTCTAGTAAAACTTCTATGTTATAGATCTCATATAAGACCATAATTTGTGTGCGTTTGGTAGGTAAAATCTTTCTGAGTATGTACTTGCGTACAGTTTTGAGGGACGTTAGTAGATAACAGATGCCATTGCGCGGTGGATTTACCAGCCATGACATCAAAATCTATACAAATGATGTATCTTCTGGAATCTTTTTTTTATTTCAATTCCGTTTATATTGTTAGGAGTCTCTTGAGCGTGGCACATTACAACAAAATACCGTAACCCGATCAAATTGGCTTTGTGGGACACATTTATTACCCTGTACGGTTGATTTGTGTCGCTTGGTGTATCTATGGACGGAGAGAATCTTCAATCGGTCGAAGTTCGTCTAGCTGGCCACTTGTTGTTGCTGTTTTTTCGTAATTGGTGGAGCTCTCGTCAGTATTACTCTCAGTGAAATTCGAAAAAATAGTCAAAACAGCTCCAACGGCTAACATTTCTTCTATACACCGATGCTTCTTTATTCGTTGCGAGCATTTTCCATTTCATATCAAGAACGAGACTTCCAGTCGACGTAATAAAAATGGTACACGAAGCTCATTGGGAGGGACCGTTTTCGAAGGTATGTAAAGGCCCAGTTCTACATCTCATTTTACGGTAAGATTGACGTAATCATTGATGGATACTCGAGGAAAACGAAAGTAGCGAAATTTAGCCCAAATTGAGCAATTTTGAATGCATACATTTAGAGTATTAACTGACTGTTTTACCTTACTTATTTCTTTATAAAGATTGATAAATTTTCAATCTATTATGCCGAACGATTAATAGTCTAGATAGTATGCCAAATTGATGATCTTACTTTTAGCATATATTCTGGCATACATAAAAGAGTGGGCGGGGGCGAACGACTAAAAACGATAAATTCAGCGAAATTCACGGACCTAAAACGAAAAAGTCCGTAGACGAACGTCTACGGACTAGAATGTGGCGGTGAGCAAGAGATTCGAACTCTCGATACGTTGCCGTATACACACTTTCCAGGCGTGCTCCTTAAGCCACTCGGACAACTCACCGTTGTGTTAACCTCTTCGGCTAACGAGGCGCTAATTTAATGATTATGCTGGGAATGGTCAAGTACAAAACCGAAAAAAATTGCCCCGTGTAGTTTGTTTGTCTACTAATTGTCTGATTCGTGCAATTAAACGCCGATTACACACTCTGATAGTAGCCTGGCACGCGAAACCAGCGACGGCACATATCGAGGAAGTGGCCGTACAGTACACCCATGCCACAGGAAATCGCAGCGTTACTGGCAACGGCGGTGATGATCTGATCCGTCGATGCGCCCACGGTGTAAAGAATTGCGGCGTATACCGGTGACTGGAACAGCACGTAGGCGAACAGGTCGGCCACATTCTTCATCACGCTGCCTTCAGCAAGCTTTTTGCCCTGGCGCAGTACGAAGTCACGAAACACCCCGTACGGCCAGGCGATGGCGATATTAACCGGGATCGACAGGGTTCGTGAGGCCAGAGACTGTTCAAAACTCATTCCTGACACAAAAATTTCGATGATCATGCCGGCAACAAAGCAAAACACCACCATAGCGAAAGTGTCCGCCGCCGCGTGCCTGATACAAAAAGGACCACGTGCTTTCATTTACATCCTCGAATAAAACATGAAACTATAAAATTGCGACTTTTGTAAAACATATCACTGGATATTATTTTTATTCCAGTTTATGGCGCTATTAAATCACAACAATAATAGTTTTAGGTTCCGTTTTTAAATTCGAATGGTAAATAAACTACCAAAAAGAAAGCAGGAAGTAGCATCTAACGCTGATTTTACAAGCGTTTAACAAGCAATCGTTTATCTAAACGACGGGTATGTAATTTAATTACAGAAATCCGTCAGGAGTACGGTAAGAAGGTCAACTTCCTTGGCCGGAGGCAGACGTCCCCGCCGCAGATGAGAAAGCAAAGCCTGTATGCTTTGCGAGAGAGAATGATCATCAGGGAATTCCAGCGACTGCTGCAAGTTCTGGAGTATGCTGGCGGCTTCTTCGGTCGAACGGTTATCCAGCGCAATATAGAGCTGAACCAGCAGCTCTTCAGTGTTACCGGAGAAGGTCGGCAAATTCGCCCCAGAGCGGAACTGGTACAGTTTGTTGGTGAAGCGGTACAGCGCATCATCCAGCTCGTTTTCATCGATAGGCTTAGCGATAATGGCATCCGCGCCGGCATTCAGCATCTGCTCACGGGTTTCACGAAACACATCAGCGGTACAACCAAAAATGAGCACACCAGACTGCCTGACATTAAGACGCCGGATACCATCAATGGCAGAAACACCATCTTTGACCGGCATATGGTTATCCATTAACACCAAATCGAAACAGCGCTCCTGCACCGCTTTGATCGCCTGGGCACCGTTTCTCCACGCAGGTGCAGTCGAATCCTTTGTTTTTCATAAAGGTTTCAAGAATGATGCTATTGGTGCGGTTATCTTCAACGATGAGTACGCTCAATCCTGTGCAGTGAATATGGCGTGAGGGCTTATCTGCCGCCACTTGAGGCTCCGCCTTCTCCACGGCGACACGGACGATAAAATTACTGCCGATGCCGACTTCGCTGATAACGCTGACGCTGCCTCCCAACACCTCGGCGATCTGCTTAACAATGGCCAGGCCAAGTCCGGTGCCGCCAAAGCGCCGGGTGGTGGAAGACTCTTCCTGTTCAAACGGCTTGAAGATTTTGTCCTGGGCCTCTTTAGCAATCCCGATTCCGGTGTCACGAATTTGCATACTCAGGTAGAGCTGTTCATCTTGCTGCTCTTCCGTAAACGTCACTTCAACCAGGCCGCGATGGGTAAACTTCACGGCGTTGTTGAGAAGGTTGAACAGAATCTGGCGCAGGCGGGCTTTATCTGAGTAATACCAGCGATTGTCTTCTATATGGTTATAGACTTTGAACTGCAGTCCTTTCTCGCTGCACAGAGTCGAATAAACACTGGTGATACTGCCGATGATCGATTCCAGTGAAAACGCGCTGTAATCAAGCTCGAGACGCCCCTGCTCGATTTTAGAAAAATCCAGAATCTCGTTCAGCAGGGTCATCATGTGCTCGCCTGATTCATACAAGCTTTTCATTTGCTGGCGCTGGCGAGGCTGCAGGTCGCCTTTAAGCAGGAGTTGTGCGGTGCCCAGCACCCCGTTCATCGGCGTGCGGATTTCATGGGAGAGCGTGGCGAGAAAGGCACTTTTCGCCTGTGTTGACGCCTGAGCCTTAATTCGCTCTGCTTCGAGGTACACGGTTTTCTGGTTAAACGTGTCGATCAGATAGCGAATCTCGTCCTGGCTGTTGTAGTTCACCTCAATGATCCCACCTTCACGCGATTCATCCACCTGGCGCGCAATTACCACCACCGGGTTGATCAGATAGCGATTAATAAGGTAATAGCCCAGCATGACGCACAACAGCAACAACGGGATCAGGCCCTGCTCTACCCGGGTGACCAGTTCGAACACTTGATCCTTAATTAATTTATCGGCATTCACCACATCTAACTGCCAATGGTATTCACTGAACGGGTAATGGGTAATATAAGCGTCTTCACGTAAGCGAAAGTTGTGCTCGGTGAGAATCGTACCCATCGCGTCTCGCAATCTCACTCCCAGGCCATACTCTTCGGTCTGTGCGGTGATAAAATCGGTATAACCTTCGAGAGAGATGTCGACGGTTGCGACACCGGCTGATTCGCCATGCACATAATACGGCATGGATGCAGTAATCATCGGCACCTGGGTATAAGAGTCGACGTAGACCGGCGACCAGAATACCTTGCCGGGCGCTTTATCCAGCGCGGACAAATACCAGTCTTCGCCGGTATAACCACCAGCAGCCGGGTTATTCCAGGAAATGAGCTGATCGACCTGGCCGTCCGCCGCTTTGTTAAAAAACAGGCTGGCGAATTCCTTATTGGTAAAAACACTCCCCGCTTTCGGCCAGATACCACCGCTGATCACCACCCCGTCCAGCACTTCAAACAGAGCGCGCAGCATACGTCCCTGCTCACTTTGATCCCGTCCGCTCTGGCCAATACTGACAATACTCTGCAGTACACCGAGCGAGTTTTCGAGTGGCTGGCGAATTTCCGTCGCCAGCATCTCGGTTCGCAAATCAAAATTTTGCTGTGCCTGCTGGCGCAGCGGCGCTTCCACAACCCAATACGTTACCGAGCCAGCGGTGACCAGAAACAGAAACAGGTACACCGCCAGAGCTATCATACTTTTGCGTTTGAGTGAGGAGTGAATTTGCATAACTGGTTGAATTATTTCCGTTTGAGGCTGGCATCCTGCAACCAGTATAGTGAAAAACTTCCTCAGTGATACCGGACAGTATCTGAATTCGTGACTAAAGCAGCGCTTACTTGTCCTGCAGTTCGTCGCCGGAGGGCCAAACTCACTCGCGTTAAGCGGCAGTTTAAGGTTAATATGGGCGCTTTATTTCCACCAGCTAAGCATGGAACTCTATTTTGACCCTAAACGACATTCTTTCCTTACCTGAACTTGAAGGCCGCCTGCTGGGCGAAGCGAAAACTCGTGGTTTTGTCACCGCAATGGCCTCCGCGCCAAACATTCTGCCACCGGAAGAGTGGTTGCCATTTTTGTGGGGCGGCGAAGAGGTCGCACCGTTCAAAGATGCTGAACTGATGGAAAGCTATTTTCAAACGATCATCGATATGTGGAATCTGTATCGCGCAGCCCTGCTGGAAGGCAGCTGGGCCTGGCCGGAAGGCTGCGAGTTAGACGAAGCCGAGATTGTCAATCAGGCTGCACGTGACTTATGTGAAGGCGTTCTGCAAGGCTGGCAGCTGACCCGTGACGACTGGGAAGTGCTGATGCCACAAGAAAGCCAGGACAACGCGCTGCTGGGCGGTGTACTGCTGTCACTGAGCATGCTGTTCGATCCGGAAACCTCGCTGGCGACGCTGTCTGAGCAAGGTCTGGAAGGTCTCGACCAATTTGAAGAGATTTACCACGCGATTCCGGTCATGCTGTGCGGTCTGACCCAGCGTGGTGTGGCGCTGGCAGAGCAGGTATAAGCCCCGGCTTATACCTGCTCTGCGTTTTTGCGTTTAAAACGGTGCATCATAGAAAAAGCCCGCTTTTATTTAAGCGGGCTTTTTAATGTTTGCGGTCTGGCTGTCAGATGCCGCGCGCTATTGTCAGCAACTGCGTTATACGGCTCAGGCGTTGCCTTTGACCTGCATATTGAGCTGCTCAGCAAAATCGAGCATGCGGTTAAGCGGGATCAGCGATTTCACCCGCAGCGCTTCATCAACAAAGATTTCGTGCTCTTCGCCGCCATCACGCAATGCTTTTTCAATCGCTTTCAGGCCGTTCATCGCCATCCAAGGGCAATGCGCGCAGCTGCGACAGGTCGCGCCGGCACCGGCGGTTGGCGCTTCAATCAGCTCTTTTTCCGGCACCATTTGTTGCATCTTGAAGAAGATGCCTTTATCGGTGGCAACGATCATTTTTTGCTGTGGCAGAGATTTGGCTGCCTTGATCAACTGGCTGGTTGAACCAACCGCGTCCGCAAGTTCAACCACACTGGATGGTGACTCAGGGTGAACCAGAATTGCCGCATCCGGATAGAGCGCTTTCATTTTTTTCAGCGCGTCAGCGGAGAACTCATCGTGCACCACACACTCACCCTGCCACAGCAGCATGTCAGCGCCGGTTTTATCCGCAATGTAAGAACCGAGGTGACGATCCGGGCCCCAGATAATTTTCTTATCTTCGCCATCAAGATGTTCGACGATTTCCAGAGCGATGCTTGAGGTAACAACCCAGTCCGCACGTGCTTTCACTGCGGCTGAGGTGTTGGCATAAACCACAACGGTATGGTCAGGGTGCGCATCACAGAACTCAGTAAACTTATCCGCCGGGCAACCCAGATCCAATGAACACTCTGCATCAAGCGTCGGCATCAGGATCCGTTTTTCCGGAGTCAGGATTTTTGCCGACTCACCCATGAAACGCACACCGGCAATAATCAGTGTGCTGGCCGGGTGGCGGTTACCAAACTTAGCCATTTCCAGAGAATCCCCGACGAAGCCGCCAGTCTCTTCCGCCAGGGCCTGAATTTCAGGATCGGTGTAATAGTGGGCAATCAGCACAGCGTCTTTTTCTTGCAGCAGCTGTTTGATGCTCGCGATATAGGTCTGTTTTTCTTGATCTGTTAACGGGATCGGTTTTGGTGGGAACGGGTAAACCGTATCAATCTTATCCTGTATATGACTCATTGCTCTGCTCTACGCAACTTCCTTTAATCCGCGCATTGTACACCGTAACCTCAGCGATAGGCAAAAGTGATTCCGACTTGGGTTGGCAATTCAGGCACTCAATGATTCACAATATTCAGATAACAAAAAGGCCGCACAAAGCGGCCCTTCACAGAGTCAACAAATCAGCATCACTTAAGATTTTCTTTGGCCAGGCTGGCCGAAGCGCTGTCGGGATATTCATCCACAACTTGCTGGTAGTATTTGTTTGCCTGCTCTGCATTATTATTACGCTTGGCGATATCGCCCAGCTTCACCATTGCATCAGCGCGTTTATTTGAGTCTTTGTATGCTAGCACAGCGCCAAAGCTCTTCGCGGCATCGGTGTCTTGCTTCTTGGCAAAGTAAAGTTGTCCCAACCAATAGTGCGTATTAGACGCAAATGAGGAGTCGGGATAGTCGCTCTGAAATTTTTGAAACGCGGCAATCGCTCCAGCGTAATCACGCTTTTTCAAAATCAAATCGACGGCATTCTGGTAAGCGGCCTGTTCATCCGCATCGCTGCTGAACGTACCTTCAACCAGTTCCTCTTTCGCGCTGTTATCAGCGGCAGGAGCCGGACGGGTTTTGACTTCACTACGAACTTTATCGAGCTCAACAAACAGTTCACGCTGGCGCTGCTGCATCTGCTGCATATCGTAGTTATTACGTTCGATTTGACCGCGTAAGTTGTTCATTTCCAGGGACATATCGTCCAATTGCTTTTGCATTTGCAACTGAACACGATTGCGGTTTTCCAGCAGGCGCTCTAACCGTTGCACATCGCTTTCGGACGAAGCCGAACGTGTGGAGGAAAGTTGGCTGCTGTTACTGAGGTCCGATACTGGAGCTGGTGCAGCGAACGAAGCGCTCGCTGCACTTGCCAGTAACGTAAGCGTGAATACGCGCTTTAAGTTACTGAACATGAGGTTCATCCTCGATTATTAGTACACTAGAACTGCACGGCGGTTTCTTAGAGTATACTTCTTCGCTTTGGCCAAGAAGTAGCGGCTTCTCTTCACCGTAGCTTACGATAGAGATTTGGTCAGCCTGAACACCCAGCGCCTGCAGGTATTTAGATACGGCTTGTGCACGACGCTCGCCCAGTGCGATGTTGTACTCTGGCGTACCACGTTCATCAGCGTGACCTTCGATAGTCACGTTCATGCCTGGGTTTTTGCTCAGGTATGCTGCGTGTGCAGCCAGCATGTCTTCGTAGTCGCTCGCGATAGTTGCGTTGTCGAATGCGAAGTAAATAGTTTGAGTTTCACGCAGAGCCTGTTCTTTCAGCTCTTGCTCAGAAAGTTGTGCATTCTCATCCATTGGCGAAACAACAGTGGTGTCCATGTTGTTTGCTGAACCTGATGTAGTTTGGTTGGTTTCAGAACCAGCGGCGCCTGTTGCTTCGTCGCTTGAACTACATGCAGTCACTGCTAGAACAGGTAGCGCAATCAGTAGCCCTTTAAGAACTTTGTTAAGTTGCATCTTATTTTCCTTACTATGTAATAGTTAGTTGCTATAAAAACGGAGACCAAGCAGGAGCTCTTACGCGCCCGTTTGTTGCCGGTAATCTAGCTTTAAATCGTCCATCTATTGAAACCATCGACAATACGTTTGTTTTGTTATAGATAGAACTGTAAACGACCATGCCACCATTCGGTGCAATGCTTGGCGATTCATCCAACAGCGTCTTGGTCAGAATTTGTACCGAGCCGGTCTCAAGATCTTGCTTCGCCAAATTGAAGCCGGAATTGCTGCGATTCACCATAACCAGGAATCGACCATCCGGTGTAATTTGACCACCCAAGTTTTGACTACCTTGCCAAGTCAGACGTTTTGTCGAACCATCAGCCAAATTTACTTGATAAATCTGTGGTTTACCACCCCGATCCGAAGTAAATATCAATGACTGACCATTCGGATTCCAAAATGGTTCGGTATTGTTAGAACGACCATGAGTGACCTGAGTCAGCTTACGGGTCGTCAGATCCAGAGTATACACTTGCAGGGTTCCGGTTTTCGACAACACCAATGCCATGGTTTTACCATCCGGTGAGAATTTTGGTGCACCATTGTGACGTGGGTATGAAGTCAGTTTCTCACGCTTACCGGTATAGATGTTCATCATAAAGATTTCGGCCTGGCCGTTCTGGAAGCTGACGTACGCCAGCGTCTTGCCGTCCGGGGACCAGGAAGGTGACATCAGCGGCTGTTTAGAACGCAGTACCAGGCGTTCGTTGTAGCCGTCGTAATCCGCCACACGCAGCTGGTACGGATAGTCATCTTTATCATTCACCACCACATAAGCGATACGGGTCAGGAAAGCACCACGTTCACCGGTCAGCTCTTCGTAAACCAGATCGGAAATACGGTGCGCGTATTCACGCATGCGCTGTGCCGGAACGGTCGCGACCTTGTTGAGCAGAACATGATCTTTAGATTCAACCAGGTTACCGTCTGCGCTTAAGGCGCGGCTCTGACCCTGAGTCAGCTGGCCACGTACCACATCCACCAGCTGGTAACGAATCACATAGTTACCTTCGGCATTTTGGCTGATGCTGCCGGTCAGCAGTGCATCCACACCCAGGCCACTCCAGGCATCAAATTTCACATCGCTCTCGGTGTATGGGGTTTGCGGCATTTTGCTGGTCGGAATCGGGCTGAACTTACCACTACGCTGTAAGTCAGAGGCGATCACACCAGAGACATCCTGCGGTAATTTATTGGCGCCTTCCCATTTGAACGGGACAATCGCGATTGGACGTGCTGAGTTGATACCATCGGTGATCACCAGCTCCAGTGCCGCATTGGCAAATTGCACGCTGCTCGTTACCACGAGCAGGCATCCTAATATTAGTCGCTTAAACACAAGCTTTTCCTTTTACTCTGGTACTACAGTTAAGTTAATGTTTTTCAGCTTTTCGATGATGTCAGCTTCATCTTTCTTCGGTAACGGGAAAGTCCCTACCTGCGCTACAGCACGTTTGGTTGCAGAGCACAACCGGCTGTCGCCATCCAGAATTTTGAGGTCGCCGACAATCGCGCCGGTCCCGGTCGGAATCAGACGCAAATTCACCTTACACTGCTTGCCCTTAAAGCTATCTTCCAGCAATAAGTTCTGCTGGATAAGTTGAGTGTAGATGGCTCCCCAACGCTGTGCTTCACTGGTCACGTATTGCGAACGGGCTGCAGAGTTACTTTGTGCTTCAGATTCCAGGCCGGAGAAAATATCGTTCAGCGCCGCTTCCTGCTCTTTACGCTCACGCTCCGCGCGCGCTGCACGCTCTTTCTCGAGGCGAGCTTTTTCCGCAGCTTCTTTCGCTGCCTTCTCTTTCGCTATTCGTTCCTGTTCTGCTTTGGCAGCAGCGGCTTCGCGTCGCGCTTTTTCTTGCGCTTCTTTTGCGGCTTTTTCACGCGCGATGCGCTCTTGTTCAGCTTTGGCTTCAGCGGCAGCTTTGGCTTCAGCCGCGGCTTTCGCTTTCGCTACACGTTCTGCTTCGGCCTTGGCCGCCGCCTGTTCTTTGGCTTTGCGCTCAGCTTCTGCTTTGGCAGCACGTTCCTGCTCAACCCGGGCTTTTTCGGCCGCCGCTTCGCGTTCCTGTTCTTTCTGCTGGCGCTGCTTTTCCGCTTCACGAGCCGCTTTCGCTTCGTTGGCTTGCTGCTCTTTCAGTTGGCGAATACGCTCTTCTTCCGCTTTGCGGCTTTTTTCCAGTTGTTCGCTTTCACGGCGCAGCTTGTCCAGGCGCTCCTGCTCCTGTTTCGCTGCCGCCTCACGCTGGCTACGGATCTGCTGCGCCTGCTGCTTGACCAGGTTAGGGTCAATCACGACGGCTTCAACCATGTTGCCACTCGGCTCAGGTTTGGACATGTTGAAATCTGTGCCCCACAGCAGCGCCGCGACTAATGCCGCATGTAATGCAACCGAAACAACCAGCGGTTTCTTGAAATCGTTGTTTTTCGATTTGTTCTCTTTCATGGGCGGTCTGTGGCCTATTCCTTGATATCCGTCAGCAAGCCCACTTTCGGGATACCTGCCTGACTCAATTCATCCAGCACCAGGACCACATCCGCATACGGCGTTGCCCGGTCACCACCGACCGCAACCGGTGAATTCGGATTGATAGAACGTTCTGCCTTGATGCGCACGATGACGTCCTGCAGCGACAAACCGCGTTGCACATCTTCATCGTTGACGCTCAGGCCAAGATTGCCGTCTTTATCAATTTCAACAATGATAAAACTGGCGTCACTGTCACCGGCAAGTTCCGACGTCGGCTTGGCGGTGGAAGTTTTCGGCAGTTCAACGTCAACGCCCTGGGTAATAAAAGGCGATGTGACCATAAAGATGATTAACAGTACCAACATCACATCGATGTATGGCACGACGTTAATCTCAGCCGTCATCTTCCGTTTTTTCGGTTGATAACCTGCCATCGCTTATTCCTTACCTGCCATCGCCTGACGGTGCAAAATGCTGTGAAACTCTTCCGAGAAACGTGGCGTAACCGTGTTCCAGTTTGCCGACTTTGTTGCTCAGGCGGTTGTAGGCCATTACCGCAGGAATTGCGGCAAACAGGCCCATTGCTGTCGCGATCAACGCCTCAGCAATACCCGGTGCAACCATAGCCAGCGTCGCCTGCTTCACTTCGCCCAGAGCGATGAACGCATGCATGATGCCCCATACGGTACCGAACAGGCCGATATACGGGCTGATCGAGCCAACCGTGGCGAGAAACGGTAAGCTGGTTTCCAGCTCATCCACTTCACGTGCAACCGCAACACGCATCGCGCGGCCGGTGCCTTCCATAACGTAGTCAGGGTAAGCCGCGTTGGTTTTACGCAGGCGGGCAAATTCGGTGAAACCTGAATAGAAGATCTCTTCGGTTCCGAACAGTTCATCACGACGCTTTTTCACGTCCTGGTACAGTACCGACAAATCACTGCCAGACCAGAACTTGTCTTCAAAGGCTTCCGCGCTGCGAGTAGCCTGAGCAAGTACCTTACTGCGTTTGATGATCATGGCCCATGAAACAATCGACATTCCCAAAAGGATAAGCATCACCACTTTCACCAGGAAACTGGCCTGCAAAAATAGGTCGAGGATTGAAATATCAGCAGTCACTATGGGTTAACTCCAAAATAATTGATTGAGGCATCGCCTTGGGTTTCATCTTCTCATTGTCGATACATGCTACCTTAACTATTGCTTTACACAATAGTTGCCCTTCAGGATTGACCAGCTCTTGACAGAAGGTCAGCGAGGCCTTTTTTAAGTCAGCAATTGAGGTTACGACTGTCAGTTGATCGTCAAGACGTGCACCTTGTTTAAAGTCGATCTCTGCATGTCGGACAACAAAACCTACCCTTTGTTCCAGCAAAACCTGCTGTGACACGCCGATGGCACGCAGCATTTCGGTTCGGGCACGTTCAAAAAATTTGAGGTAATTGGAATGGTACACCACGCCGCCGGCGTCGGTATCTTCATAATAAATGGTAATGGGCCAGTGGAATACTTGCATAATGGGCGTATACCGTGTCACTCAATGTTTGATCAATGGGTTACTATAACGCATCTGAGCGCGGTTAGTACAAGGGCCTGAACCAGATTTAGCGGCTCAGGACTAAAATTTCCCGGCCAATTGCTAAAAAAATAAGCGCTGACTCAGAGAGAAAGCGCTTATTCAGATAAATCATCAACAATAGGTCTGTATCAGCTGAGACGTAAGCCCAGCAGATACAGCAAAATCGGCAGTGAAATATAAGGGCTGAACACTAACTGCCAAATCCAGCTGCGCGGTTTAAAGCCTACGCCGAACACCATGCTGGAGCACACGGCCCATATCAGCAACGGGGCGACAAAAGCGTTAAAACCACCAATACTGCTGCTGTACGCCGCCGGATCCCACATCACCATTGCAACGTGGTAGAAACCGAGTACCAGGGACAAAACCTTGATTAACGTTTTGTCCACCGGGGCGTGCAGATTGGTCAGTTGTGTCGACCAGTTACTCACTGTCTTTGTCCATCATCTCTGAGTGCTCTAACCAAAGAGCGTTGATGATGCCGAATGCACAGGCGAGCAATACACCCAGAATCCACGCAAAATACCACATAAGTCAGGCTCCTTAGTACAGTGAGTTTTTGTTTTCTTCGATGAACTTGTCATCCAGACGACCGAACATCTTGTAGTAACACCAGGTGGTGTAACCCAGGATAATAGGCACCATCACGAACGCAACGCCTGTCATCAGATTCAGCGTCAGCTCACTTGAGGTTGCATCCCACATAGTCAGGCTGTGGCTTGGCTCCAGGCTTGAAGGCATCACGAACGGGAACATCGCCAGACCCGCAGTGAAGATCACGCCTGCGTTACCCAGGCTTGATGCCAGGAATGCCAGACCGCCCTTTTCAACACGAGAAGCAATCACCGCCAGCAGAGGCATAACCACGCCCAGCACAGGTGCAGCCCACAGCAGTGGATACTGCTCAAAGTTATGCATCCAGGCACCCGCTTCACGAATCACTTCTTTGCTCAGAGGATTCGACGGGCCGGCTGTGTCGATCACGCTGGTGATCACGTAGCCTTCAATACCCTGAACCCAGAAACCTGCCGCCACAAACAGGATCACAGTCAGCAGCCCCATAGCTTGCGCCACATTACGTGCACGAACATGAACCGCATCGGTAGTTTTCATCTGCAGCCAGGTCGCGCCCTGCATCAGGATCATCGCCAGGCTGACCAGACCACACAGCAGTGCGAACGGGTTAAGCAGACCGAAGAATGAACCATGGTACGACGGCATAGAGAACTCGTTCAGCTGGAACGGAACACCTTGCAGCAGGTTACCAAAGGCGACACCGAAAATGATTGGCGGTACAAAACCACTGATCGAAATACAGATATCCCATACCTGACGCCATTTCGGATCTTCCAGTTTAGAACGGTAGTCCAGACCAATCGGACGCAGCCATAGCGCCGCCAGAGTCACGATCATCGCCAGGTAGAAACCTGAGAATGAGGTCGCGTAAACCAGAGGCCAGGCCGCAAACAGCGCACCACCAGCGGTGATAAGCCATACCTGGTTACCGTCCCAGTGCGGTGCGATCGAGTTGATCATCACACGGCGTTCGTTATCGTTTTTACCAATCACAGGGAGCAGAGCGCCTACACCCATGTCAAAACCATCTGTAATGGCGAAGCCAACCAGTAACACACCGATCAGGACCCACCAGATAAATCGTAGGATTTCGTAATCAAACATAATCTTATCTCCCTGCCTTACGCTTCGACTTGACGGCTGACTTTGTCTTCGACACTGTTACCGGCCTGCTCGAAGTGGTAGCGACCTGTTTTCAGGCTGCTTGGACCTTTACGTGCAAATTTCACCATCAGGTACACTTCTGCAATCAGGAACACGGTGTAAAGTGCCACAATCGCAAACAGTGACGTCCAGATTTCGCCCGCACTCAATGCAGAGGCAGCGACATTCACTGGCAGAATTTCACCGACTGCCCATGGCTGGCGACCAAACTCAGCCACAAACCAACCGGTTTCTACCGCAATCCAAGGCAAAGGAATACTAAACAGCGCCGCTTTCAGTACCCAGGTATTGTGCGTGATCTTCTGACGACAGGTCTGAACGAAGGCAGCACCGAATACCAGCAGCATGATGAAACCACATGCCACCATGATGCGGAATGACCAGAACAGCGGCCATACTGTCGGGATAGAATCGTCAGCAGCAGCCTGAATCTGCTCTTCTGAAGCATCAGTGACCTTCTCGGTGTAGCGTTTCAGCAACAGGCCGTAACCCAGGTCATCTTTTACTTCATCAAACGCGGCAACGTTTTCTGGTGTTTTGTTACCGGCGCGCAGTTGTTCCAGCAACTCGTATGCGTACATACCGTTACGGATACGGTCGACGTGCTCTTCACGCAGATCGCTCAGGCCGGTCACCGGTGTATCGATGGAACGCGTAGCGATAATACCCATCAGGTAAGGAATTTTGATCGCATAATCGGTGTGCATGTTTTCCTGATTCGGGAAACCAAACAGAGTAAACGATGCTGGCGCCGGTTCGGTGTGCCATTCGGCTTCGATCGCAGCCAATTTCACCTTCTGAACTTCACCGACTTCGTAACCGGATTCATCACCCAGCACGATAACAGACAGCACTGAAGCCATACCGAATGAGGCGGCAATCGCAAATGAGCGACGGGCAAAAGCAACGTCACGGCCTTTCAACAGGTAGTATGCGCTGATGCCTAAGATGAACATAGCACCTGTTGTGTAGCCGGCTGCAACGGTGTGAACGAATTTAACCTGAGCAACCGGGTTAAACACCACTTCCGCAAAGCTGACCATTTCCATACGCATGGTTTCAAAGTTGAAGTTCGCACCAACCGGGTTTTGCATCCAGCCGTTGGCGATAAGGATCCATAGCGCAGAGAAGTTAGAGCCGAGTGCCACGAGCCAGGTTACGGCTAAGTGCTGGCGTTTAGACAGGCGATCCCAACCAAAGAAGAACAAACCAACAAATGTCGATTCAAGGAAGAATGCAACCAAAGCTTCGATCGCCAGAGGAGCACCGAAGATGTCGCCTACATAGTGAGAATAGTATGACCAGTTGGTACCAAACTGAAACTCCATGGTCAGGCCGGTGGCCACACCCAGAGCAAAGTTAATACCGAACAGCTTACCCCAGAACTTGGTCATGTCCTTATAGATTTGCTTATCGGTCATTACATACAAAGACTCCATGATGGCCAGCAGGAAACGCCATGCCAAGAGTCAGTGGAACGAACAAGAAGTGATACATCGCGGTCATTGCGAACTGCAATCGCGACAGATCAACTACGTCAATCATGGTAACTCCTTTGTGTCGGCTGAGAGACACTTTCGACATAATACAAACGTAAGTTCGCCTGATTAACCCGCACGATGATTGGTTAATACCTCATCATGTTTGTTGGTTAACCGGCGCAATTTGTTGCAATTATGTACCATTGTGGTTAGTTAATTGTTTAAGCATCAGCTAATATAGCTGCATGTGATACTACTGCCAAAAACCTCTTGTTTCAAAAGGTTTATAGGAAGAAACCGCCTTGATACAAATCAATTTTTGCCTTCCAAAACTGTACAGAAATCACACAAAATGATGCAGATCAATGAAAGGCAAAATATCTTGTTAGGAATAGGTAAAATACGCCCTTGGTTCCACGAATCTGAAAACAAAGGGTTAACAACTACCCCCAAATAACTAACCCCTACTGAATCAGGGAAAATACCAAAATGTGATCTAGATCCACAGATTGACGTTCTTAGTCTTTAGTAAACTTAATTGTAACCTTATTTTTCCAAGCCGAAATGCAGGTAAGCCCGGTCTGTCGCAATGCGTCCGCGCGGCGTACGCTGCAGATAACCCTGCTGGATCAGAAACGGCTCCAGTACATCTTCAATGGTATCTTTTTCTTCACCGATCGCCGCCGCCAGGTTATCCAGTCCGACTGGCCCGCCACTGAACTTCTCCATAATTGCCAGCAGGAGTTTACGGTCCATATAGTCAAAGCCTTGATGATCGACATCCAGCATGTTGAGCGCTTTGTCGGCGATATCGGCACTGATATGGCCATCACTTTTCACTTCCGCGTAATCTCGCACCCGGCGCAGCAGACGGTTAGCAATTCGCGGCGTACCACGTGCACGTCGTGCCACTTCAAGCGCGCCTTCAGCGTCCATGGACAAGCCCAGGCAATCGGCACTGCGTTGCACAATATGCTGCAGATCAGCCACCTTGTAGTACTCAAGGCGCTGGACAATACCAAAACGGTCACGCAGCGGAGAGGTTAGTGAAACCGGCTCGCGTAGTGGCACCAATCAAGGTAAACGGCGGCAAATCAATTTTAATCGAACGTGCCGCAGGTCCCTCACCGATCATAATATCCAGCTGATAGTCTTCCATCGCCGGATAAAGCACTTCTTCCACCATCGGACTCAGGCGATGAATCTCGTCGATGAACAGCACATCGTTCTCTTCCAGGTTGGTCAGCAGCGCAGCCAGATCACCGGCCTTTTCCAGCACCGGACCGGATGTGGTGCGAATATTCACTTCCATCTCGTTGGCGACAATGTTGGCCAGCGTGGTCTTCCCCAGGCCCGGCGGACCAAATATCAGCAAATGGTCGAGCGCTTCGCTACGACGCTGGGCAGCCTGGATAAAAATATCCATCTGATCACGCACGTGATCCTGACCTCGGTAGTCAGCCAGTTTCTTAGGACGAATCGCGCGGTCGATAACTTCTTCATCTTTAAATGAAGGGTTGCTCGGAGCAATTAGGCGATCGGCTTCAATCATTACAGAGTTCCTGTCGGCACACAGATGATGACATTGACCATCATCTCAGTAAAAGTTAACAGACGTCGAAACAGAAAGCGGCCCTCTCAGCCGCTTTCTGTTTCACTCAGTCTTCTGGCTACACCATAGATTTTAGTGCTTCTCTGATCAGCTGTTCGCTGCTCATCTCTGGTTTCGCTACCTGAGAGACCGCCTTCGAGGCTTGTGCCGGTTTGTAACCCAACGCCAGCAGCGCGCTCACCGCTTCTTCTTCGGCGCTCTGGTCTGCAATACCAGACACAGAATCTAACGGGGCAGCATCGGTTGCCGGGGTAAATAAGTCACCCGCACCCCACCCTTTAAGGCGATCTTTCATTTCGACCACCAAACGTTCGGCAGTCTTTTTACCTACTCCAGGCAGTTTGACCAAGGTTGAAATATCTTCCCGTTCAACACAGGCGACAAACTGACTGGCTGTCATGCCAGACAAGATCGCCAGCCCCATTTTCGGGCCGACGCCATTCGCTTTTATCACTTCACGAAACAGTGCTCGCTCATTGACAGTATTGAATCCATACAGAAGTTGTGCATCTTCCCGAACGACAAAATGGGTATAAATCACGACCTCGGTTCCAACATTGTCGAGTTCGTAAAAGCAGCTCATCGGCATTTGAACTTCATAACCAATGCCGCCGACATCAATCAATACTTGAGGAGGTTGTTTTTCTATCAGGGTGCCACGAAGACGTCCAATCACAGGGAAAATCCTTGGTTTTTTATCAGTACGAATGGCAAAGATGATAATCAATAACTGGATGGATAGCCAGTGAAAGATAGGCAGCCGGCGCAGGAAGCACCGGCTTTATAGAGGCAGGAAACGGGAGTTAACGGTATCGGCCGCGTCGGGCGCTGGTCGCATGTCCGGCCAGAGCCACCAGGGTTTTATTGGTGTTGGCATGACAAATTGCCACCCCAAGCGCATCCGCGGCATCGGCCTGCGGCTTAGCCGGCAACTTGAGCATCTGCTGCACCATGTGCTGGACCTGGGCCTTGTCGGCGCCACCGATTCCCACCACCGCCTGTTTAATCAGACGGGCCGCGTATTCAAACACCGGCAATTCGGCATTCACGGCCGCCACGATCGCACTGCCGCGCGCCTGGCCGAGTTTAAGCGCTGAATCGGCGTTTCTTAGCCATAAACACCTGTTCTATCGCAAACACATCCGGCTGAAACTGAGTGATGATCTCGCTTACGCCTGCGTAAATCTGCTTGAGACGCAGCGGCAGCTCTTTTTCCGACATACGGATACAACCGCTGCCGAGATAATGCAGATGCCGTCCCTGCTGACGAATCACACCGTAACCTGTGATACGTGAACCCGGGTCAATGCCCAGAATAATCGACATGTTGTCTTCCTGTTCTAAAGCGAGAGCGTTGCGGCAATCTCATCAGAGATATCACCGTTATGATAGACTTCCTGTACGTCATCGAGATCTTCCAGTGCATCAATAAGGCGCAGCAGTTTAGGAGCCGTCTCCTCATCGAGTTCCGCTTTGGTAGCAGGAACCAGGGTCACTTCGGCATTGTCGGCGGCAAAACCGGCTTCATCCAGGGCGTCTTTCACCGCGCCAAACTCTTCCGGTGTGGTGTACACATCAATCGCACCATCTGCGGCAGTGTCGATGTCTTCTGCACCGCTCTCCAGTGCCACTTCCATCACCTCATCTTCTTCCAGACCCGGCTGATAAGAGATGACGCCTTTCTTGTCGAACAGGTAATTGACGCTGCCATCGGTCCCCAGGTTTCCGCCCGCTTTAGAAAAAGCATGCCGAACACCGGATACGGTGCGGTTGCGGTTGTCGGTCAGACACTCGACCATCACCGCGGTGCCTCCCGGACCGTAACCTTCATAAATCACGGTTTCCATCCCTTCATCACCTTCACCGCCGGCGCCACGCGCGACCGCTCGGTTAATGGTGTCACGGGTCATGTTGTTGGAGAGCGCTTTGTCTATCGCTGCACGCAGGCGCGGGTTATTTTCCACTTCCGCGCCGCCCTCTTTGGCTGACACCACGATTTCGCGGATCAGCTTAGTAAAAATTTTACCGCGTTTGGCGTCTTGCGCCGCTTTGCGATGTCGGATGTTTGCCCACTTACTGTGACCTGCCATAGGATTTCCTTACTGCTTGGTTTCATGACTGGTGACGTTTGTGCGTGCTCGCAATCGTTGTCACAATGTTGCTGGTTGAGAATTGTACGGATAAAGCTGTACGGATAAACGCCATCGCGCTGCCCCGCACAAGTTTGAAGATTCTACCGGCTGCAACCAGAGAGCACGGTAAATCCGCTGATTCATGACTGAATCGTTGTGATAATCACTGTATCGTTTTATCGATAGCTGAATCGTTTTAATGATAGACAATCGGCTGACTGTAGTTCGCCCGGAGCTATTAGTCCGGTACTATTCGCTCGGTACTAATCGCCTGGAACTATTTCGCCCGGAACTAAAAGCAAAAGTGGGCGATAACGCCCACTTTGTACAGCTGTTACTTACGACGCCAGGTCGTCCCGTCCGGACCATCTTCGAGGACGATGCCGAGCTCGTTCAGTTTATCACGAGCCATATCTGCGTTCGCCCAATCTTTGGCGGCGCGCGAATCGTTGCGCAGCTTGATCAGTGCTTCAATTTCAGCCACTTCATCATCACTACCTGCATCACCCTGCAGGAAGGCTTCCGGATCCTGATACAGAATGCCGATAACATCAGCCAGTTCACGCATCAGTGCACCCAGTGCGCTGGCTTTATCCATATCTTCGGTTTTAAGGCGGTTCACTTCACGCGCCATATCAAACAGCACTGAGTACGCTTCCGGAGTATTGAAATCATCGTTCATGGCGCTGGTAAAGCGGCTGAGGTATTCCTCGCCACCGGCTGCCGCAACCGTCATGTCCAGACCACGCAGCGCTGTGTACAGGCGTTCCAGTGAAGCACGAGACTGATTCAGATTCTCTTCACTGTAGTTGAGCTGGCTGCGGTAGTGACCGGACATCAGGAAGTAACGTACCGTTTCAGCATCGTAATGTTTCAGAAACGTCACGGATGGTAAAGAAGTTACCCAGTGATTTAGACATCTTCTCACGGTCAACCATCACCATGCCGCTGTGCATCCAGGTGTTAACATACTGAGTGCCGTGCGCGCAGCAAGACTGGGCGATTTCGTTCTCGTGGTGCGGGAACTGCAGATCAGAACCGCCGCCGTGGATATCAAAGTGGTTACCCAGAATCGACGAGTTCATCGCTGAACATTCGATATGCCAACCCGGACGACCAGGGCCCCAAGGCGATTCCCAGGTTGGTTCGCCCGGTTTAGACATTTTCCACAGTACGAAATCCAGCGGGCTGCGCTTCGCGGTTTCGATATCAACACGAGCACCGGCTTGCAGCTGGTCCAGATCCTGTTTCGACAGCTTACCGTACTGATCAAACTTGTTAACTTCAAACATCACGTCGCCGTTGTCGGCAACATAGGCGAAACCCCGTTCGATCAGACGTTCAACCAGAGCAATGATCTCTTCAATGTAAGCCGTTGCGCGTGGTTCAACATCCGGACGTTTGATGTTCAGCGCATCAAAGTCTGCGTACATTTCCTGGATCAGGCGCTCGGTCAGCGAATCACAGGATTCCTGATTTTCCGCCGCACGCTTGATGATTTTGTCATCGATGTCGGTAATGTTACGTACGAAGGTCAGATCGTAACCCAGGTAACGCAGGTAACGGGACACGACGTCGAATGAGACGAAGGTACGGCCGTGCCCGATATGACAGAGATCGTATATTGTGACTCCACACACGTACATGCCAACTTTACCGGCAGTGATGGGTTTGAATTCCTCTTTCTGTCTCGTGAGTGTGTTATAAATCTTCAACATGATCGCTATCTAATTACCGTTAAAACCAAAATAGTGCCACAGTATAACAACTCTGTTATCGTCTGGTCATCCATTTGATGTTTTGAATGGACAAAAAGTTAGGCTAAAATCGCCTATTCACACAAAACAAGCAAAGGTAATGCACATGATCACCCTTCACACAAACTTTGGTGACATTAAAATTCAGCTGAACGAGGAAAAAGCGCCGGAAACCAGCGCAAACTTTCTGCAATACTGCCGTGACGGTTTCTACGACAACACTCTGTTCCACCGTGTTATCGATGGCTTTATGGTTCAGGGCGGCGGCATGACGTCTGGTCTGCGTGAAAAGCCAACTCGTGCACCGATTCGCAACGAAGCGAATAACGGCCTGAGCAACAAAGTCGGTACGCTGGCAATGGCGCGTACTATGGAACCGCACTCTGCAAGTTCTCAGTTCTTCATCAACGTAAACAACAACACTTTCCTGGATTTCCGCTCAGAAAGCCTGGATGGTTGGGGTTACTGTGTATTTGGTGAAGTTGTTGAAGGCATGGACGTGGTTAACCAAATCAAAGGTGTAAGCACCGGTTTCTTACGGCATGCACCAGGACGTACCACTGGATGAAGTGGTCATCACTGGCACCACCATCGAAGAATAATCGACGCAGGAGCGCCGCCAGCGGCGCTCCGAATTCAAACTCTATGCATACTTTATTTATTTCAGATCTCCACCTGACCCCCCATCGCCCGGACATCACCGGTTGTTTCATTCAGTTTATGCGTAACGAAGCAGTCAATGCCGATGCACTTTACGTGCTGGGTGACCTGTTTGATTTCTGGATTGGTGATGATGACCCGACCGACTTTGCCAACCAGATAAGACAGGAATTCAAGCGACTGACTCAACATGGCGTACCCTGTTATTTTATCCACGGTAATCGTGATTTTCTGGTCGGCCGTCGTTTCGCCAGACAAACAGGCGTGACCTTACTTGACGAAGAAGCAACCATTGATCTGTATGGCACCAAAGCCGTTATTTTGCATGGCGACACTTTGTGTACTCAGGATGTGCGCTATTTGGCATTTCGGGAAAAAGTCCATCAGCCCTGGCTGCAATGGGTGTTTAATCGCTTACCTTATTGGGTCAAAAAGCGTATTGTGGCGAAAATTCAGACCGACATTCGCAGTGATAAAAGTCAGAAGGCGATGGAGATTATGGATGTGACTCCGGATGAAGTTATCCGCGTGATGGAGCGCCATCAGGTTAACCTGATGATTCATGGTCATACTCACCGTCCTGCCATTCATCAGTTAAGTGATGACTCGCAAAAAACCAGAATCGTTTTAGGCGACTGGTACACACAAGGCTCAGTATTGGTCTATTCTGACAGTGGTTATTCACTGGAAAACCGTTTATTCACTCAGCAATCATCGCTCTGAACGCCAGCGCCTCAAAACTATTTCTGATGTTTGTCGCGACTGGCGCGATTTTAATGCAGTGGTAACACGTTAAGTTCAACCTGGATTAAGTTCACCTAGTTTCGACAACGTCAATTTTTGGGGTAAATGCTGCCTTGACCAATTCATATATCGCGCGTCAGCCTATTCTGGATAGCAACCGAAAAACCATTGGGTACGAACTGCTGTTTCGTGATGGGCCTAAGAATACGTTTCCGGAGATCGATCCGGATTTAGCCACCAGCCGACTGCTGTCGGATCACTTCCTCTCTACCCATTACAGTACCTTGGGTAAGCATCTCGGCTTTGTTAATTTCCCTTATCAAAGTCTGATCAACTTAGTGCCAACTCTGTTCCCGACCAATAGTCTGGTGGTCGAAGTGCTGGAAGATTGCCCTCCGACTCCTGAGCTTTTAGAAGCGGTGCGGAAGATGGCACGCATGGGCTACAAAATCGCCTTGGATGATTTTGTCCCAAGTGTTGAATGGAAGCCCTTTCTGCCCTACGTTTCCATTATTAAATTCGATATTCGAATCATACCGATCGAAAAGGCCAGACAGTTCATCTATAAACTGCGTGAGTCCAAAATTGTCTTTCTGGCAGAAAAAGTTGAAACATATCAGGAATTTGAGCAAGCAAAAGCGGCAGGATTCAGCTATTTTCAAGGTTACTTTTTCAGTAAACCTGAGGTGGTACAACGCAAAGCATTAGAACCAGCGTTCTGGACCATGGTGCAGTTGTGTAAAGAAGTCGCCAGCGAAGAGATTGACTACAAAAAGCTTGAGTCGTTGATCGTTCAGGACGTCACCCTGTCTTACAAGCTGCTTGCCCTGGTGAACTCCTCCTCCGTGGTCAGCTCAAAAATACAGTCGTTCAAACAGGCACTGGTGTATCTGGGCGAAGAGCGACTACGCAAGTTTGTCTCACTGGTGGCTATCGCATCCACTCAATCAGAAAAACCGGATTACCTGTACGGCTTGTCGATTCAGCGCGCTCGTTATTGCGAGCAGCTCTACGCCAGACTTAAAAAGGATGGCGAAACCGGTAACGCTTTTCTGACCGGGATGTTCTCCCTGCTCGACAGCCTGCTGGATCAAACCCTGGAGTCAATCGTCAGCGAGATCCCGCTCGAAGATCAAGTCAAAGAAGCGCTATTGGAAGAGAAAGGCGTATTAGGCACTATACTGGCACTGACCAAAGCGTATGAACAGGCACAATGGCAGAAGGTGTCGCAACTTGCCAGCCAACTTGGCATCGCCGATGCAGAACTGAGTGCCTGTTACGACGATGCCGTAAACTGGACTGCCGACCTGCTCAATATCAGTCCAGAATAACCCCTACGATTGATAACCACTCACACCAATTCTCGACATGCGCACACGTAGCTCATACACTGTGCGTCATTATTTTGTTACGTCAGAGAGTAGAACATGACTCAATGTTACTGCGGCAGTCAAAGCAGTTACGCTGATTGTTGCCAGCCGATCCATCAGGACCACAGCCAGGCAAACACACCGGAACAGCTGATGCGCTCCCGTTACAGCGCCCATGTCCTCGGCCTGGTCGATTTTGTGGTCGCCACTTACTACCCAAGTTGTGAAGCCGAGTCAGAACGAGAGGCCATCGCCCAGTCAATTGACAGTGACTGGCAGAAACTGGAAGTGATCCGTTCGGATCCGGGTAGCCATACGGATGAGGGGTTTGTTCACTTCAAAGCCTATTTTAGCGATGACAGCCAAAGCTATTGTTTAGAGGAGCGTTCACGCTTTATCCGTGAAAACGGCCTGTGGTTTTATATCGACGGCGAATTTCCGCAAAATAAGCCAAGCGTAAAAGCAGGACGTAATGATCCTTGCCCGTGTGGCAGCGCTAAGAAATTCAAAAAGTGCTGTGGCTAACCTCATACAGTCAGGAAAGACTGCAGCCAGAACAACAAAGGGCCGGATAATCCGGCCCTTTGCTTATCAATCTTATCAGTATTATTCCTGATCGATCATCCATTTGCGGAATGCTTTACGCTCTTCCTTAGATGCCTGCAGATATTGGCGCTGCAGACCGCCCAGAAACACTACCTTGAGGTGCAGGCTGCGTATCAACGATCTGAGTACTGACGGCTGTATGAGGTGCAGAAGCTGTTTGTGCTCCCACCGATGCTGGATTCGCGATGGTTACGTAAGTCAGGCCTACGGCCGCTTTACCGCCTTTCTTGTTGTAGCTCTCGACTTCATCACGGAAATTCTGCCCGATCACAAAACCATTTGGCGATATTTTGTCATTCACTGTGGTAATTTTTTGGTTTGTTTTGGTGTCGACAAGTGCCCAATTAAAGTCGCTGATGTTATTCTCGGCCTCGCGAGCATTACGATAGTCAGGGACTGAAAAGGTCAATTCCTGATCCGATGCTTCAAACTTAAAAATAATCAAATCGCTATACACTCGTTTCGCAATATCCCGTTTCACAAAGTTCTGCGAATAACGAAACGCAATCTGATTCAAACCATCTGGTAATTCAATTCTACGAGCCGCATCAAAAATACTTCCCTGAATCTCCGGCTTTTCCAAGTTGACTACATGTAAGTCTATTTCTTCCGGAACATTGACCGTGACCGCAGCTTGTGCAGCACCCGACAACATTAAACTTACTACCAATGCACTACCAATATTTTTCAACGAAGAAATAGCCACTTTTATCTCCTACTAAAAAGCCCAGCTTAGCTGGGCTTTATGTTAACAATAACCGGTTAAATTACCAGTATACGCGAGCACCCAGTGCTAGCTTGTTCGCATCTTCTGCACCATCTTCCGAGTGGAAGTTGTACTCTGCGTAAACGCGAGCCCATTTAGCAAAGATGTGATCTACACCAACTACGATGTTAGTGGTTTCATCAGTATCACCGTCGAAATCCCAGTACTGGTAGTTACCGTACACAGAAGTTTTCTCAACAACTTCGAATTTCGCACCTAGGTGGAAGCTGTTTGACTCAACGTCGTTGTTAGCTGCTGTTTTGTCGTCTTGGTCGTTGTAAGCGTAAGTCAGACCAACCACACCAGAACCGATGTAGTATTCTGCAGTTGCTTCAAAGTAAGTAGAATCTTGGTCGTTCGTACCAACTTGGTTGCCCATGAATGCACCACCAACGTGTACAGCCAGGTCACCAAATGCCGTACCTACGAAGGCTTCACCCATTTCTGGGTTCGCGTCGTTTTCTGGCAGGTTGTATTGAGCTTTGAACCATGCAGCGTCTGAGCTCAGAGCGTACTTCATTGAGCTTGACTGGAAGTAGTTGTCACTGAAGTCGCCAGCGAATGGACCCATGTCGTAGTTGTACGCGTAGATTGCACCGTAGATATCATCGTACAGAGGAGTGTGTTGACCGAACGTCAGAGTACCATATGTATCAGTCGCGAAACCGATGTAGTGAGTACGCAGATCGCCGCCTTCAACAGCCATCTCAACGTTACCCAGCACAGCTAGGCTGTCATTCGCTTGGTAAGACAGGTTTACACCCCAGCGAGAAGAGCTCTTGTCAATTTTCGCGTCGTCGTCGTTGTCTACGTCTGAGAACTCAACGTATTCACGTAGCTGACCGTAGAAGTCAACAGTTGCGTCGTCAGTTTTGTATACTTCAGCTGCATTCGCTGAACCGGCTGCTGCCATAACAGCAAGCGCTAGTAGCGTCTTTTTCATATTAATCCACTGCCTTTTCTTAGATGGGAAGTCCGTTTCGATTCCCTTTTGTTTTTATTGATGATGGTTGCATGACTCTTCGTTCACTTACCATCGCCACTAATTTCGAGGTTTAGATTGCAAAAGATAATGCTGCCTGTCAAATGGCTTATAAAAATTTTATAAAAAACAAACAAATATTTATAAATCATGTACTTAGCAATAAAAAACACCTAAAAAAGGCCAAGTTATGAGCAAAAAACTAAGAAAGCCTAAATGTTAAAAAAATTAACATCTTGATATTTATCGCTGAAACTATCGTTATTAAGCAATAATTGCAGAATAAAATACATGTCTAACGGTATTTTTGGAGTTTTATATTTTTCATATTTCAAATTAAATTTAAGTGTATGAAGGTTCAGTTTTTTTTTGTGAACAGGATCTAGATTTATCCGAAAAGCATTCGTTTTCGTGAACTACGTATCGCTTAGTAAAGTGTGCTAACATCCTGCTCCCGATATGCAGGTCCCGTTATGCTCACAACAAAAATTCAAAAATCCATCAAAACCAGCTACCAAAACCTCCAAAGTCAACTGGACAATTTCGTTCCCAGACGCGCACAAAATTTTCTGGTTGCGGAAATTGCCAAGACATTATGTGGCAACTATCACAAAACGACACGAATGCTGGTTGCAGAGGCCGGAACCGGGATCGGCAAATCTCTTTCATATCTGATGGGCGTAATTCCGGTCGCGGTGAATAACAATCGTAAAGTGGTGATTTCAACCGCCACGGTGGCACTGCAAGAGCAGCTGATAAACAAAGATCTGCCTCTGTTTCGCCGCATCACGGACCAAAACTTCTCATTTATTCTCGCCAAAGGCCGTCAACGTTACTGCTGTGCGGAAAAACTGGCCGTTGCCAGCGGGGCGGATGGCGGCCAGATGGCGATGTTTGAATCCAAGCCATCGGAAAACGACATAGAAACGCTGCAGGAGCTCTACAGCCAGCTTTCACAAGGTAAATGGGACGGTGACCGGGATTCATGGCCAGATACCCTCTCTGACGCGATTTGGAGTGCTATTGTCAGTGATAAGCACAGCTGCAACGGCAGTTTCAGCGCTCATCGTCAGTGTCCGTTCCAGAAAGCGCGCTCAGAACTGGATAAAACCGATGTCATTATTGCCAACCATAGCCTGGTAATGGCGGATGCCGACCTCGGCGGAGGGGTGATCTTACCTGAGCCGGAAAACACGATTTACGTGTTCGACGAAGCCCACCACCTTCCGCACGTCGCACGCGAGCACGCTTCTGCAGCCGCGACCATGAAAGGTGCCGCTTCCTGGCTGGAAAAACTTAATCAAACGCTGACCAAATTTGCCGGTCTGGCAGACGAGAAACGCGTAGCCCGCTTTCGTAATGAAACCCAGTCCGCCTTGCAGCACCTGATCCCGACTCTGACCCAGATGCCCAAACAGTTTGACCCGATGGCCTTTGAAGATAAACGCTATCGCTTTGAGCACGGCGATTTACCGGCCTGGCTCGAAGAGGAATCAAAAGAGCTCAAGCGCCAGAGCCAGAAGGCCAATCAGGCGGTGGCTAAAATTGCCGACTTGATTGCCGAACGGGTTAAAGACGGTGAATTGGCTTCACGCTTGGCAGAACCAGCCCTGGCCGAACTTGGGTTTTATATTCAGCGCCTGGAAAACCTGGCCCAGGTATGGCATTTAATGGCGGAACCGAAACGTGATAAAGGCGCTCCCCTCGCCCGTTGGCTGGAATTAAGCCCGGAGCGTGAAGGTGACTATGTGGTCAACGTATCACCGTTAGAGATTGGCTGGCAGCTGGATCAACAAATCTGGAGCCGCTGCGTTGGCGCAGTATTGGTATCTGCTACCATGCGCGCGCTAAATTCATTCAGTTTTTTCTGTCGTCAGGCCGGCATCAGTGACAAAGCCGAAGATGGCGTGCAGTTTCTCGCTCTGGCCTCGCCGTTTGATTACCAGAATCAGGCTGAACTGCTGATACCAGCGATGAAATATGAACCGCAGGCTCCGGAGTACACCCGTTATCTGGCCGATAAAATCGACACTTATATCGAAGATGGCAAAGCCAACCTGGTGCTTTTTGCCTCTTACTGGCAGATGAAAGAAGTCGCGGAGATCGTTTCCAAGCTGTTCATCAAAAAAGGCTGGGCGCTGCAAATTCAGGGTGAAAAATCGAGGAAAGAAATTCTAAATAAACATAAAATCCTGGTTGAAAAAGGTAAAACCAGTGTGCTTTTTGGCACCGGAAGTTTCTCTGAAGGCCTTGATTTACCGGGAGAATTACTGGAAAACCTGATTATCACCAAGATTCCGTTTGCAGTACCGACTTCGCCGGTAGAACAAGCACACGCAGAATACATCCAGAACCGCGGCGGCAACCCGTTTTTACAAATTACGGTGCCGGAAGCGAGTAAAAAGCTGATTCAGTCGGTGGGGCGTTTGCTGCGTAAGGAGCGCGATTGCGGTAGAGTGGTACTACTCGACCGCCGCATCGTTTCAAAACGGTACGGTAAGTCTCTGCTCGATTCTTTGCCGCCATTTAAACGCAAAATCGAGTATTGATCGGTTCGGATTCAAACAGACGCAGTACAACGGTGACGTCACCTTTTCGGACGCTAGATTTTGAACGCAAAACGTACCTGAACGGACAATAAGCTAAATTATGAGTGATTTTTCCCGTTTAAATAACCTGTTAGAGCAGCTTAAGCAGAACGCTGCGCAATTAGACCGCCGTCGTGGCGAGCATCACCAACCGCTGTTTGATGAGGTGCTGTTTCATTGTCACGGTAAGCTGTTGACCCCATGTGTTCAGGAAGCGCAAAGTACCCTGACCACTATTTTGCGTGAACAGGAGGCGGGTAAACTGACTCATCCGCGTGCGGAATATCTGACGGAACGCCTTCTGGCCCAGATTAGTGCCATTCAGCGCGAGTTATCCACCCAGGCAATCCGCAAAAGTGAGCCGAAACACAGCAGTTATTACCGCAAACCGATCAGTGACCTGTATCAGGATCTTGCACAGCACCAGGAGTGGGAACGTCGTCTGATGGAGATGGTCAGAGACAAACAATATGCCCTGGATAGCGCTCCGGCCTTTCAAAAACAGGTTGCCCAGACAGCATTGCTGACTGTCGAACAGCGACTCAAACGCTGTCAGGATGCCAAGGCCAAAATTGAAAAACAGATTACCTACAGAGAGAAGAACCAGTAATGACCCAGCCTAATGTTCCCCTCAGTGATGCACCGGATGAAATTAAACTGGCTGTTGATTTGATTTACCTGCTGGAAAGCAATGCCGTTGACCCTGAAGTCGCACTCAAAGCCCTGGAAATCGTCAAGGCCGATCTGGAACACAGGATCGCTCAGTCGTCCTGAGAAGCGAGAGCTGGATTGATTGAATCTCCTATTGGGCGTTAAGTCTATCTTGGCTATCAGCAAACGAAACAGCGAGAGTCGTGTTCACACGGCTCTCGCTTTTTATTCACGACCCGATAATCAGATCAGTATCAGTGAGGCCAAAGATTATCGAGCGAATAATCGTGGAACTTAGATTGAATATCGCTGATGTGAGTCTTTGGCTGATACAAGTATAAGTTCAACTCAGTGCCCACCGCTGTACTCTGTAAACCGCAGCTAAAAGTGTTACTATTCCGGCTAATAGAAAAACCACCACGGTAATCAAGGGGTTCCAAATTATATGAAAGTTATCAGCTTCAATATCAACGGGTTGAGAGCACGTTTGCACCAGTTACAGGCAGTGATCGACAAACACCAGCCCGACGTGATTGGCCTGCAGGAAATCAAAGTACATGACGAGGCGTTTCCTCTGGCCGATGTCGAAGCCATGGGTTACAAAGTCTATTTCCACGGACAAAAGGCGCATTACGGTGTTGCCATGCTTTGTAAACAAGAGCCCGTTGAAGTGCGCAAAGGGTTTCCGACCGACAGTGAAGAACACCAGAAGCGCATGATTATGGCCACCTTCCTCAATGAGCAAGGTGAAAAAGTGACCGTACTCAACGGCTACTTCCCGCAAGGCGACAGCATTCATCACGAAACGAAGTTTCCGTACAAACGTCAGTTTTATCGCGACCTGATGAGCTACCTGCATGATTACCATACCTCTGATGACCAGTTAATCGTGATGGGTGATATCAACATCAGTCCTGTCGATCTCGATATCGGTATCGGCGAACCGAACCGTAAGCGCTGGCTGAAAACCGGTAAATGCTCGTTCCAGCCGGAAGAAACGCGAGTGGTTGCAGACCCTGTTGAACTGGGGCTTCGAGGACACATTCCGTAAGTTACACCCGTCAGTCGACGACCAGTTTTCGTGGTTTGACTACCGCTCTCGCGGCTTCGATGATAACCGCGGACTGCGTATTGACGTGATTCTGGCGACACCGGGCCTGGCAGCGAAATGCACCGAATCCGGAATTGATTATGAGCTGCGTGGTATCGATAAACCCTCCGATCACGCGCCAATCTGGTCGACCTTCAGCGCTTAATCAGACTTCAACCCTGATATAAGCACCAATACAAATAGCCTCGCAAAAGCGGGGCTATTTCGTGGTATTCGCTAACCGGTTGTCATTAACTCAGCGGGCGCAAATAAGCCAGAAAACGTTTTTCGGCTTTTTTGAAACACCAGATGATGATGAAGGTCAGACACATATAGAACAGACCAGCCGTCAGGAAAGACTCAAAAGGCGCATAGTAACGCGAGTTAACCAGACGAGCGGCACCGGTCAAATCCATGATGGTCACGATACCGGCAACTGCACTGCCGTGAACCATAAAGATCACTTCATTGCTGTAGGCCGGCAACGCGCGGCGCAATGCACTTGGCAGGATAATACGGCGATAAATCTTCCAGGTACCCATACCGTAGGCTTTAGCGGCTTCCACTTCACCTTTTGGCAGGCCATTGATGGCGCCGCGGATGATTTCTGCTGTATAAGCGGATGTGTTGAACACGAATGAGACCAGCGCACAGAACCAGGCGTTTTCCCACAGGGTATCTTTCACCGGAAAAAACTGATCCATACCGTAGTAAATCAGGTACAGCTGCACCAGCAGCGGCGTACCACGGAAAAAATAAATGTATGCCCATGCAGGCGCGTTAAACAGGTAATTGCGGCTGTTGCGCGCAATCGCTAACGGAATCGCAATGCTCAGACCGATAATTAACGACAGACCAACCAGCCATACCGTGGTCCACAGGCCGCTGAAGTAGATAGGTAAACTATCAATGATTAATGAAAAGTCCATATCTACCTCATATGAATACTGAATTTACGCTCAACCAGTTTCAGTAAACCGGTAGAAATGCTGGTAAAGATCAAGAAGATGATCGACACCGCCATGTAAAAAGTGAACGGCATTTTAGTTGAACCGGCAGCGAGCGAACTGACCCGCACCATATCTTCCAGACCGATGATTGAAACCAGAGCGGTGGTTTTCAGCAGTACCAGCCAGTTGTTACCGAAACCCGGTAAGGCGTGACGTACCATCTGCGGGAGCAGAATACGACGGAACGCAAGGACTGAACTCATGCCATACGCTTTAGCGGCTTCCATTTCACCTTTATCGACCGCCATGATCGCACCACGAAATGTCTCAGCCATGTAAGCACCGAAGATAAAGCCGATCGTCAGTACACCGGCGATAAACGGGCTGACATCAATGTAGTCCGGCAGATAAGAGACCCACTCATGATTCGGATCACTGGAGGTGAACCAGTTATTCAGCCATTCATTGATGGCATACAAGCTGTTGTTGAGCAGGATCTGTCCGCCAAAGAAAATCAACATCATCAGCACCAGATCCGGGATGCCGCGAATAATAGTGGTGTAAACGGTCGCGACTGCGCGCGCCGAACGATAAGGTGACATTTTGGCAAGTGCACCCAACATACCAAGTACCATCGCAAGCAGCAGCGATAACAACGCAACTTCGATGGTCAAAACCGCCCCTTTTAAAATAGAGGCTTCATATCCCTGTAAATCCAGCATAAAAAAATGTTTCCTAGTCCTAGGGTCAATCCGGTTAACTCAATGGATTCGCTGTTCTCTCGAAAGAGTCATATTAGTCACACAGGATCACCTGACCCTAAACACCTGGTTGCCGGGTACTGCTACGAACTAGGAGCCGGCAACCAGGAATGCCTTTTGTCTTTCAGCGCAGCCTTATGGCCGGCAGCCCGGTATTATTACCGGAGACAAACGGGCTAATTATTCACCGTAAACGTCGTACTTAAAGTACTTCGCCGCGATCTTCTGGTATTCACCTTTGCTACGCAGCGAGTCGATTGCTGCATTCAGTTTTTCCGTCAGATCTTTATCTTGTTTGCGAGTCGCGATACCGAAGCCTTCACCAAACCATTTTGGATCAGTCAGAGAAGGACCAACGAATTCGTAGTTTTCGCCACCTTCTTTGTTCAGCACGCCATCTTCCAGCGCTGAAGCATCACCCAGTACAGCGGCAATACGACCGTTTGCCAGGTCAAGGTAAGCCTCATCAAATGAGCCGTAACGAACGATTTCTACCGAGTCACCGTAGTTATCTGTCAGGTATTTGTCGTGAGTAGTCGCACGTTGCACACCAATCTTCACACCTTTCAGACCATCAGCAGAGAAATCCAGGTTAGCGCCTTTCTTAGCGATAAATTTGTTTGGAATCAACGCGTATTTATGAGTGAAGTCGACTTTCTTACGACGTTCGTCAGTGATAGACATCGCCGCAATAATCGCATCGTACTTACGCGCCAGCAGTGACGGAATAATACCGTCCCAGTCCTGTGGTACGATCTTACATTGCACCTGCATTTCTGCACACAATGCATTGGCCATATCCACATCAAAACCCTGTAGTGAACCATCTGCTTCAGTCCAGCTGAACGGAGGGTACGCGCCTTCAATACCGAAGCGTACGGTTGTCCATTCTTTAGCCTGAGCAACACCGGTTGCTGCTGTTGCGGCTAATGCTGCCACTAGTAACCACTTTTTCATTTCCATACTCCTGTGATCGTATTGTTTTGTTTATAAAATTTTTAATTATAAAAAATTAGTATAGGTGAACTGTCCGTCGCTGCCGTCTTACATCCTGTGCAGACCGCATGACTCCTCTGCTTTATCGTCGGTACGAAGACGATACGACTCAGTAAATCGAGGAAATAAACTGCTTCAGACGCTGTGAATCCGGATTCTTAAACAATTTCGCCGGATCGCCCTGCTCTTCAACCCGCCCCTGATGCAAGAACATCACGTGGTTAGACACATCACGGGCAAACGCCATTTCATGCGTCACCACCAGCATGGTGCGACCTTCTTCAGCCAGGTCACGCATAACCCCGAGCACCTCACCGACAAGCTCAGGATCAAGCGCCGATGTAGGTTCATCAAACAGCATCACTTCCGGATCAACAGCCAGAGCCCGCGCAATCGCAGCACGTTGCTGCTGACCACCGGACAAGTGGCCCGGATAATAATCGCGACGTTCGTATAAGCCTACTTTTTTCAGCAATAGTTCCGCATTTTCAATCGCTTGTGCTTTAGGCACACCGAGAACATGCACCGGAGCTTCAATTACGTTCTCCAGTACCGTCATATGAGACCACAGGTTGAAGCCCTGAAAAACCATTGCCAGGCGTGAACGGATACGCTGAACCTGTTTTTCATTAGCTGGTGAAGAGTGACCCTGACGGTCTTTCTTCATCTGAATTTGTTCGCCCTTAACCCAAATTTCCCCGGCGGTCGGGGTTTCGAGCAAGTTAATGCATCTTAGAAAGGTACTTTTACCCGAGCCGGATGATCCGATAATCGAAATGACATCACCCTTATGAGCCTGAAGAGAAATGCCCTTCAGTACTTCATTCTGGCCAAAAGTTTTGTGCAGGTCTTTTATATCCAGCGCTGGTACATCTGTCATGCGCTCTAACTCCCTGAATTTTATATCTGTCGAGCTTTCGCTCTTAATTTTCGATACAAACTAGCATTGTCACTCTTAACATGCAACAAATTATTAACCTACAAAACAATGATATTTAGTTGTTTTATCTGAGTATAAATTCATATTTTAGCCAATTCATCTTCAAAATACGCATATAAACACATTGTACAAGCACAATATTCCACTCAGATTTATTAACATTTTCGTAAAAACACGAGCTAGTACTAAATTTATCATTAACACATTTCACGTTTTGCTAAATGTCTGTGTTCCACTTTAGAAATCGTAGTAAACATTACACTCTGAAATATATTTTCCTGATGACTGAGCGTTATGTTGCTGATTTCTCTGCCGATATGTAGCTTTCTTTCATTTCGGTTCTTTACCTGATCAAGATCAATCAGCCCCCGATTTAAGCACGTTAAACTCGCCACTAATAAAAGTATTAATAATACCATCAACTTTATAGGGTTAACTGTCTCCACACCGGCACTCAACCCGTGCGGTGAACGTTTTCCCCCTTTGAACAACGACGTGTTTTTCAAAATTAAATCAAAAATCACTTACTTTAAAATATGAGGAATCTATGTCAGACGTAGCCAACCTAGAGCGCTCAGACATCGACAAAAAGAGCTACAGTGAGCTCCATCGTCCTGCATCTGAGTTTGCAAGCCGTTCCGATTATCTGGATCACGAACTGCAAATCATGAAACCGCGCCGTTTCGGTCTCAATTTGCCCGGACGTGATTTTCGTTTTGAACTGGAAGACCTGGTACCCGCTCTGGCTGGTACTATCGGCATCATCGCGATGTATTCTGCGGTGATGATGTCCTGGGCCGACGGCCTGACTCAGGCCTGGGACCACATTAACCTGGGTAAAGAATTCGCTATCGAAGTCTCCCGGGTCGAAATGCTGCTGCCGGCGCTGTTTTTCTGTGTGCTGGCCTCAGGTTTTATTAACCCGCGTGCCAACCTGGCAGGCAACCACGGACCAATGATCCCTCTTATCGGCTCTATTGCACTGGCCGGTGCTCACCCTCTTGCATTGGCTATTCTGCTTGGCGTATTCGGTTTATTACTGAGCTACTTTAAAGGTGGCTCCAAGCTGGTCAACCTGACCTCTGAAGGTACTGCCGGTGGTCTGCTCATCTTCCTTGGCTTTACCGGAACCATGAGTCAGATTACGTCGATTCAAACCTGGGCCACCAGCCTGCAGTCTGCGGATGTCGTGGCGGGAAGCATGGGTTATGTCGGCTTAGTCGTACTGGGTATCAACATCGTTATCTACGCGATTCTGGCTAAGCTCAGTCTGCGCTGGCTGGCTATTCCGGTCTGTGCCATGAGCGGACTGGTGATTGCCATGGTACTTGGCGCAGGTTTTGATCTGCGTTTTGAAACCCAGATGGGTCTGCCAAACCTGAACCCGGTCTACTGGTGGGGATCAACCACAGAAGGCTGGATGCTGGGTCTGCCAAATCTGCAACACTTCATCGCTTCGCTGCCGTTTGCCATCCTGGCCGTTGCAATGTGGTCGCCGGACTTTCTCGGTCACCGCATCTTCCAGGAACTCAACTATCCGCGTAAGACTGAAAAAGTGCTGATGGATGTCGATGACACCATGACCATGTGTTCTGTTCGTCAGATGGTGGGCACCGCACTGGGTGGCGGTAACATCACCTCGTCATGGGGTACCTATATGATTCCTGCGGCTATCGCTAAACGTCCGATTCCAGGCGGCGCCATTATTCTTGGTCTGCTGGTCATGACCATCGCGGTTTCTTGGCTTCCCGATGGACGTTGCCGTATGGCCACCAGTGATGCGCTGTGCTCTGCTGGTTGGTGTGTTCCTGCCGCTGCTGGAAGCTGGCATGCAAATGATTAAAGACACCAAATCGTCACAAGCAGCTGGTATCTGTATTTTCGGCTCTGCTGTGGTTAACCCGGTTCTGGCCTGGGCACTGACTATGCTGCTGGATAACAACGGTTTGATTGGCGACAAAGAGCGCGCCGCTAAGCTTTCCTTTGTTGATAAAGTGATCATTCCGGGTGGTGTGTTAATTGTCTGTTTAGTGGCTATGCTTGCTGTGGGCATGCTGGAAAGCCAGTACGGCTTACAGGCATGGCTGCACTGATAGATGGCATAAACCAACAGCATTGATAGCGCTTCTGTCCGTGACTTTAAGCGGCTGACAGCGGCGAAATCAGCAAAATTCTTGGGTAGTGCCAGTCACTACCCAAACTTTATTTTAATTTTTTAACTTTTATTGATTTAGTTTAAGGTTTGCGGATTTTTTTTAGCTTAAATTGCAAATCAAGGGAAACAAATACCAATATCTATATTCAAACAGATGAGTATCTTTTTCATAGAGTGGATTAGGATACAGAAGTAAATTTGAATACAGATATTGTTATTAAGAGTGTACTGCTTCTCTCCTGTCAGAGAGATAGCTGGCTCAACGGCGAAACAGTACGTATATTTTTTGCTACTAAAAAGGTAGGTATGTCATGGCAGAGCAATTTGCTAAAGCTTGGGAAGGTTTTGCAGCAGGTGACTGGCAAAACGAAGTAAACGTTCGTGATTTCATTCAGAAGAACTACACACCGTACGAAGGCGACGAATCTTTCCTTGTTTCTGAAGGTACTGAAGCAACCAACAAGCTTTGGGCACAGGTAATGGAAGGCATCAAACAGGAAAACTCAACTCACGCTCCTGTTGATTTTGATACTTCAGTTATCTCTACCATCACTGCTCACGATGCAGGCTACATCAATAAAGATCTGGAAACGATTGTTGGTCTTCAGACTGAAAAACCACTGAAACGTGCCATCATCCCTAACGGCGGTATCCGCATGGTTGAGGGCTCTTGTAAAGTGTACGGCCGTGAGCTGGATCCTCAAGTTTCAAAAATCTACTCCGAGTACCGTAAAACTCATAACCAGGGTGTATTTGATATCTACACACCTGACATCATCAAATGTCGTAAGTCCGGCGTTCTGACCGGTCTGCCAGATGCTTACGGACGTGGCCGTATCATCGGTGACTACCGTCGTATCGCTCTGTACGGTATCGACTTCCTGATGAAAGATAAATTTGCTCAGTTCAGCTCTCTGCAAGCGAAATTCGAAAATGGCGAAGATCTGCAACTGACCATGCAACTGCGTGAAGAAGTCGCTGAACAGCACCGTGCGCTTGGCCAAATCAAAGAGATGGCCGCAAAATACGGTTACGATATTTCTCGTCCGGCTGAAACCGCTCAAGAAGCGATTCAGTGGACTTACTTCGGCTACCTGGCTGCAGTGAAATCTCAGAACGGCGCAGCCATGTCTCTGGGTCGTACTTCAACCTTCCTGGATGTGTACATTCAGCGTGATATCGAAGCAGGTAAACTGACTGAAGAACAAGCTCAGGAAATGATCGACCACTTCGTCATGAAACTGCGTATGGTACGTTTCCTGCGTACTCCTGAGTACGATGAGCTGTTCTCTGGTGACCCAATCTGGGCAACTGAATCTATGGGCGGTATGGGCCTTGACGGCCGTACACTGGTCACTCGTACTAACTTCCGCTTCCTGAACAGCCTGTACACCATGGGGCCTTCTCCAGAGCCAAACATCACTGTGCTTTGGTCTGAGAGCCTGCCTGAAGGCTTCAAGAAGTTCTGCGCCAAAGTGTCTATCGACACCTCATCTATCCAATATGAGAACGATGACCTGATGCGTCCGGACATGGAATCTGACGACTACGCCATTGCATGTTGTGTATCACCAATGGTGGTCGGTAAACAGATGCAGTTCTTCGGTGCTCGTGCCAACCTGGCAAAAACCATGCTGTACACCATCAACGGTGGCGTGGACGAGAAACTGAAAATCCAGGTCGGTCCTAAGATGGAAAAAATCAGCGCCGAAGTTCTGGACTACGACGACCTGATGCAACGCATGGACCACTTCATGGACTGGCTGGCAAAACAGTACGTCACTGCACTGAACGCTATCCACTTCATGCATGACAAATACAGCTATGAAGCGTCTCTGATGGCTCTGCATGACCTGGACGTGAAACGTACTATGGCGTGTGGTATTGCTGGTCTGTCTGTTGCGGCTGACTCTCTGTCTGCAATCAAGTACGCGAAAGTGAAACCGGTACGTGACGAAGACGGCGTAGCGATCGACTTCCAAATCGAAGGCGACTACCCTAAATTTGGTAACAACGACCCTCGTGTTGATGATATCGCTTGTCAGCTGGTCACTATGTTCATGAACAAGATTCGTGCACTGAAAACTTACCGCAACGCGATTCCGACTCAGTCTATCCTGACTATCACTTCAAACGTGGTATACGGTAAGAAAACAGGTACGACACCTGACGGTCGTAAAGCAGGCGCGCCATTTGCACCGGGTGCTAACCCAATGCACGGCCGTGATGAGAAAGGCGCAGTCGCCTCTCTGACTTCAGTCGGTAAACTGCCGTTTGCAGATGCGAAAGATGGTATCTCGTACACCTTCTCTATCGTACCAAATGCACTGGGTAAAGATACTGAAGCGCAAAAAGCGAACCTGGCTGGTCTGATGGATGGTTACTTCCACCACGAAGCGGGTATCGAAGGTGGTCAGCACCTGAACGTGAACGTACTGAACCGTGAAACTCTGCTTGATGCAGTGAAACACCCAGAGAAATATCCGCAGTTGACTATCCGTGTATCGGGTTACGCAGTGCGCTTTAACTCTCTGACGACTGAGCAGCAACAAGACGTTATCGCTCGTACTTTCACTGAGTCACTGTAATAACTGAGCTGATTAACATACTCTGTTAATGCGCAATCCCCGCTCCACAGGAGCGGGGATTTTTTCTTTCAACAGGCATCACATGTATTCAATATCGACAGCAGCAGCTGCCGGTGTTCTGTTTAGCACAGTGATAGTAACAACCTACTGATTCATAAAAAATTCAATACTGAGAATGGACACTCAGTGGCGAGGTGTAGCACGCAAATTTAACCTCACTTTAGGTAAGGTAAAGCTATTTTCATCCCCCCTTTTGTAATAAAATAACGAAAACAGTCAGCAAACGAGAGCAACTTATGTCTACTACTGGTCGTATCCATTCTTTTGAGTCTTGCGGTACCGTTGATGGTCCGGGAATCCGATTCATTATTTTTCTGCAGGGTTGCTTATTCCGTTGCAAGTATTGTCATAACCGCGATACCTGGGATACCCATATCGGTAAGGAAGTGACCGTTGATGAAATCATCACAGAGGCTAAATCCTACCGTCACTTTATGCGCGCATCCGGCGGTGGCGTAACCTGTTCCGGCGGCGAATCGATGCTGCAACCTGAATTTGTGCGTGACTTTTTCCGCGCGGCTCAGGCGGAGGGCATGCACACCTGCCTCGATACCAACGGTTATATTCGTAAGTACACACCTGTTATCGATGAAGTGCTGGAAGCAACCGATCTGGTGATGCTCGACATCAAACAGATGCAGGATGAAATCCATCAGGATCTGGTGGGTGTCTCCAACAAACGTACCCTGGACTTCGCCCGTTATCTGCACAAACTGGGTAAAACCACCTGGCTGCGTTATGTCGTGGTACCGGGCTATACCGATGACGAAGAGTCTGCCCACCTGCTTGGCCAGTTCATCCGGGATATGGACAACATCGAGAAAATAGAACTGCTGCCTTATCACAAACTGGGCGCGCACAAATGGGAAGCGATGGGCGAAGAGTATCCGCTTGAGGGCGTTAATCCGCCGAGCAAAGAAACCATGGATAAAATCGTGGCAGTTTCTTGAGCAGTATCACTCAAATGTAAAATACTGATTCAATCTGCGCCGCGAATCGTAAAAAATACCAGCCTGATGCTGGTATTTTTTTGGAGTTTACGTGGAGCCTGAAACTGTCTTGTCTCTGATCATCGCCCTGACCTTTGCTGTCATTGCCTTACGCGATGTAAGGACCAATTTCTGGCCCAAGTTCAGCGATGATAAATCATTTCAGCATCTGACCTTTTTTGTCATCTTCGCCCTGTTTCTGCTCTGGTCAGCACGCGCCAGTGTCAAACAGGATCTGCACATTCATTTTCTCGCCCTGACAACATTAACCATGATGTACGGCTGGCGCTGTGCTTACTTCCTGACCATCCCGGTTATTGGTGCCCTGATGACCGTCGGCAGCCTCAGTGCCGCTGACGCGCTGCATACACTGGTGACGTCTGCACTGCTGCCAATTTTAATCAGCTACGCGGTTTTTGCCCTCAGTTATCATCATCTGCCACGAAATATTTTTGTGTTTATTTTCGTGGCCGGCTTCTTCAACGGCGGTCTGACAGCCGTACTGCACCTGGTGTCAAACTCGCTGTATCAATATACATTCAGCAGTTACGACTGGGCGACCATCGTCGATAATTACCTGATGCTGGCTCCGCTGATCGCCTTTCCGGAAGGGTTACTTAACGGCATGGCGCTGGCTGTCCTGTCGGTATTCAAACCCGAATGGCTGAGAGTCTTTTCAGATCGGGATTACATTTACAATCACTATCACAACAAGTAATCCGCAACGCTGCTTTCGTTACCTTTTGTGCCTGCAAGACAGAGCATGCGTGACTGCGTAGTCTGTAACGGACTAAGGCGGAATTTGATCAAAGACGGAAAAGATAATTTTGATTTTCTGACGCAGATACGTGGTCAGATCAAGATTGGTCAATCATGAAAACTGGTAATCTTAATTCAGAAAAATTACACAGTTTAACTTTAGTGAGGCCAGCGATGGAAATGACTAACGCACAACGTCTTATCCTGTCTAACCAGTACCAGTTAATGTCTCAGCTCGATCCGGCCAATGCCGCTCAATACAAACGTCTGCGCACCATTGTAGAACGTGGTTACGAGCTGCAGATGTGTGAACTCAATAAAGAGTTCGGATGCCTGTCTGAAGCTCAATGTCGCGAAGTCATCGACATTATGGAGATGTACCACGCGATGCAGGAATCCCACAATCTGCTCAAAGATGCCGAACGCGCTGACGTGGATAAGCGTCGCCTGAACTTCCTTGGCTTTGATCTCGCCGCCGAAGCATCGTTGGTCAATTATGTGCGCTTTCTGGTCAATTCAGAAGGACTGTACCCACAATTTGACAAAGGCGATCACCACTTTAACAGCCAGGTACCGATGTTGGACAAATATCGTCGTATGCTGGTGACATGGCGTACCTGCCCGCGTCAGTACCATTTATCAGCGGCTGAACTGCGTCAAATCGTCAATGCCTGAACACCCTTGTCTTAACAGCGGTTGAGAATAAACAAGGTTCAGAGCAAACAAATTTCAGAACAAACAAATTTCAGAACAAACAACAAGGCCGGATAAACTCCGGCCTTGTTGTTTTTAGTGAGATACCTGATATCAGATGTGACTATCAGAACTGGTACATAATACCGACTGTACCCATGGTCGCGGCACTGGAACCGACCACAGGACTGTCAGACACTTTGCTGTCCAGATTCGAATAACGGATACCACCGTTAACCTGAATATTCTGAGTGATCTGCCAGTAAGCGGAAGCACCGATAAAGTATTGTCCGTCCCAGCCGGCGTCAAATTCTCTCAGCCCGGTACGGTCTGATTCCGCTTTCGACACCCCGTACAAATGGTTATTAAGCTGACTGGAGTTGTACGAGTAACCGATACTCGGGGTCAGGCCCCAGTTGCCGAAATTAAATGGCATGCGCCACGCAAGCTCACCGTACATACCATTATGACGCCCGGCCACGTCACCACCAAAGCTCGCTTCCCATACACCCGCCAGGGTACGCAGTTGATAGCTTACCCCACCGAGTACAGTGGATTTACGTTTGTCCAGTTGGCGAATCTGCGCATCATCCGAATCTTCCGGCTGCAATGTACGAGGATCATAAGCAAGGCGGAAAATGATATTTTGCTCTGATCCGCGAGGGAACAGACGGTACCCAGCATTGAAGCCGCGCAAAAACAGGTGTTCGCCTTCATAGCCAATCACAGGGATAACCGTGCGATCCGAATCAGTGTCCTTATAAACCGCTGGCGAGTACGCCGCCGCCATCCCTACAGACCACGGAGAGTTTTCGGCCTGAGCTGCTGTTGCCATCAGCAGCGCAGCCGCAGCCACGCTTAACGAAGTAGAGTTTAATCGCATACTTTGTGAACTCGTTGCATATGTTTAAGAGATAATGATGATACGTCTTGCCCTATGCAGACACAATCTTTGCCCCTCTTTTTCTCGTTTTTCCGTCCCAATCCGGTGACTTTTCATCCTGACCAACCCTTCATGGCACTGCTTTTGCTGAGGATATATCCAGCAGAACAATTGAACATTTAGTTCATATTCACCGTAAAAACATTGTGAGCGTGAGACGTAATTTCAATCACGAAATTGAAATAAATACATAATCTCTAAGCAAAATCGAGAATACCGAACTAGGCTTAAGTTGTTAGGGAATTGTGTTTTTAAGCGGTTGTATGTCACTACGACATTTTTAGAGGGGAATTACTATGAGTATTTTTGACCACTTTCAGGCACGCTATGAAGCAGCCAAGGACGAAGAGCTTTCCATTCAGGAATTTCTGGCTCTGTGTAAAGAAGACAAAAGTGCTTACGCCAATGCTGCCGAGCGCTTACTGATGGCCATTGGCGAACCCAAGCTTGTGGATACGTCCAAAGACTCTCGCCTGAGCCGAATTTTCTCCAACCGGGTCATTTCGCGCTATAAAACGTTCGAAGATTTCTACGGTATGGAAGAGGCAATTGAACAAATCGTTTCTTACCTGAAACACGCGGCCCAGGGCCTGGAAGAACGCAAACAAATCCTGTACTTACTCGGTCCGGTGGGCGGTGGTAAGTCATCGCTGGCTGAAAAACTGAAAGCATTGATGCAACAAATGCCTATCTACGTTTTGTCCGCCAACGGTAAACGCAGCCCGGTCAACGACCACCCGTTCTGTCTGTTCGACGTCAACGAAGACGGCGACCTGTTGCAACAAGAGTATGGTATCGAAAAACGTTACCTGCGCTCAATTATGTCACCTTGGGCGGCGAAGCGTCTGCATGAGTTTGGCGGCGACATCACCAAATTTAAAGTGGTCAAAGTACGCCCTTCTATCCTGGATCAAATTGCAGTAGCGAAAACCGAACCAGGTGATGAAAACAACCAGGACATCTCATCTCTGGTCGGTAAAGTCGACATTCGTCAACTTGAGCACTTCTCACAAGACGATCCTGATGCCTACAGCTACTCAGGTGCTCTGTGTCGTGCCAACCAGGGTTTGATGGAATTCGTTGAGATGTTCAAAGCGCCAATTAAGGTGCTGCACCCGTTGCTGACCGCAACTCAGGAAGGCAACTATAACGGTACAGAGGGTTTGTCTGCGCTACCGTTTGACGGCATGATTCTGGCTCACTCCAATGAATCAGAATGGCAGACTTTCCGTAACAACAAAAACAACGAGGCATTCCTCGACCGGGTTTACATCGTCAAAGTACCATACTGTCTGCGCGTTTCTGAAGAGGTAAAAATTTATCAGAAACTGCTCGATCACAGTGAGCTGTCCAACGCGCCGTGCGCGCCAAGCACTTTAGATCTGCTCGCTCAGTTCAGTGTACTGTCACGTCTGAAAGCACCGGAAAACTCATCCATATTCTCGAAAATGCGGGTATATGATGGTGAAACCCTGAAAGATACCGACCCGAAAGCGAAAAGCTACCAGGAGTATCGCGATTACGCAGGTGTTGACGAAGGTATGGCCGGTCTGTCGACCCGATTCGCCTTTAAGATCCTGTCGCGCGTATTCAACTTCGACCAGACCGAAGTCGCAGCTAACCCGGTACATCTGTTCTACGTGATAGAACAACAGGTGGAACGTGAGCAGTTCCCGCAGGAAACCGCTGATCGCTACCTGGAATTTGTCAAAGGTTATCTGGTACCGCGTTATGTCGAGTTCATCGGCAAAGAGATTCAGACCGCTTATCTTGAGTCTTACTCCGAATACGGTCAGAACATTTTCGACCGCTACGTCACGTATGCTGATTTCTGGATTCAGGATCAGGAATACCGAGATCCGGAAACCGGCCAACTGTTCGACCGCTCAGCGCTGAACAGTGAACTGGAAAAAATTGAAAAAACCGCCGGTATCAGTAATCCGAAGGATTTCCGTAATGAGATCGTTAACTTCGTATTGCGTGCCCGCGCCAACAACAATGGCCAGAATCCGGTTTGGACCAGTTACGAAAAACTGCGTACGGTCATTGAGAAAAAAATGTTCTCCAATACCGAAGAGTTACTTCCTGTTATCTCTTTCAATGCGAAAACCTCTTCTGAAGATCAGAAAAAACACGACAACTTTGTCGCTCGTATGATGGAGAAAGGCTATACAGAGAAGCAAGTACGCTTGCTGTCTGAGTGGTATTTACGCGTGCGTAAATCCTCTTAACAGCCAGCCACCCCTGAGCAAAAGGTGAAGGCGCCCCAAGCGCCTCACCTGACTCCGGTCAGATGAGAGTGACGGCACGACCGTCCCTCATCTATCAGTTCAGGGAATGCCCCAGGCGATAGGAGCAAATGATTGCTCACTGAGGGATGTTTACAGGGAGAATCTCATGGCGCAGTTTATCGACAGAAGGTTGAACGGTAAGAACAAGAGCGCAGTCAACAGACAGCGTTTCTTACGCCGTTACAAGGAGCAGATTAAGGAATCGGTAGCCGATGCCGTTAATCGTCGCTCAATCACCAATACCGAAACCGGTGAAGATGTCTCGATTCCGAACCGTGACATCAAAGAGCCATCTTTCCATCAAGGTAAAGGCGGGCACAGAGAACGCGTTCACCCCGGCAATGACCAGTTCACCCGCGGTGACAAAATTGAACGGCCAAAAAGTGGACAGGGAGGCGGTTCGGGTGAGGGTGAAGCCAGCCCGGACGGCGAAGGTCAGGACGATTTTGTATTTCAGATTTCCAAAGATGAGTATCTCGATATTCTGTTTGAAGATCTGGAACTGCCTAACCTTGAAAAAAACCAACTCAACAAGATCACCGAGTGGAAAAATCATCGCTCCGGTTTCCAGACAGCCGGTGTACCGGCCAATATCGCTATCGTGCGGTCACTGCAGCAATCGCTGGCCCGTCGTACTGCGATGACAGCAGGCAAACGCCGTTTGATGCGTGAGCTGGAGCTGGAGCTGGACCGGATTCAAAACAGTGAACCGGCACAGCTGCTTGAAGAGCGTCGCATCAAGCAGGAGATCGACGATCTGCGCAAGAAAATCGACAGCGTCCCGTTCATTGATACTTTCGATTTGCGCTTTAAGAACTATGAAAAACGCCCGGTCCCCTCTAGCCAGGCAGTGATGTTCTGTTTAATGGACGTGTCCGGCTCAATGGATCAGGCGACCAAAGATATCGCCAAACGTTTTTATGTTCTGCTCTATCTGTTCCTGACCAGAACCTATGAAAACGTGGAAGTAGTGTTTATTCGCCACCACACTCAGGCAAAAGAAGTCGATGAACATGAGTTTTTCTACTCACAGGAAACCGGCGGTACCATCGTCTCCAGCGCGCTGAAACTGATGGATGAAATCATCCGGGAACGCTATCCGCTTGGTGAATGGAACATCTATGGCGCTCAGGCCTCGGACGGCGATAACTGGGCCGATGACTCGCCGCGCTGTAAAGAGCTGCTGACCAATAAGCTGTTACCGTGTTGTCAGTATTACGCTTACATCGAGATCACGCGTCGTTCACATCAGACACTTTGGCACGAGTACGAAAAACTCCAGCCTTCATTTGGTAATTTTGCCATGAAAAATATCCGCAGTGTGGAAGACATTTTCCCTGTGTTCAGAGAATTGTTCCACAAGGAAACGGCATAAGGGGGAGCGCATATGACGACGAAAACCAAAGCCGCGCCGAAGCGTAAGCCAAAAAGTAAGCTGCTGCCGGATGGTCCGGACTGGACCTTCGACCTGCTGGAGCGTTACCACACCGAAATTAAACGGGTGGCAGAGCATTACCGGTTAGACACCTATCAAAACCAGATTGAGGTGATTACCTCAGAGCAGATGATGGATGCCTACTCCAGTATCGGTATGCCGATTAACTACAACCACTGGTCATTCGGTAAAAAGTTTATCCAGACCGAGCAAAACTACAAACACGGCCAGATGGGTCTGGCCTATGAGATCGTAATTAACTCCGACCCGTGTATTGCCTACTTAATGGAGGAAAACACGGTCACCATGCAGGCATTGGTTATGGCCCACGCCTGTTATGGTCACAACTCGTTTTTCAAAGGGAACTACTTATTCCAGACCTGGACCGATGCCAGTTCGATCATCGACTATCTGCTGTTCGCGAAAAATTACATCGCCGAATGTGAAGAGAAGTACGGTGTTGCGGACGTCGAAAAACTGCTCGACTCCTGTCATGCGCTGATGAATTACGGTGTCGACCGTTACAAACGTCCGGAAAAGATCTCGATAGCGGAAGAAAAAGCGCGTCAGGAAGAACGTGAGGCCTATCTGCAATCGCAAGTTAACGCCTTATGGCGCACCGTACCAAAAAAGGCCCAGGAAGAAGAAGTCCAGCGCCACTTCCCGAGTGAACCGCAGGAAAACATTCTCTATTTTGTCGAGAAGCATGCACCTCTGCTTGAGCCTTGGCAGCGCGAGATCGTGCGCATCGTGCGCAAAGTCAGCCAGTATTTCTATCCTCAGAAACAGACTCAGGTAATGAACGAAGGTTGGGCGACCTTCTGGCATTACACCATCCTCAACCATATGTACGACGAAGGCTTGGTTTCAGATAAGTTTATTCTGGAGTTTCTGCACAGCCACACCAGTGTGGTGGCGCAGCCGCCTTACAACAGCCCTTATTACAGCGGTATTAACCCTTATGCACTGGGTTTTGCCATGTTCCGCGACATCCGCCGCATCTGTGAAGAGCCCACTGATGAAGACCGGGAATGGTTCCCTGAACTGGCCGGCAGTGACTGGCTGGATGCCGTGCACTTTGCGATGCATAACTTCAAAGATGAGAGCTTTATCAGTCAGTACTTATCACCCAAACTGATCCGCGATTTTAAACTGTTTGCGATCAGCGATGATGACCATAAAAACTTTATCGAGGTGAGTGCCATCCACGATGACCTGGGCTATCGCCAGATTCGAGAAAAACTGGCTTCCCAATACAATCTCAGTAACTTAGAACCAAACATTCAAGTCTACAACGTGGATGTCAGAGGTGACCGTTTCGCTCACCCTGCAATACATTCCACAAGATAGAATTCCTTTAGATCCAAGCTACGAGGAGGTGCTGAAACATATGCACCGTCTATGGGGTTTTGAAGTCAAACTAGAGGAGGTCAAAGAAACAGGAAGACGAGAGATCCTCTCAACCTGCCCAAAGAAGAATGATTACGACAGTAACATCTGATCCGGGCAAAAAAACACAACATCTAACACTCACTTTAATAACAAAGCCCCAGTATTCTGGGGCTTTGCATTTAGGTCGGGCTGCCAGGTAACCACGCGGGTCAGCGGCCGTCAAAGATCTTTCAACCAGCAACGATCTTGCGTACTGCGGCCAAATCTTCCGGAGTATCAACCCCCGCCGGAGGTGCTTCCAGGGCCACGGCGACATGAATCTTTTCGCCGTACCAGAGCACCCGTAACTGCTCGAGGCTTTCGATTTTTTCCAGCTGACTCGGCTGCCAGTTTATGTAGGTATTAATGAAACCTGCACGGTAAGCATAAATACCTATATGGCGCATCAGCGGTTGAACGATGTTCTTGTCCTGAGCGAAATTGTCACGATCCCAGGGAATCGTGGCACGGCTGAAATACAGCGCATAGCCATCCTTGTCAGTGACAACTTTAACCGCGTTTGGATTAAACACTTCCTCAGCATCGCTGATTTCCACTGCCAGCGTGGCCATTGGCGCGCTGCTGGCGGCCAGATTATCCGCGACCTGACGCACAATGCTCGGCGGGATCAGCGGCTCGTCGCCCTGCACATTAACAATGATGTGATCATCTTCGATACCCATCAGTTGCACCACTTCCGCCAGGCGCTCAGTGCCTGACTGATGGTCAGCAGAGGTCATGCACACCGTACCACCAAACGCTTCAACGGCACTTTTCACCCGCTCATCGTCTGTTGCGACAATGACACGTTCCGCACCAGCTTGCATTGCCTGTTCGTAAACCCACTGCACCATCGGCTTACCACCAATGTCAGCCAGCGGTTTACCCGGCAAGCGGGTTGACTGGTAACGGGAAGGAATAACGACCGTAAAAGACATTAGCGTCCCTCATCCATCGACATGGTGCGCGCTTCAGTTTCAAGCAGGACCGGGATGCCCTCTTTGATTGGATAAGCCAGGCGGTCTAATTTGCAAATCAGTTCCTGATTATCTTTATCGTAAGTCAGTTTGCCTTTACATACCGGGCAAGCGACAATCTCAAGCAGACGGTGATCCATACTGTTCCATTACCTCTTTAATAGTTTCCACAATGCACTGTTCATCTTCGGCTGCAATATGCGCAGATACCGGCAGATACCACCAGTTATCCTGTGCAAAGCCGGTGCATTTCACGGCATCTTTTTCTGTCATTATGACGTTGTCTCCGCGCATGGCGAGCGCCTTGAGCTCGGAGACATCAAAATTCTTATGGTCGGCAAAACTGTGCGTCACTACAGGCGTTGCGCCCAGTTGCTGCAAGGTGTTGAAAAAACGGGGCGGATGACCGATACCGGCCCAGGCCACTACATTACCCAGTTCACTCACCGGCAACTGTTGTTTGGTCACCAGATTGACGGCCAAATCTGCCTGCAGTGTCATGGCAATTTCGCCATCCTGCGCTTCACCGCCATTGGTGATGATAAAATCCACTTCTTTCAGGCGACGCAAGGATTCGCGCAGTGGCCCCAAAGGGATCATCTGTTCATTGCCAAACCGGCGTACGCCATCCACAACCACAAATTCGATATCCCGTTCCAGGGCATAATGTTGCAGCCCATCATCGGTCACCACAATATCCACATCCTGGTCCAACAAGGCTTTCACTGCGTTGGCCCGCACCGGATCGACCGCGACCGGCACCCCGGTACGCTGCTGAATCAGTTTAGGTTCATCACCGCAGTGCGCGGTCGGCGTTGTGTGCTGTAGCAGCAATGGATAACGCGGTGCTTTGGCACCATAACCGCGCGATACCACCCCCGGCTTGTAGCCTAACTTTTGCAACGTCTCCACCAGCCAGATCACCACCGGTGTTTTACCGTTACCACCTGCGGTAATGTTACCCACCACAATCACAGGAATCGGCGCGTGATAACGCTTTTTCTTCCCCGATTCAAAGTCGCGGCGACGTGAGCGGCTTATCATGCCGAACACCCGGCTCAGTGGCCACAACAGCGGCCACAATACATATCGCATCGGGTGTTGGTGGAACCAAATTTTCTCGATCATGATGTGCTCACCAGCAAGCGCTTAACCTTCACCAAACTGGATACGATGCAGTTGTGCATAAGCACCATCTTGTTGCAATAACTCGGCGTGTTTACCACGTTCAATAATTTCACCTTCATCCACAACCAGAATTTCATCTGCTTGTTCGATAGTAGACAAACGGTGCGCAATAACCAGCACAGTTTTGTTCTTCTGCAGTTCATCCAGCGCCGCCTGAATCGCACGTTCTGATTCAGTATCGAGCGCAGAAGTCGCTTCATCCAGAATCAGTACCGGTGCATCACGCAGTAAGGCACGAGCAATCGCAATACGCTGACGCTGACCACCGGACAAGCTGGCCCCGTTTCTCACCTATCATGGTGTCCAGACCATCGGCCATGTTATCGATAAAGTCCATCGCATGCGCCAGGCGCGCCGCCGCTTCAATCTGCTCGCGACTGTATTCACCTTCCGCCGCATAAGCAATGTTATTGGCAATAGTATCGTTGAACAGATGGACATTTTGCGAAACCAGCGCGAAGTGCTGACGCAGGTTAGTCAGCTTATAATCGCGCACATCGCGGCCATCGAGCTCAATCGAGCCAGAATCGACATCATAAAAACGGGTAAACAGGTTCGCTATGGTTGACTTACCCGATCCTGAACGCCCCACCAGGGCCACGGTTTTGCCTTGCGGAATATCGAAACTCACATGAGATAAGGCCGGCTTTTCTTTACCCTGGTAGGTGAAGGTCACATCTTTCACCGCAATGTCACCACGCGCTTTTTCGGTGTGGAAAGAACCGTTATCACGTTCTGTCTCCAGCGCCATCAGGTCAAACAGCGTCGAACTTGCCGCCATACCACGCTGAAAATCTGAAGTAACGTTGGTCAGTGCTTTCAGCGGGCGCATCAGGCCAAACATCGCCGAAAAAATGACAGTAAAGGTACCCGGTGTCAGTTGCTCACGGATCGAGTCGAAACTCGCCAGATAAAGCACCGCTACCAGCGCCATCGACGCAATCATCTGAATTACAGGGTTGGCAATTGCCTGAGCAGAAACCAGCTTCATGGTTTGCTGGCGCATCTTATTGCTGACTGATTCAAAACGTTTGCGCTCAACATCCTGACCACCATAGCTCAGCACCACTTTATGGCCTTTCAGCATCTGCTCAGCCGACGCCGTGACGTGGCCCATGGTCGTCTGCATGCTTTTCGAGATCTTACGAAAACGTTTTGAGACCACACGGATGCCTACCGCAACCAGAGGAGCAACCACCAGCAGGACCAGCGATAACTCCCAGCTGTTCCAGAACATCAGTACTAACAGACCAACAATACTGGCGCCTTCACGCACAATACTGACCAGCGCTTTACTGGTTGCTCCGGCAACCTGTTCAGTATCGTAGGTAATGCGCGACAGCAGACCACCTGTCGATTCACGGTCAAAAAAGCTGACCGGCATGTGCATGAACTGGTTAAAAATCCGGCGACGCATCAGCATCACGACATTGCCTGACACCCAGCTCAGACAGTAAGAAGAGACAAAACCACTCATACCGCGCACCAACATCAGGCCGAGAATAATAAATGGCAGAGTCTTAAGAAAGTTGGACTCACTGTTGCCAAAACCTTCGTCCAGCAGAGGCTTCAGCAGAGAAATCATATAAGTATCAGAGACCGCATTAACAACCAGTGCGATGACAGCGACCACCAGCCCTGACTTGTACAGGCGAATGTAGGTCCACAAACGTTTAAAGGTTTGCCAGGTTGTTTCGTCAGAATTCAGTGACATAGATAGGCTTTATTTTGATGACAATATTGGCGCTCATTCTACCTCTTTACGCAGCATCTGCCTATACCAAGTCGAAGCTGTACTTTGGCGCATGGTCGATAAGTGACGAGTTTGTGCTCGATATATCAATGAAACCTGGCCGCTCGCGCCGGTATCAACCCATTGCGCACCAGCCGCCTGATAGCGGGCGACCACGCGCGGATGAGGCAGATGCCATTGGTTACCTTTAGCCAGTGACGCAATCGCAATCTCAGGTTGAACCCTGCCAATTAAGCCTGAGCTGGAAGAGGTCTGGCTGCCGTGATGTGGAACGATCATCACATCACTCGCCACCGCAGAAGGCTCGCGACTAAGTAACCACTCACCGACTGCCGTCACATCACCGGACAACAGCAGTGAGTGACCGAATGTTTTATCTTCAATCCGTATCACACAGGAGTGAAGATTGTCCGCCCGCGAGACTTGCGCAGGAGGCCACAAGGCGGTGAGTTCCAGCCCCTGCCACTGCCAGCGCTGCCCTTTAGTGCAAGCCAGCCAGTCAGGGTTCTGCTGACTGCCAATGATCCAGCCCGGCTGCAAACGCTCAATAATATCGGCCAGACCGCCGGCGTGATCGTTATCAGTATGACTAATAATCACCCCATCAAGTTTCCTGGCCCGCCGGTACACCAATAACGGTTCAATCAGGCTACGGGCGAAACTGCCACCCGGCCAGCTGCTTGCAGTGTCATACAACAGATAGTGGTCATGGCGCTCTATCATCACCGCCAGGCCATGCCCAACATCCAGCACATCAACCCGCCAGTCGTCCTTATTCGGTATCGACAACCAGTGAGCCGCAAACAGCGCACCGATGGCCAGCAGCAGACGGCGACTGAACACTTCACGTATGACCCACAGCACGAGGCCGCTCAGCAGCACTAAGCTGCTGGTTTGGCTGAGCGAAACCCAGCTCGGACCAACCCAATCCAAAGCATAATCGAGCGGGATAAAACTGATATCAACCCAATCCCAGAGCCAAACGCTGTCAGGTAGTATCTGACTCAGCAGTAACGCCATAAATAGTCCGGGCACAATCACCAGAGTAAACCAGGGAATAAACACCAGATTATACAGGGCCGAGCTGAGACTGAATCCGGCGAAGAAAAACGCGGAAACCGGCAACATCAGCAACGTAAGACTGAACTGGCTATAAAGCAGCTTTTGCCACCAGGGACGCTGCGAAGCCGCGTCACACACGTGATAAAGCACAATCCCGACCGCGAGAAACGATAACCAGAAACTGCGACTGAGGGAAGAGAACGGCGCCAGCAGTAAAACCACAGCCAAAGTGAGCAACAGACGCTGCGGCGCAGTGACAGTAACCCGGCTGACCGTCAGCGCTACGTTCAGCCAGCACATAATAAGTGCACGTTGGGTGGGAATGGTAAAACCGGCCAGCCACGCATAACCCAGAGCCAGGCAAGCACCAAGTAACATCGGGCTCCACAACAGATGGCGATGAATACGCATCAGAGGCAGGCCAAGCAGATAACCGATGCCAAATGCCATACCGATATGTAACCCGGAAATCGCCACCAGATGAATCAGGCCGCTGTCACGCAGAGAGAGCCACTGCTGATCTGAAATCAGGTCACGCTCGCCAAATGTCAGTGCCAGCACCAGGCCTTGAGCCTGACTATGTTCCGTCCATGCCCTTACTTGCTGATAGAGTTCTGAGCGCCAACTGGCATTAGACACGATACGAAATGAGGACGCCCGTTGCACCGTTGCCCGCGCAACCCAGCCCTGACTAAAATAGAAAGATTCGAGGTCAAAACCGACTTGATTCAGGCGGCCGTACACAGGCTTTACCGTCACAGAAAATTCAAAATCATCGCCCGGATAAAGCGGCACGGGCGATACTAAGCGTATAGTTGGATATTGGTACTTAGGCAGAACTTGACCATTTATTGATCTGACTACCACACTTCCTTCATATCCGTAAGTAATTTGTTTAAAAAAGCTGTCAACTTCGCCTTTTATGGTAATATCTTGCCCTGCTTGAAAAATAGTGTTGGATTGAGATCTCACTAACTGTGCATGTGTTATGATAACCAGCACGGCGAACGCAATCCCTCCCACTCCTCTCAATCTGCCCGTCCATTGTGGCAGAGTAAGAGCAGCAAAGCACAATGCAAGGCATAAAAGTGCAACGCCCCATCCCGGCATCCACGGCCAGTAAGGCGCTGACAGTATGGTGAGCGAGAACGAAGCGAGCGTCCAGTAATTCGAAAAGAGAGTCATGTTCCCCGATGCCAAGAAAATACATTAAGCGGTTCATGCCTAACCCTGATGTCATCAGACGTCAAAAGGCATTAAAAGTTTTTGGCAATGTGCTGTATAACCCCAACCTGTGGTGTCTTAACCGACGCTCAGCGGCTGGTGCGTTTGCAGTTGGCCTGTTTATGGCGTTTGTGCCCCTGCCAAGCCAGATGATTATGTCGGCCGGACTGGCTATCGCCTGTGGCGTTAACCTGCCGCTGTCCATTGCTCTGGTGTGGATCACAAACCCGATAACCATGCCGGTTATTTTTTATTTTGCGTATAAATTGGGTGCCTGGTTAATGAATGTGCCACCCCAGCCGTTCCATTTTGAACTCAATTGGGACTTCATCATGCAACAGATGAGTACCATTGGACCTCCGTTTTTACTCGGCTGTGGTGTGTGCGCTGTGGTGTCATCAATCATCGGCTACTTCGGTATCCGCGGTTTGTGGCGTTATTCTGTGGTGCGCAGCTGGCAAAAACGCCGCGTAACCAAACTGCCGCAAAATCTAACCTGATTTGTCGCTGGCTTTGAGTGATTTTGCCGGGTTTACGACAGAGCCGGTATTTTGCTCTGCAATGCTTGTTGAGAAAGACCTGCTGAACCAGAAACCGTTAAGCGCACACCTGCTCAGCACATACAAGTTGAGCAAATGATATTCGCAGTAACGCAATGCGCAGCGGTTACAACCAGCAGTCACTCAATTCATCGCTGACTCACAGGCACAAAAAAAGGACCGAAAGGTCCTTTTTTGTGCCTGCTATCTTGAGTCGTAGATAATGATTCTCTTGATGGCTAAAGCGTTATTTACTGCTCAGTACACTGGCCGGATTAAGTTTGCTGGCTCGTTTGGCCGGATACCAGGTGGCAAGCAGACTGAGAACAATCGCCGTTCCGGAAACCAGCAGTACATCACCACTTTGTACCTGTGATGGCAAGAAATCGACGAAGTATATGTCGCCGGACAGGAAATGGTGACCAATCAATGACTCCAGCCCTTTGATTAAAGTGGTCAGATTAAAGGCGATGAGTACCCCTAAGATACTGCCGACAATACTGCCCAGCACACCGGAAAATACCCCCTGCCAGACAAAAATCCGTTTTACCAGACCATCGGAAGCGCCCATGGTACGCAGGATCGCAATTTCTGCTGCCCGATCTTTGACCGCCATCATCAGAGTCGAAACAATATTAAAGCTGGCAACTCCAATCACCAGCACCATGACCAGATACATGATGGTACGCACCATCTGAATATCGCGGTACAGGAAGCCGAATTTCTGTTGCCAGCTGCGCAGGTAGACATATTCGTTCAGAGTCTGGCTGACATCGCGCACAATGCGGCTGGCATTGAGCACATCGGTGACTTTAATTGCCACTCCCGAGACCGCATCGCCGATACGGGCATACTGCTGGGCATCTTGCAGCGGTAACAGAGCCAGGCTGTGGTCAATCTGACCATTGAGCGCCAGCAAGCCGCTGACCTGAACCCGCACCCGGCGCGGCGCCTGCACCCGGGCAGAGCCGTCACTACCCGGGATCATCAGTGTCAGATAATCACCGACGCCGACACCAAGCTGATCGGCCACACCTTTGCCGAGAATGACCTGTTGCTGTCCGGGAGCAAACTGCGACCAGGCCTCATCAGTCACATACTCAGACAAACGGGACACCGCCCGCTCACGCTGCGGATCCACGCCGCGCACTTCGATCGCTTTAAGCTGGGTGCCTTTTTCCGCCAGCGCGGTAAATTTGACATAAGGCGCAGCAGCCACCACCTGCGGACTCTTGGTCGCCTGAGCCATCAGTGTCTGCCAGTCATTGATCGGGCCTTTCACCCCTTCAAATTCACCGTGCGGGATCACCGACAACACCCGGTTTTGCAGTTCACGTTCAAAACCGTTCATCGCCGATAAACCAATGATGATCACGGCAACACCGACTGCAATCCCAATCGTCGAAGAAAGTGAGATAAACGACACCATCTTGTTGCGCTGTTTAGCACGGCTAAAACGGCCGCCGATAAACAGAGAGAGAGAACTAAACACTCACGCCCCCTCTGCATTGAGCAACAGACCATCTTGCATGTGCAACTGGCGATCCATTTTGGCCGCCAGTTCACCATCGTGAGTAACAACCAGAAATGCAGTGCCCGATTCGCGGTTCAGCTCACGCATCAGATCGTAGATCGACAGTGCGGTTTTATGATCCAGGTTACCGGTCGGTTTCGTCCGCCAGCACCAGGTCCGGCTTATTCACCAGAGCACGAGCAATCGCAACGCGCTGCCGTTCACCACCGGAAAGCTCGGACGGGCGGTGCTCAAGACGATGTGACAAACCGACCCGGGCCAATAACGCTTCCGCTTCCTGTTTGGCGAGCGCCACTTTTTTACCACCAATCAGCAAAGGCATCGCAACATTTTCCAGTGCGGTAAAATCCGCCAGCAGATGGTGAAACTGATACACAAAACCCAGATGCTGGTTGCGAATCCTGGCCTGCTTGTTAGAGCTCAGCGTGCTGAGCTGCTGACCGAGAAATTCGACCTCGCCTTCGGAGGCGTCATCCAGTGCGCCCAGAATGTGCAGCAAGGTACTTTTACCCGAGCCGGATGAACCGATAATCGATGCGAGTTCGCCACGCTTGAGTTCAAAACTGACCCCTTTCAGCACTTGCGTTTCCAGATCCCCTTCCTGATAGGTTTTGCAAACTTGGTGACAACGTAAAAGGTTATTCATAACGTAAAGCCTCGGCGGGTTTAACAGAAGATGCCCGGTAAGAAGGGAATAAGGTCGCCAGCAGGCTGAGACAAATCGCCAGCACAACTACGATACAGATTTGCAGCGGATTAATGACCACCGGCAGTTCGCCACCCATAGGGAACAGCGCAACCCCGGTCGATTCCATCACTGCGTTAAGATTTTTGGCCAGTAACACCCCAAGGGTGCCGCCCACAATAGCGCCAATCACGCCGCTGCTCGCGCCCTGTACCATAAAGATGGTCAGCACCTGACGGTTAGTCATGCCCTGAGTTTTGAGAATCGCAACTTCAGACTGCTTTTCCATCACGACCATGATCAGCGCAGAAATGATGTTGAATGCGGCAACGCCAACGATAAGTCCAAGCATCAGACCCATCATGTTCTTTTCCATCCGTACTGCCTGGAACAGTTCGCCACGCTGGTCACGCCAGTCACTCCACTGCCAGCCTTCGGGTAACGGTTGCTGGGCCAGATCGCCGACCACAAAGGGGTCATCGAAGAACAGGCGCCAGCCGGAAACGGTGTGATCATCAAAGCGCAGCAATTTACCCGCGTCGTGCAAATGCGCAATCATCAGCTGGGCATCTACATCCGAACCGGTATTAAAAATCCCGGCAACGGTGAAATTACGCTGGCTCGGAATACGGCCAAGCGGCGTAAACTGGCTGGCGCTGGTCACCATCAGGCGCACTTTATCGCCCACCGACACATCGAGGTTGCGTGCCAGCGTGTGACCAAGGAAAACCCGGTACTCCCCTTCCTGCAGCGCAGCCAAACGACCTGCGATCAGGTAATCCCCAATCGGGTCGTCCTGATCCGGTGCAATCCCGACCAACAACCCGGCCGACAGCTCAGACGCGCTCTGAATCACAGCCTCACTGCGCACCACAGGTTCGGGCTCGCGTTGAGTCGACAAAGTACGGATAAACTCAGGAGCCTGCTCAGTAAGCGCGGTTTTATCCTGCTGCTGAGAAATCACGGCCTGAGGCAGTACACCAAGAATACGGCTCTTCAACTGCGCTTCGAAGCCATTCATCACCGAAAGCACGGTCACTAAAGCCATCACGCCAATCGTAATACCGGCAGTGGACATGTAAGAAACGAATCGACTAAACCTGTCACCGGAGCGACCACGCAAATAACGCAGGCCGATAAAGGTCGAAATCGGATGAAACATAATTAAAACCAATCAAATAGGATGGCGCTACTGTAACGATAATCCGCGCAAGGTTGTAGTTTTTCTTTGCTAAATCTCTGTAAGAGGGCGCTTATTTCACACCAATAACAATGACATACCTTGATTAGTTGGACTGTATGACGATAATCAACACAGAGGTGAGAAGGAACCGACTATGACAGAACAAGAATATTTTACCGTACACCACGCACTGACAGTCAATGTTGAGCCGTTAGCGGCTGACTATGACCTGCCTTCTCCCACCGATTTCGAAGCGGAAATTCCGGCACCTTTTATTGTAGCCAGTGAATTCAGTCAGCTTGATCAACTCAGTGAAGCGGCGCGCCTGGAACTGAAAAACAGCGATTTCAAAAATGTTATCCAGCTACTGGAAACCCAGAACTCCAAACTCAACCTGTTGCTGAGTTTTATGCTGTCACAGCAGGATGACTCGCGCTTCCGCACTCATACTACCGGATTTGGCGCCAGTCAGTTCACTTATAAAAGCACTCAAGCCGTCAACCCGGGCCAGTTGGTTCGTGCTAAGTTGTTTCTGGAATATCCGGCTGCCGCCATTTATTGTTATGGCCAGGTTGTGACCTGCGAACCGGCAGACGGCCACTTTATGGCAACGGTGAAATACACCCTGCTGCGCGACACGGACCAGGACCTGCTGATTAAAGCGGCCCTGCATCAGCAACAGAAACTGCTGCGTCAACGCTCCTTAGACCGAGAAAAATCATAACTATTAACATGACTACACATACTCTTTTTTCTTTGCCGTCGGCCACCGGGGCGGGCGATAAAAAACACATTGGTAATCTGCACGGCGCCAGTCTGGCGCTGGCGATCGCCGAGCTGGCCAACCAGCATCCGGGCCACACTCTGCTCGCGGTGCCTGATCCACAAAGCGCGCTGAAACTACAACAAGAAATCGAGCAATTCTGCCAGGCCGGAGTGGCGCTGTTTCCCGGATTGGGAAACCCTGCCCTACGACAGTTTTTCTCCCCATCAGGAGATCATATCGGAGCGCATTTCACGCCTGTACCAACTGCCGGGTCAAACCCGCGGTATCACCATCGTTCCGGTCAGCACTCTATTGCAACGTCAGTCACCACGTGATTTTCTGCTGCAACATACTCTGATGGTGAAACAGGGTGACCGTTTCTCGCTCGACAAACTGCGAGTGCAACTGGATAACTCCGGCTATCGCCATGTTGATCAGGTGTTCGGGCCAGGTGAATATGCCAGCCGCGGCTCAATCCTGGATCTGTTCCCGATGGGCAGCAGCGATCCGTACCGGATCGACTTTTTCGATGACGAGATCGACACCATCCGCACCTTCGATCCGGAAAACCAGCGCTCGATCGAAGAGATCAGGGAGATTTGTCTGCTGCCGGCGCATGAATTTCCGTCCAACGAGCAGGCCATTGAAGAGTTTCGCACCCGCTGGCGCCAACGGTTTGAAGCGCGCCGCGAACCAGAATCTGTCTACATGCAGGTGTCGAAAGGCACCTGGCCGGCCGGTATCGAATACTGGCAGCCGCTGTTTTTCGAGCACACCGAAACCCTGTTTGATTACCTGCCCGAGGGCAGTCAGCTCATCACCGTCGGCGCACTGGAACAGTCAGTAGATCACTTCCTCAAAGATGTTGATTACCGCTACGATCAGCGCAAAGTTGACCCGCTGCGCCCGCTGTTACCGCCGCACGAACTGTGGCTGAAAAAAGACGAACTATTTGCGCGCTTTAAAACCCTGCCGCAACTGACCGTTTCGGTTGATGCGGTGGAAAAGAAAGCGGGCCGGGTCAATCCGGACATCCGCCCGCTGCCGGATGTAGCGGTACAGCATCAGAACAAAGAGCCGCTGGCCGCACTGCGTCAGTTCAGTGAACAGTTTGCCGGCAAAATCATCTTCTCTGTTGAGTCGGAAGGTCGCCGTGAAGCTCTGCTGGAGCTGCTGCAACGTATCAAGCTGCGCCCGATCAGCCAGCCTGATTTTGCCACGGCGTGCCGTAGCGATGAAAAATTTGCCCTGATTCAGGGCTCGGCCGAACACGGCTTTATTTTCGGCGATCAGCAACTGGCGCTGATTTGCGAAAGCGACCTGTTGGGCGACCGCGTTGCCAAACGACGTAAAAAAGAGCGCAAAGCGACCAACAGCGATACGGTCATCCGTAATCTGGCCGAACTTAAACCTGGCCAACCGGTAGTGCATATCGACCACGGTATCGGACGTTATCTTGGTCTGCAGACGCTGGAAGCGGGCGGCATGACCACCGAATACGTCACCCTCGAATATCAGAACGATGCCAAGTTGTATGTACCGGTGTCGTCGCTCAACCTCATCAGCCGCTACTCCGGCGGTGCGGAAGAAGCTGCGCCGCTGCATAAACTGGGTGGTGAAGCCTGGGCCAAAGCGCGCCGTAAAGCGGCAGAGAAAGTCCGTGACGTGGCCGCAGAAACTGCTTGATGTGTACGCCAAACGCGAGCTCAAGCCAGGCTATAAATTCCAGCTTGACCGCGGCCAGTACGCCACATTTAAATCCGGCTTCCCGTTTGAAGAGACCGACGATCAGGCGATGGCGATCAACGCGGTATTGTCAGATATGTGCCAACCAAAAGCGATGGATCGTCTGGTGTGTGGTGATGTCGGCTTTGGTAAAACCGAAGTAGCGATGCGCGCAGCTTTTGTCTCGACTGACAACAACAAGCAGGTGGCGGTGTTAGTGCCGACTACCCTGCTCGCCCAGCAGCACTTTGAGAACTTCCGTGACCGCTTCGCCAATCTGCCCATCCGGGTTGAAGTGCTGTCGCGTTTTAAATCGGCCAAAGAGCAGAAGCAAATTCTGCAGGATGTGGCCGATGGTAAAGTCGATATCCTGGTCGGTACTCATAAACTGCTTTCCAGCGAGATCAAGTTTGCCGATTTGGGTCTGCTGATCGTAGATGAAGAACACCGGTTCGGAGTGCGCCAGAAGGAAAAAGTCAAAGCGATGCGCGCCGATGTCGATATTCTGACTCTGACCGCAACGCCTATCCCACGTACGCTGAATATGGCGATGAGCGGGATGCGTGATCTGTCTATCATTGCCACGCCGCCCGCGCGCCGCATGGCGATCAAAACCTTTGTGCGGGAAAGTGACGATACCGTCATCCGTGAAGCTGCACTGCGTGAGATCATGCGTGGCGGCCAGGTCTACTTCCTGCATAATCAGGTCGAGACGATTGAGAAAGTCGCCGCTGATCTGGAGAAGCTGATTCCGGAAGCACGTATCACCATTGCCCACGGCCAGATGCGCGAGCGCGAGCTGGAACGGGTCATGAACGATTTTTACCACCAGCGCTTTAACCTGTTGGTGTGTACCACCATCATCGAGACCGGTATCGACGTCCCGACCGCCAATACCATCATCATGAACCGGGCGGATTCGCTGGGTCTGGCGCAGTTACACCAGTTGCGCGGACGGGTTGGCCGCTCGCATCACCAGGCGTACGCATATCTGCTGACACCGCATCCGAAAGCGATGACCAAGGATGCGCAGAAACGCCTGGAGGCGATCGCCTCACTGGAAGATCTCGGTGCCGGTTTCACCCTCGCGACGCACGATTTGGAAATTCGTGGTGCCGGTGAGCTGCTCGGTGATGAACAAAGCGGCCAGATTCAGTCGATCGGTTTCACGCTGTACATGGAAATGCTCGAACAAGCGGTTGAAGCTTTGAAGTCAGGCAAAGAGCCGTCACTGGATGATTTGCTGCGTGAGCAAACCGAAGTGGAGCTGCGCATTCCGGCACTGCTGCCGGACGATTACATTCCGGACATCAACACGCGTCTGTCGATGTATAAACAGATCGCCAGCGTCAGCCACAGTGATGAACTGGCCGAACTGAAAGTCGAGCTTATCGACCGTTTCGGCAAATTACCTGATGCAGCACTGAATCTGCTCTCGATTGCCGAATTGAAACTGGATGCAGCCACGCTGAAAATCCGTAAAATTGAAGCGCACGAGAAAGGCGGCTACATTGAGTTCTATCCGAATGCTGACATTAACCCGATGTTTTTGGTTAAACTATTGCAGTCTCAGCCGAAACAATTTTCGATGGAAGGGCCGACCAAGTTCAAATTTGCCATACCTTTGGTCGATCGCCGAGAGCGAATTCAGTTCGTAGCAAATATGCTGGAAGAGTTTCAGCAAAATCTGCTACCAGCAGCTTAAACGTACCGGCGCAGCGTAAGCGCCGGACGCATAATGAACCAAGTGCGTTGCACTGAATGACGGAGTCATAATGAAAAAACTGATCCCACTACTGCTTTTGCTTGTCTCTATGCCAAGCTTGGCTCAACGACAGTTTGATATTGAAGTGATCATTTTCAAACGGGCAGTTGATGCAGAGAAAGTCAGTGAATCCTGGCCGGATAACCTGCCAGAAATTAGCATGAAACGTGCCGGCAGCTTTAGCGACGCCGGTTATCGCCAGAGTAAAGGCGTGACCATGCTGCCAGCTTCGCAATATCAGCTCAATGATCAGGAGCAGCGCCTGAAAAACCACGCTGGTTTTAAAGTGCTGATGCACACAGCATGGCGTCAGGGTGATGAAGGCCGCGCTGCCGCGCCGGTGTTTCATATCCGGGCCGGCCGCGACTATTCAGAAGAGTTTCGCGCTGACGGCAGCCAGGCCGGACAAAAAAATGCGGCAATACCTGTCAATGATGTCATCGAACAGAGCGTCGCCAAACCTTTGTACGAACTTGATGGCACGCTGCAGATCTATGTTCAGCATTACTTGTACGCCGAAACCACTCTCGACCTGAAAGAACCGAGTGTGCGTGACGTCATCATCAAAGATTCGCCGCTAAGCCTGGCACTGAACCCGCAGGACGAAGGCGCGACCGTGCAGTCCGGTAATCTCGAATCCGTCTCTCCGCAGGTGGAAACTGAGTCTTTCCTGAAAAGTTACCGCATGGACCAGAAGCGACGTATGCGCAGCAGCGAAACCCACTATCTGGATCACCCGCTGATGGGCATGATCATTCAGGTACGTAAAGTCGCCGACAGCCAGTAAAGATATCTGTGTAAACGCCCCATGCGGGCGTTTATGTTTATGGCAAAAAACCAGGTTATCGCTATGAGCCCTGATTTTCAGATAGTCACCCAACGCCTGCAGCTGCGCTTAATCACTCTCGATGAAACTGAGCAGTTAGCAAACTGTGTGCGTCAGTCACCGTCACTGCATCAATGGGTAGACTGGTGCAGTGCTGACTTTTCTGATCTGGAAGCCGAGCGTTTTGTGCTGGCCACCCGCCTCAATTGGGTGAAGGCCGATTCCTACGGTTTTGGTATTTTCGACAAACGGCAACAAACCCTGCTTGGCATGGTCGCCATTAACGAGTTCTATCACACCTTTAATATGGCCAGCCTTGGCTACTGGGTTGCTGACCATCATCAGCAACAGGGTGTGGGCCGTGAGGCGCTGAACGCTCTGATTGAGTACTGCTTCAGCCACATGAAACTGACCCGGCTGGAAATCGTCTGTGACCCGGATAACGTCCCCAGCCAACGTCTCGCTATAGCCTGTGGCGCGCAGCAAGAGAGCCTGGCTCGTAATCGCTACCTGTTTAACGGCCAGCCCAGAGACGGTATCGTGTTTGCTTTGATCCCCTGACGTCTTCGCTCAAACCCGCTCACTTAAACCTATTCATTTAAACCAGAGCGGCGGATAACCAGAACAGCTTAAGAGCATAACAACGCTTCAACTTAGCAATTCCGGATATAAAAAAGCCCCTGGCGGGGCTTTTTGCGTTTCAGTTATCGGTACAACTTGAATCAATGTAACTTCAGGTTTGGTCGCAGTACGCGGTTGATGCGTCCGACCAGCATCATAAGTCCGGTTTTGACCACACCGTGCAGCGCCATCTGGTGCATACGATACAACGAGATGTATACCACGCGGGCAATGCGGCCTTCGACCATCATCGAACCTTTGGTCAGGTTACCCATCAGGCTGCCGACTGTGGAGAAACGGCTCAGAGAAACCAGAGAACCGTGGTCTTTGTACACGTACGCTTTCATTTCACGCCCGTTGAGCTTAGCCACGATGTTTTTAAACGCCTGAGACGCCATCTGGTGTGCGGCCTGAGCACGAGGCGGAACGAATGAGCCGTTCGCCTGGGTACACTGGGCCAAATCGCCGATAACAAAAATGTTGTCATCACGCGTGGTTTGCAGCGTGTCTTTCACCACAAGTTGGTTAATGCGGTTAGTTTCCAGACCGGCGATATCTTTCATAAAGTCAGGGGCTTTAATGCCTGCCGCCCAAACCATGATTTGCGCCGAGATTTTCTCGCCATCTTTAGTCGTCAGGCCATCCTCGTCCGCCTGAGTGACCATAGTGGCAGTGCGCACGGTCACTCCAAGCTTGGTCAGCTCACTGTGGGCTGCAGCAGAAATGCGTGGCGGCAGTGCAGGCAGGATACGTTCACCGGCTTCAATCAGGTTAACATTCAGCTTACTGGAATCCAGATCGCCAAAGCCATAAGTACGCAGCTCTTTCACCGCGTTATGCAGTTCTGCCGACAATTCAACACCGGTCGCACCTGCGCCAACGATCGCGATATCGACGGTACCGTTACCGTTCTTCGCATGCAACTTGAGGAACTCGTTGTTCATTTCGGTACGGAAGCGGTGGGCTTGCTCAGGGCTGTCCAGGAAAATACAGTTTTCACGTACACCCGGCGTGTTGAAGTCGTTAGAAGTGGAACCGATCGCCATCACCAGCAGGTCATAGCTCAGTTTGCGGGTTGGCATCAGCAGTTCACCGTGCTCGTCGCGCAGTTCACTTAACTGAATGGTTTTATTGTCCCGGTCAATGGCTTCCAGGCTACCCCATTGGAAATCAAAACAGTGGTTTTTCGCATGCGCACGGTAACTCAGTGCGTCAACGCCTTCATCAAGAGAACCCGTTGCTACTTCATGTAACAAAGGTTTCCACAGATGGCTTGAATTACGGTCTACCAGCGTGATTTCTGCGCGGTTTTTACGGCCAAGGGTACGTCCCAGCTTGGTTGCAAGCTCAAGACCACCCGCGCCACCGCCTACTACGATAATGCGTGTCACAACAACAATCCTCAAAAAACATAGATCAATTTTTATGGTTCGGCACGAAAACTCATACCGAGCGGAATCTGTTTAAACTGTCGTTTGGGTATCAATGCCTGTCTGAGGTTTCACTGTGTTCTATCGTCACAAATTTTGGCCTGGATATCGGCTAAAAGGCGTCCCGGGACGCGAATTTCGGGCAAGTTTGCTTTCTTGCTCTTACTGTATTTTTTTGACGGCTATCAAATTTTTTTGTTAGTCCGACATTATATAGAGCTAAATGCGCCACGCAAGCCAATAATCATAGCTCGAAAGCGACACCAATAGATGAAAAAGCGGCCCATAACGCGGACCGCTGCAACTGATTTCATCCAATATAATCAGGCATTTTTAAACGCTTTCATCGCCTGGAGATGATGGGAAATCTTTTTGAATTTGTGTGACTGGGCATCATCCCAGATGATCTGATAGTAATCTTGTAATTCAGCGGCTGTCTGACTGTTATCCAGCAGTTCATCATTACGTGACAGCACCACCAGACAGCGGCCTTTGTTCTTAACCCGATACTGCTCAACACACTTGGTTGCGATGTCATCATACTCTTCCGGGCGATCAATACGGCCGACCATGTTGCGCTCCGGATGCAGATTCGGATTGAATATTACCTGTTTAATACCACACAGAAAGCCGATACGTTCAGACCAGTAGCCCCCCAGGCCAACACCACAAATGATCGGATGCGGGTCATCCGACTGCTCGATGGCTTTATGGACTTCTTTCAGCAGATGCTGCATATCATGTTTGGGATGTAACGTACTGTAGTTGATGAAACGTACATCGTCGTCGATGAACTGAAGTTGCAGAACTTTCTCGTGGTTTCCCGGGCTGGTTGAATCAAACCCATGCAAATAAATAATCATATTATCCCCCAATTCCCTTAAGGTTTTAATCTACCACGAACAGTAAGGCTTTGATGAATCTTTTACCGGATTGACAGCGCAAAGCCTGCAAAGCGTGATCCTATCAACAGAACGTTTCCTGCAAATGGAGCGCCTGCCGATGGTACTCTTCATCACCCCACAACTGGTAGGCCAGCAGATACCACAGCAAAGCCATCATATTGGTTCTTGGCAGCCAGGCTTTCACCCCGCTGACCCACTTATCGACATCTTCAATTTCACGCAGCTGGCAATAACGGAACACCGCATCGAGTATCTTCTCTCCCGCCACATTGATGCTTAATGCCAAATCGAGGCGCGGATCGGCAATACCGGCATACTCCCAGTCGATGACCTTGTTACCCGATTCTGTTTTGACCATGTTGTAGCCCGCCAGATCAAAGTGACACAGGCACTGGGCAACCTCGGCCAGATTAGGGGGATTACGCCAGTCTTCATACAAGGCCCGGACCTGCTCCGTTTTCAGCTCTGGCTTTATCTGCATCCAGTAGTGATCAACCCGGGCGGTGAAACTGAACGGAACCACCGGAATATGATTAATGGCCAGTTCATGAATACGCGCCTGCATACGCAGCAGACCATCAAAGGAGAGCTGATCGGTGAGCGAGTCACCTTCTATCCATTCCACCAGCAACCCCTGTTCGTTGACCAGCATTGCGGCCGGGCTGAGCTGACTGGATTGGATGGCTTTAAGAATTTGGTATTCCTGATAACGGGAAATAGAAAAGGCTTTGGTGATGAGTGTCGTCGGCCGCCAGACATACGCGTTGCCTTGCGAACAGACCACTTTCCAGCAGCGGTTGGTGAGACCGCCTGTCAGCGTTTGCGCGTATTCAGGCGGGAAACTAAAAAAGTGAGTCAACCCTTGCAGGGTCGGATCCAGCTTGCATGCTTCTTTCCATGACATTCTTGCCATGACTCACCTCATAGTATTCAGTCACCGGGTTACTGACGGTTTACAGTCCGAACAGGCTCTTAGACTGCTGTTTACGAATTTCAGTTTCGTCCGCCCATTCAATCAGGCCAGTCTTCAGATCCATCAAACGCATGGTCATTTTGTAGTAAACGTCTTTGTCACTACCGGCATTTTTCACAATGCTCGACAGGTTGCCGTACAGCATGTATTCCGCGCCGACCATTTTACCGAACTGGATTGCGGTGCTCTGGTTGACCAGTTCATCATTGTTCTGGAACTTAAGCTGATCACGTACTGATTCGACACGGTCCATATCCACAAAACGGAACTTACCCGAATTGAGAAGCTTGGTGCTGATAGTGTCAGTCACAGATTCGGTGTCGATATGCTCACTGGTTTTGTTCTTAATCCGTTCAACAAAAACAATCGGACGAGAGTCGCGGGTGATGGCAGCCACTGAGCCTGACATCATCATGCTGTCGACCATGTCCGCCGCAATTTTTTGCAAATCGGTAGAACCGAAATCCACAGTAACGGTTTCAACCGCTTGTGCATCACCATAGCTGACCCGGTTAGCACAGCCACCTAACAGCATTACCAGACCCAGCAATGCAATAACACTTTTTTTCATGACGCTTCCTCTAAACTTAAACTACAAATTAATCATTTGCTGCACGAATTTGCACCCGGAACTGTGTACCGTCCGGTTTAACCGACACTTCAGACAGCGACACTGTCTCTTCACCATGGATCACGATCTGTTTCCAGGCACCAGGCTGAGTGTTCACTTCTAATCCCTGAGCGTCATACCAGTAAAAGCGGTATTGCAGATTCTGATCACCCCGGTAATTACTCAAAAGACGAACCACACCCCGGGTATGGCCGTTAACCATGCTGGATGAGATATCTTCGATATGCAGACGCCCGGCCAGGACGTTATCGCCGATCAGCACTCGCTGAGTCGCTCCGTCTACCCGTAAACCTGCGGTATTATCGGCACAGCCCAGTAGCGCCAGAGCGGCCAATACACTGACAAACCAATTTTTCATCACAATCTTCCCAGTTGTTTATGCCATATTGTGGCGTTACGCCCCTGACGCGACAGCCACACCAAGGTTGTACCTTGTTGCGGTACATTGAAAGTATAGGTGCGCCCTTCCACCTCGAGGGCTTGCTCACCAGCGGCAACCGTCTGCTCTGTCGCATTTACCGCCGCAGGCAATGTCAGCCAACTGCGCGTATCCGGTTGCTCGGTTAACGTGTTGAGGACGTTAAAGAGCAGATTGCCCAGGCCATCACCCTTGGTCGTTTCTTTGCGAACCTGATCTTTAGCCACGACACGTAACGCCTGACGAATCACCATTTTGGGCATGCGTTCGGACAAATCACGTTGCGCCATCAGATCCACGTCAGTCAGTCGCTCACTGTTCAACGGCTGCTTGTTCAATAATAACGGTGCAAATTGAGACCGAGACTGCTTGGGATAATACGGCAACGCTATAGAATACAACGCCGTATTGCCCCGGCTGTCAAAAAGCGGTAAAGATAAACGCCAGCTGTCAAGCGCCTGAACCACACCTTGTTCATCCAATACAATGACCCGGCCCTGTTGTTCCGACAAGGACGACACATCACCATAACGCGCTTTGAGCTGTTGCAAATCCTGCTGCATACCCAAGCGCTTGGCAACGCGCAAAGTGCCGTCGATCACCGCCCGGTTATCGGGTGCGACAGCCAGAGCGCGTCGGTAATCAACATACGCGTTATTCGGGTCGTCCGCAGCCTCGTACAGCAGCGCCGATAGATAGAGCAAATAACCGTTTTGTACCGCCTGCAAAGTTTTACCGCCATCCGGATAACGGGCCAGCACACTGCCAAGATTAGGCGTAACGCCTTTCTCTTCCAGCTCCTGCTGCGCCTGCTCAAGTTCGGCTTCCCGAGTTTTACGCGCCTGTTCCTGCACTTGGTTAGCGCGGCGCATTTCCACCAAAGCATCTTCTAATCTGTTGTTTTGAATATAGTTCAACCCCAAATAAAGATGCAAAAAACCCAGTTCATAATCAGCTGGCGTGTAGCTATTCAAGTTGTCATTCACAGCCAGAGACCCAATACTGCCGGCGCTCTCACTCAGTGAAATGGTGGCTTGTTCCTGCTGTTCTCTGACCGCCTGATCTGACAGATCTAATGCCGCCTGACTGTCGGGATACTGTTGGTTGAGAAAATAGACCCGGCCTTTTTCCAGGTTATCCAGAATGTCACCGGCGACATAATCAGGCAGCTCTTCGCTCGCCTGCTGGTAATCACCCGCTTGCAATGACTGGTAGAGATCTGAATTTTGCGCGCTGTAATGACTGAACAGATTGCCGGCAGTGAAATTGGCACAGGCACTGAGACAAATACAGCTAAGCGAAACCGTCAGGTGTCGTAAATCAAACTTCACTGCACACTCCGCTTTAAGAAATGAAGACGGTTACCCGACTGATACGGGTAACCGGCCGGAATTAGCTCATCAATAGCGGTCCCAGCGGGCGGCCACCCACCAGGTGCATATGAATGTGGTAAACCTCTTGCCCACCGTGTGAATTACAGTTGACCAGCAGACGGTAGCCATCTTCGGCAATGCCTTCCTGCTCGGCAATTTTTTTCGCTACGGTAAACATACGGCCCAACGCCAGTTCGTCAGCTTCCTGGACATCGTTGACCGTCGGGATCAGTTTGTTCGGGATGATCAGCACATGGCTTGGTGCGCGCGGATTGATGTCACGAAACGCCGTCACTAAATCATCCTGGTACAGGATATCAGCCGAAATTTCTTTGCGAATGATTTTGCTAAATATTGTTTCTTCAGCCATGAAGGTCTCCACCAGACGTGTTTGCAATAATCGTTGTTGGAATGAGTATGCGACAAGGCGGATCAAAGCTCAATAATAAACACCGTTCAGTTAACAGAAACCGAGTTTGCTTTACACAAAAAACTGCTTTTGTCGCCCCGATCATGAAATGTGCGCGTCTCAATTCATAGAATGTGACTCATTTTATTAATTTTTAGACAGTTTTTCTGTCTTTGCGAGATTTCAGAACATGAATGTAACAAGGGAGAGACGTATGCAAGGTTCAGTCATCAGGCGCATGTACGCCGGCTTTGCAATCATCATTGTAATGTTTGCCGTCACGGTCGCCATTATGATGAGTGGTATGAGTCAGATTCATTCAAATTTTGAAGGCGTGTCCAAAACCGCCTTACCTTTAGTATCACTGTCGAACAAAACCAGTGTTCAGTTGCTGACCGCCGACAAGTCTTTCAAAGATTTTCTGACGACTCAGGATGCTGAACGCATGGTCAGCATGCGACAGGATTTCGATAAGGCCAAACAAGATTTCAGTCAGGTATTAGGGCAACTGGAACAGGCCAGCGCCAGTCACCCTGATCTGCAGGAAAAAATGAATGCCCTCAATGCACTGGAAACCCGTTACTTCGGTGAAGCCAATGATGCGATGAACAACTATCAAGCCATGTTTACCGCTCAGAGCAAAGTGCAAAAATCCGTGCGTGAATTCCAGCGCCTGCACTCAGAGCTGAGCATTGGCATGAAGGAGTATGTGGATGATCAGAGCAGCATTTCAGTGAAGGTGATGGCCAAAAGCTATTTCATCAAACTCAAAGATGCCGAGCTGATCACATCTGATGCGCTGGCCAGTTCAGATATGGCGTTTGTCGACAGTGCGGTGCAAAAAAATAATAAAGCCGTCAGTCATCTTAACTACGCCTATCGCGGGCTGACCTCACAACTGCCTGAACTTAAAAAAGTGTTTGATGAACCGGTAAAAAAATTCACTCAGGATATCGGTGAGAAAGGGGGTGTTCTTGACCAGCACAACGAATATCTCAAAGCCCGCGCGGCTCTGTACGCCAATATCACCAACCTGGCCCGGGAAGTCGACAACGCAATGGCGCTGCTCGATAGTTTTAACCAGAGCGCTTCACAGGATCTCGACCAGGCCTTGGCTGACGCCGGCCAAGTCTATCAGCAAGGCGTTTACAAAGCCGTTGGTATTGGTTTGCTTGTAGTCCTGGTGGCAGGCGCTATCGGTTACCACATCGCAAGCAGCGTTCGTTCACCGCTCAAACAGATCCTAACCACACTGGAGAGCCTGACAGAAGGCGATATGACCCAGCGCATTCGCATCACGCATAATAATGAGTTTCGCGCGCCTGAGCCGTCATATCAACTCGTTGGCTGACAGCCTGCAAGATATTCTGGTTAAACTCAATGACGCGTCCGACAACCTGACCAAAACAGCAGGACACAACCAGGCAACCTCACAGCACGCCCAGTCGCAGCTCAACAATCAGCGAGAGCAGACCGCCAATGTGGCGACTGCAATGACTCAGATGGCGCACTCGGTCCAAGAAGTCGCACAAAGTGCACAAAGCTCTCTGCAGATGGTGCAGCAAGTCGAAAGCGCAGCCCAATCGGGTCGCCAGGTGATGAGCGATAACATCAGCACCGTCAAGCAGCTTGAGGGCCGCCTGAATGACTCGGTGGCGGCAGTGACAGAATTGCAGAACATGAGCAGCCAGATTGGTTCCATTCTGGATGTGATTCGCGGCGTAGCCGAGCAGACCAACCTACTGGCTCTTAATGCCGCAATTGAGGCAGCGCGCGCGGGTGAGCAAGGTCGCGGTTTTGCCGTAGTGGCTGACGAAGTGCGGGTACTGGCACAGCGCACCACCGATTCAACCACTGAAATCGAAAACATGATCGGCAGGTTGCAAAGCAGCTCTAACGCCGCAAGTCAGGTGATTGAAAGCTGCAAACAAGGTATGGAACAATCGGTACATCAGGCCTCTAACGCCAACAGCACCATGGAAGAAATTCAGGCGCTTATCATGGAGATAAGCCAGATGAGTACCCACATCTCCCAGGCCGCAGCTGAACAGAGTGATACCACCAGTGATATCGCACAACGCATTGATGACATCAATCATATTGCAGACGAAAGCTTGCAGGCAATGAGCAACATCGCACACACCAGTGGCGACCTCACCCAACTGGCCGGGCAACAAAGTCATCTGGTGCACAGATTCAAGCTTTAGACAATTCCGGGTTGGTTTTGTAAGGACCAGGTAAAATATCGCTATCAGGGGTGACTTTTATCAGGAGTCACCCTTGTTTTTTATGTGGGGGATCGTTATATGAATAGTATGGCTTGCATCACGCTTTTGCTCTACCTATTCCAAAAATTTCGCAAGCCAAACATGAGGATAACGTATGGCCGTTCATGTTGGCATCATAGATCAGGATCCGGTTCGCCTGATCACTCCGTTACTGGATAACCGAACCCAGAGTCGTCATATCGTCTTTATTGGCGACAATTCGCAACAAACCATGTATCAGCGGTTGCACACCGTATTGACTCAACGCGGCATCACGTCTGAATTTTTTGAAATTCCCAACGGCTCCAATATCTCTGAAATCAAGTCTTCTATTAAGCAGTTAGCGGAAGATCTTAAACAACGCAATCTGGAAGTCAGGCTCAACGCCAGTTGTGGCTTACGTCATCGCCTTTTATCCGTCTATGAAGTGTTCCGCACTTACCACTGGCCGATTTTTGTCGTCGAACCAAGCAGCGACCGTTTGTGCTGGCTCTATCCGGACGGCAACAAAGATACCCAGGTGCAGGACCGGATCACCATCTCTGACTATCTGACCATCTTTGGTGCGCGCGGCGAATTCAGCGAGCACAACCTGCCTCCGCAGCTTGACCAGAAACTGTATGAACTGGGTGAACGCTGGGCGAGCAACGCACTGGAATTGGGGCCGGGTCTGGCCACGCTTAACTATCTTGCCACCACGTGTCGTAAAGAGCAGTGTCTTGATGTCGAGTTGTCAGAAAAACAACAAGGCTATCGTGAACTCAACATGCTGCTGACCGATCTGGTCGAGGCGAAGATCGCAACCTACGAGAATGGCATTCTGACCTTTGCTAACGAAGACGCACGCCGCTTCTCTAACGGTGAATGGCTGGAAACCCTGGTTCACAGCACGGTACGTCAGATTCAGGACGACATGCCAACCATTCAGGATCGCTCTCTTAACGTGCAGGTCTACCGCCAGCTTGGCGAACGCGAAGTGCGCAACGAAACTAGACGTCGCGACAGTCGTGAACAATAAGCTGCACATCATTGAATGTAAGACCAAAGGCATGCGTGATGACGGTGACGATACCCTGTATAAACTGGAATCGCTGCGTGATTTGCTCGGAGGACTGCAGGCAAGAGCCATGCTGGTCAGCTTCCGTCCGCTGCGTTATAACGACATCACCCGCGCCGAAGATCTCGGTCTGGCACTGATTGGACCGGATGAACTGAAAGATCTGAAAAACCATCTCAAAAACTGGTTTATGGCAGCAGGCGGCAGCGAAGATTTGTAACCGCCAATCGGCTTCCTTGCTATGTTATGTGTTCTTACCACGTTAACAGGCAACAAGACGGATCAATCACAGCAACAAAAAGCCCGCGTTCAACGCGGGCTTTTTCTGTTCGCTTATATCGTCCTCACTGCGTTTACCTTCCTCACTACTCTGACACGCCATGTGTTTCAGCGGTGAGGAGCAATGATAACAACTTAACTGTCGTCTTCAGTAAAGCTGGATGGCAGCGTGGTCTTCATCAGGTTCCAGACCTGTGCGCTGGCAATACCGTACTGACGAATCAGGTTTGGCAGTTGATCGCGGTCACCGCTTTCACATACGTCCAGCAGGTCACGGTAAAAACGTAATGCCAACTGGCGCGCTTCCGGATTAGAGAAGTAGTAACTGCCTACCCGGTCGTAAAGCTTTCTCAGACCGTTAAAAATCAGGCCGTAAATCTGGTTTCCTGAGTGGAATGCCAGACGCTGGAACAACATGTAATCGTAGAAGTTAAACGTTTTGGCCAGCAGCAGTTGCTGACGTTTCTCTTCATCTTTCTCACCGTCATCTTTGACTTGCTGAAGAATCTTCTCTGCATAAGGTGACGACGCAATAAACTCATCCCAGGATTCAGAAGCAACCAGCGCTTCACACGATTCAATCACAGTGTGAATGGTACGAGCACTGTTTTCCTTGTTTACTTTAAAAGCATAACGCATGAAAATTGGGCTGATGTTAGTACGAGCCGCCAGTAAGTCCTCAACGATGTTGGTCGCGTTATCCACGTCCAGCGTCATTAAGGTATCCAGAATATGCAAACCTGATGTTTCCATAAACTGGTTTACTTTGGTCGGTTTGCCGTGCTGGATGGTCAGCCATCCATCGCGAGCCAGACGCTGCAGCACTTCACGCAGCGTGGTTCGTGTAACACCAATCAATTCGGAGAGCTCTCGCTCGGCAGGCAGAATGGAACCAGGTGGAAAGCGACCATTCCAAATGCTTTCAATAATATATTTCTCTGCAAAGCCTGCTGGGCTTTTTGCCTTGATGACCATTAAGTACTTATCCAGTTTTCTATTTTTTCGGGTCGAATGGCACTCATCATACCACTAGTTTTCATCCAGCGGAAACAAACCGTTGGTAAACTGGTAACAACCACTCAAATAGAGCAAAAACTTTATATGCACTTGATTTCGCTCAAAGTAAGCCTGACTTGCTCACAAAATAGCTGCTTAAATTTGTTTCAAAATGTATCAAAATAAAATTCACTTCACATTTAGTAAATATATAAAGAGAACTTGCTCACATAACTATTTTTTATTTATTTCAATATAAACTTACTGAAAAGTGGTATTTTTAACCAGCCAAGTGATATTTACTCGCGCCTGCTCTTGCTCTACCCTGCTAAATGAAATTTTCCGATGTTTTGTGTTATGCTAGCGTCGCTTCAAACGATCTTTACTGCAAAATAGTTGAGGTAGGTATAGCATTTCGACCTTGATTATTGACTAAAAAACCGCCCGCTGTATTGTTGCTGACAACGTAAGGAAAGCGTGTTTTTAGGGAATGACGGTTCAGGAAAAGAGGCAAAACCCGGCCATTTATTGTTCTAAGTCATTGTTGATAAAGATTTTTGTTTAGACTTTCATCAGACGTTACTGCAAAATTAAATATGCAGCTACAGAGCTATGTCTATCTATAACTAATTTAAGAGTAATCACCATGCCCATGTCGCTTGGAAGCGCATTTATCAAAAATTTCTTAGGTAAAGCGCCAGATTGGTACAAAGTTGCCATTATCGCCTTTCTGATAATAAACCCGATAGTTTTCTTTTTAATAAATCCCTTTGTTGCCGGCTGGTTATTAGTCGCGGAATTTATTTTCACCTTAGCGATGGCATTAAAATGCTATCCGCTGCAACCTGGTGGTTTATTAGCTATCGAAGCCGTTGCGATTGGCATGACCAGTCCGGAGCAGGTAAAACACGAGCTGGTTGCCAATATTGAAGTGCTACTGTTACTGGTATTCATGGTAGCGGGCATCTACTTTATGAAGCATTTGCTGCTGTTTATTTTTACCAAAATTTTACTTGGGATTCGCTCAAAAGCGATTTTATCAATCGCCTTTTGTGTGGCTGCAGCCTTCCTGTCAGCATTCCTGGACGCACTGACTGTTATCGCGGTAATCATCAGCGTAGCGGTAGGTTTCTACTCTATCTACCACAAAGTCGCTTCCGGACGGCCGTTTAACCAGCCCCATGACCATACTCAGGATGAACAGATCCCTGAACTGACCCGTGATGACCTGGAAAACTACCGTGCCTTCCTGCGTTCGCTGCTGATGCATGCTGGTGTCGGTACGGCACTGGGTGGCGTGACCACTATGGTCGGCGAACCGCAAAACCTGATTATCGCAGACCAGGCCGGCTGGTTCTTTGGTGAGTTTCTGGTGCGTATGGCTCCGGTTACTCTGCCGGTGTTCATCTGTGGTATCGCAACCTGCTTCCTGGTCGAGAAGTTCAAAGTGTTTGGTTACGGCGCTAAATTGCCGCCAAACGTACGTAAAATCCTGATCGACTTCGATACAGAAGAGCGTAAAACCCGCACCAAACAGGATGTGGCGAAACTTTGGATTCAAGGGCTTATCGCACTCTGGTTGATCCTTGGCCTGGCGATGCATTTAGCCGCCGTGGGTCTGATTGGTCTGTCGGTGATTATTATGGCGACCGCGTTTACCGGTGTGGTTGAAGAGCATTCACTGGGTAAAGCGTTTGAAGAAGCCCTGCCATTTACGGCTCTGCTGGCGGTATTCTTCTCTGTTGTGGCGGTGATTATCGATCAGGGACTGTTCAAACCGATTATCGATGCGGTTTTGCATATCCAGGACAACGAAACTCAGTTAGCGCTGTTTTACATCGCCAACGGTCTGTTATCGATGGTCTCGGATAACGTGTTCGTCGGTACTGTGTATATCAACGAAGTGAAAACCGCGATGATGGAAGGCGTGATCTCACGTGACCAGTTTGACTTACTGGCTGTGGCTATCAACACAGGTACGAACCTGCCTTCTGTTGCTACACCTAATGGCCAGGCAGCGTTCCTGTTCCTGCTGACTTCAGCCCTGGCACCACTCATCCGTCTCTCTTACGGTCGTATGGTGATCATGGCCCTGCCTTACACTGTGGTACTGACCTTGGTGGGCTTAGCCGGTATCATCTATCTGGTTGAACCGATGACAGCACAGTTCTACGATTTGGGCTGGATTACTCATCACAGCGTGCCGCATATGGAAAGCGTTGTCTCCAGCGGCCATTAAAAAATTGATTGAATAGGAAACTATTCCAAGATACAAAGCTCTGAGTAATCAGAGCTTTTTTATTCTTAGCTAAGGACTGTCCTGTGAATATTTTATCCAGCCTTAAAACCTTTTCCGAATCACGTCTGGCATGGCTGTTACTGCTGCTGTTTGTCCTCTTTTTCGAGGCCTGTGCCCTGTTCTTCCAGCATGTGATGATGCTGGCGCCGTGTGTGATGTGTATTTATGAACGTATTGCCATGCTCGGTATAGGGGCAGCCGGTCTTATCGGCTTAGTGGCGCCACAGAATCCGGTGATACGCTGGCTGGGGTTAGCCGTTTGGGGTGGCAGTGCCTACTCTGGTCTGCAGCTCGCTTTACAGCATGTCGATTACCAGTTTCATCCGTCACCGTTTAAAACCTGTGACCTGTTTGTTACCTTTCCGGACTGGGCGCCACTCAACCAGTGGGCACCGTGGATGTTTGAAGCGTACGGTGATTGCAGTAAGGTAGTATGGCAATTTTTGACCCTGTCGATGCCACAGTGGCTGGTCATCATTTTTGCAGCCAACCTGGCAGCCGTTGCGCTCTTTATCGTGGTGCAATACGCCAAACCAAAACGCTGAGAAGCTTGATAAACGAATATTAGTTGAGACCAGAATGACAAAAAGGCGCCCGATAAGGCGCCTTCTTTATTTGCTCAAAGTCTTTAACCTGCAGCTAGCAGGCTGACTTAGTCACGGGGCGGTGCCGGAGCCAGAAACCTCACGGTTACCATTGTGGCCTGGCGCGCTGACAATCCCCTGCGCTTCCAGCTGTTCGACGATACGTGCGGCACGGTTATAGCCGATTTTAAAGCGACGTTGCACCCCGGAAACAGAACCACGACGTGTTTCCACCACGTGTTCGACCACCTGATCAAACAGCGGATCCACTTCTTCGTCACTCTCCATTTTTTCACCTGGCAGCAAGCCTTCCGGCCCTTGATCGCCATTGGTAATTTCAGTGATATAGTTAGGTTTACCGCGTGCTTTCCAGTTATTCACCACCGCATGCACATCATCATCTGAGGCAAACGCACCATGCACCCGCACCGTGTGGCTTGAGCCAGGCGGCAAGTACAGCATGTCACCCATACCGAGCAGTGATTCTGCCCCGCCCTGGTCAAGAATGGTACGCGAGTCCGTCTTGGTTGATACGGTAAACGCAACCCGGGTCGGAATATTGGCTTTAATCAGGCCGGTAATGACATCCACTGACGGACGCTGGGTCGCCAGTATCAGGTGAATACCCGCAGCACGTGCTTTCTGAGCCAGACGAGCAATCAGCTCTTCGACTTTCTTACCCACCACCATCATCAGGTCAGCAAACTCGTCGACCACGACCACGATATAAGGCAGTTTCTCCAGCAGTGGCGCTTCAGGATCCATGCTGTCACCAGGCTGCCACAATGGGTCATGGATCGGATGACCCGCTTCAGCCGCCATTTTTAGCTTATCGTTGAAGCCTTTGATATTACGCACACCCAAAGCAGACATCAGCTTGTAGCGGCGCTCCATCTCACCCACACACCAGCGCAGGGCGTTGGATGCGTCTTTCATGTCGGTCACCACCTCAGACAGCAGGTGCGGAATACCTTCATAAATCGACAGCTCGAGCATTTTCGGGTCAATCATGATGAAACGTACATCTTCCGGCGTGGATTTGTACAGCATACTCAGGATCATCACGTTCACACCGACCGATTTACCTGAGCCCGTGGTACCTGCCACCAGTACGTGCGGCATCTTGGCCAGATCGGCCACTACTGCTTCGCCGGCAATATCCTGGCCCAGTACCACAGTTGTCGGTGATTTAGACTGCTCAAACTGCGGGCTGTTAATTACATCTGACAGATACACGGTCTGACGGCTCATGTTTGGCAATTCAAGACCAACGTAAGGTTTACCAGGAATCACTTCCACCACCCGGACGGCCATCGCAGACAAGGAACGCGCCAAGTCCATCGACAGGCTGGAGATACGGCTGACTTTAACCCCGGGAGCCAGATCCAGCTCAAAACGGGTGATCACCGGTCCAGGGAAGATATCCACAACCTCAGCTTGGATCTTGTAATCAGCCAGTTTGGACTCCACCAGACGGGCAATCTCTTCCAACGCTTCGCGGTCAATAAAGTCTTCACGTTTCTCAGGATGATAGAGCAGTTCCAGAGTCGGCATCGGTTCAGCCGGCTTAGGCAGATTGACCTCTTGCTGCACCAGGAACGGATTCTGTTTGCCGGCCATATTGGCCTGAGCCTCAGAGACCATATTCTGGAACGCTGTCACATCCTGATCCTGCTCATCGTCTTCTTCGTCCAGCCACTCCGGTTGATCATCCTCAGCAGCATCCTGGTAGCCAGCCGACATCTCAGGCTGTCGCGGTTCTTCGTCATCCAGCACATCAAAATTAGAAATCGTCGGCTCAATGTGCGTGTCATCCTGCTCGACATCAGCGATGGTTTGATCGAATTCCTGGACATCAACGCGAGGTGCTCTGAATGGTTCTTCCTCAATGACAGGTTCTGCGGTGTAGGCCGCAGGCTGTGACTGAACAGGCTCAGGCTGGAGATCATCGTTTTCTTCATCCCAAGGCAAGGTATCATCTGCCCAGTCATCCTGCTCGCGGGCAGCAAACTCCAGTTCTTCAATCGTAGAAGCCAACTGACTCGTGCGATCCGGCTTATCGGACTCATCCTGCTCGTATTGATAAACCGGTGCCGGCTTACTCACAGGCTGAGCCTGAACTGGCTGGCTTGTCTGACTTGACATAGTCTGACCAGGCGCTGCCTGGTTTGACACCGGCTCAACCGCTGGCTGCGCTTTGCTGACCACAGGCTCGCTGCGTTCCGGCATATGAATATTAAAACGGCGTTCATTGTCTGCAGACCGAGGGGAACTAACCTGCGCTTGTGGCTCTGGTTTCGCCTGTCGGGCAGCCTGCGCGCTCAACATCGGCTCTGACTTGCCGGTGAGCGGATCTGCCGCTAAATCATCGTCTTCTGCTCCGAATCCATCCAACAAATGGTTATCGGCAGCAAAGGCAGGTTCACTGCGCTCGTCGATTCGCGCAGACATCAGTTGTGGTGAGACCAGTTCATCTTTTTCACCGCGCATGCGGTTCAAGAAACGGTTAAAGCCACGGATGCTCGCTTCACCGAGACGCTCGACAATACTCAGCCAGGAAATACCGGTCAGCAGAGTGAAACCCGCCCCCCACAGGAAAAGCAGCGCCAGAGTGGTACCAAGCACGTTGAGAGTCGGCAGAGCCAGGCTGGAGAGCACATCCCCGACCACACCGCCGGAGGAGAAATACCAGATATCGTCAAAGTTGATATCCGCTAAACCGCAACTGGTCAGCATCAGAACCACTAAGCCCAGCAGACGGGTGCCCCACAACATAAAATCGATGTTTTCATCGGCATCGCGGTTACGCAGCAAAATCCAGGCTGTTGCGGTCAGGATGACCGGTAGCGGATAGGCCAATGAGCCAAAAACAAAAAACAGGGTATCGGCCACCCAGGCACCGACGATGCCACCGGCGTTTCTGGATATCTGAGCCCCAGGCCGTTTGCGACCAGGAAGGATCCGCCGGATTGAAAGTCAGCAGGGCGACGGCAAGAAGAATAGAAGCCAATACGGCCAGAATCAGGCCGCATTCACGTAGACGTTGTGCTCCATTGAGGCGAGAAGACTGAGGCTCTTCACTCGTCTTAATAATGGTCTCAACTTTATTGTTGTTCTCTTTGAACATAAACCAACTTGACTATGATGATGGCCAACCTGGCTAACACTATACGCAGGTTGGTCTGGTGAAAACAGTCCGAGCGGCAAAAGCCGCTCGGTTTGTTCGAAGATTTAACCATATCAAGCACAAAAACCCAATTGTACAAAGTCAGAATGTGGCAAGAAGTACCACTATTCTGACTTTTACTGAATTAGCGGGTCTTGATGACAAGCTGGTTAGTCTGCTTCACTTCTTCCATAACCACGTACGTACGCGTGTCGTTTACACCCGGCAAACGCAGCAGCGTATCACCCAGCAGTTTACGATACGCGCCCATATCGGATACGCGAGTCTTGAGCAAGTAGTCGAAATCACCCGATACGAGGTGGCATTCCTGAATATCATCCAGCTTTTGAACCGCAGTATTAAACTGTTCAAATACATCCGGAGCGCCACGGTTCAGCGTAATTTCGACAAACACCAAAAGCGAAGCATCAAGATATTGCGGGTTCAGCAATGCTGTGTAGCCCGTAATATAACCCTGACGTTCTAAACGACGAACGCGTTCTAAACAGGGTGTTGGCGAAAGACCAACACGTTTAGACAATTCAACGTTCGAAATGCGACCGTCTTTCTGCAATTCATTCAAAATATTGCGATCGATACGGTCTAGATCCTTGGACGGCCTTTTATAGTTGTCTGCCATTTTTTATTCCACCTTATTACTTCCTTGCAAAAAAATATACTACAACTTTCTAATATTCGGTATCAAATCCCACATAACGCTGACTATACTAGCAATAAATTCGATACAAAAACCCTGCTAATAGTCAATACAACCACGTAAAGATAAGGAGTCAGGATGATCATTGGCGTACCGAAGGAAATCAAAAACCACGAGTATCGTGTGGGCATGATTCCGGCAAGCGTGAGAGAAGTGCTCTCACACGGCCACCAAGTGTTTGTCGAAACAAACGCCGGAGCCGGTATCGGCTTTTCAGACGATGACTACATCGCCGTAGGCGCATCCATTCTTCCTACTGCCGCCGACGTTTTCACGCAGGCAGATATGATTGTAAAGGTTAAGGAACCTCAAGCTGTCGAACGAGCTATGCTCAGAGAAGGACAAATATTATTTACTTATTTGCACCTCGCTCCAGATTTTCCACAAACTGAAGAGCTAATCAAGAGCAAAGCTGTCTGCATAGCCTACGAGACTGTAACAGATAATATGGGTCGCTTACCACTATTAGCACCAATGTCTGAAGTCGCCGGGCGCATGTCTATTCAAGCGGGAGCACTTGTACTCGAAAAATCACGCGGTGGCAGTGGATTATTACTCGGTGGCGTCCCGGGTGTCGCCCCAGCCAAAGTGGTTATTCTCGGCGGTGGTGTCGTGGGTGCCAACGCGGCGCGCATGGCCATAGGCCTGCGTGCAGATGTGACGATTCTCGATCGCAATCTCGACGTATTACGCCGCCTTGATCAAGAGTTTCAGGGCCGGGCCAACGTGGTCTTTTCTACGGAAGATGCCATTGAGCACCATGTGCTGAATGCTGACCTGGTTATCGGTGCGGTCCTGATCCCGGGAGCGGCTGCCCCGAAACTGGTGACTGAGCAGCATATCAAGGCCATGAAGCCAGGCTCTGCGGTGGTTGACGTCGCAATCGATCAGGGCGGCTGCTTTGCCACTTCCCACCCGACCACCCATGCCGATCCTACGTTTATCGTCGATGAGGTGGTGCATTATTGTGTCGCCAATATGCCGGGTGCAGTCGCGCGAAACCTCAACCTTTGCCCTCAATAATGCAACCCTGCCCTATATCATCAAACTGGCCAATCTGGGTTATCAGCGTGCACTGAGCCAAGATCCCGGCTTTCTAAAAGGGTTGAATGTCATTCACGGGAAAGTGACCTGTCAGCAGGTCGCTGAAAACTTTAACCTCGACTACGTAGACCCGGCACATGCGCTAACCATGTTTAGTTAAACGAAGACGATTCAGTTACACGGCGCTCCTGCCACAAAGGCACGACAGGAGCGTCGCGTTATTCGATAAATTAGTTATTAATTATGAGAAAAAAATCTGACAGCCCGGCTTCATCACCCGGCCTTAACGGCATGAATCAGAATATTACGCGGCGTTGTTGCCCGGTCGCAGAATTCGCTCACCGTCACCTGGTAGCCTTGCTCGCGCAGGTAAAGCGCTTTATCCAGCACTAACCACATTTCCAGTAAACGTCTGAACCCTTGCTGAACCAGGCTCAGTCGTTCCATGAGCCAAAAGCGCTGCTCACCGCGCTGCTGATAAACCGCATAATCGACCTCAGGCAAGCTGAGCTGCTTTTGCTGCGCCGCCCACTGGCAGAAAGCTTCAAAGCCGGCACTCAACAGAGACTTTTTAATGCTCGGCACGGGCAGGTATTGCTCCATGCTCAGTTCATACCTGAGCAACTCGTCCAATCCGAGCCGATAACTCATTTCAGCAAAACGATGGCGTCGTACCCGTTCACCTCCGGTGACCGTTTCCTGAAGCGGAATACGCAATTCGCTCCGTGAAAGATTCAGAGCTGAATTGCGGGCGCATCGTGACAGTGGCTGATACGTTTCATCTTCAATCAAATGGTAACAGCACGGAGATAAGGTAATCGCACTCAGAGATGCCCGGCTGGCATATTGCATCAAACGAACATGCAGATCGCCGCAGGCGTGCAACGCGACCGCATGCTGCGCCGAATGAAAAACCGTCTGACTCGCGCCATCAAACGCATCACCCTGAATAAAACGCATGTCCAGTTGCAGCGCATCAGCCTCTGCCTGACCACGCTGACAAAGCTCGTGCTGAAACTCAAAACTGGTCACGCGCTGCTGACTGTTTTGTGCCAGCACCCGGCCCAGATATCCTTTACCGGAACACCACTCCAGCCACTCGCTGCCATTATGGTGTGCTAACGCTGCCCCGCCCATTAACCGGACCTGATCGTACTTACGACCCGGCACACCCTGCTCAATCGCGGTCAGATCAGGCGCACTGTGCTGACTCTTGTGCAGCTCTGTCAAAGCATGTAAATCGGTAAGATTGGCAATAAACGGCGCCAGTTGCTCAATCAGCGTATCCGGCTGCGCTTTGAACGTCTCTATCTGCGGCTCAGAGAGGCCAAGTAACCACTCTTTCAGCGCTGGATCTGACCACGGAAGTAGGGGCTCAGCACTGTGATGAAATGGCTCGAAACGCCAGTAATTCTGGGTATGAGTCAGAAAGGTATCGAGCTGTTGAAATAGAGTTTGCATACGCACCGGTGTCGCCTTGTTGCGGGGAACGCTATTGTATGAATCCCGCCTACAAGATCAATCATTGCGCCGCGCAATCGGCTCGGCAGTCGCTGGCGAGAAACGATAATCGTTAGAAAACCAACTCAGTGTTTAGCAAACCAATCATCAGCGTACCGGCAGGTCGATATCGCGGAACATCTCTTCAATCTCGGCACCCGATTTAAGTGAAATGGCTTGCTCAACCACAGGGCGAGTCAGGTGAGGGGCAAAACGCTCCATAAAATCAAACATATAAGAACGCAGGAATGTGCCGCGACGAAAACCGATACTGGTTACACTCGGGCCGAAGATATGGCTGGCATCAATCGCAACCAGATCTTTGTCCTGCTCTTTGTCCACCGCCATACTGGCAATCAGGCCGACACCAATCCCCATGCGGACATAGGTTTTAATCACATCCGCATCCGTGGCCGTAAACACGACCCGCGGGCTGAGACCGAAACGGTGAAAGGCAGCATCCAGCTCTGAGCGGCCGGAAAAACCGAACACATAAGTCACCAGCGGATAAGCGGCCAAATCAGCGACGCTGACCTGTTCCTTCTTGGCTAAGGGATGGTCTTTGCTGACCACTATCGCGCGATTCCAGTGGTAACAAGGCAGCATAATGGCATCCTGATACAGGTGCATTGCCTCGGTCGCAATGGCAAAATTAGCACTGCCTTTGACAATCGCTTCTGACATCTGCGCCGGGCTGCCCTGATGAAGATGCAGTGAAACTTTCGGGTAGCGGGCAGTAAACCCTTTAATGACTTCGGGCAACGCGTAACGGGCCTGAGTGTGGGTGGTGGCAATATTTAAGGTACCCATTTCAGGATGGGTGTGCTCACCGGCCACCGATTTAATACTTTCCACCCGCGACAGAATCTCGGTTGCGATTCTGACAATGTCTTCGCCGGCCTGAGTGACCTGAGTCAGGTGTTTACCGCTGCGTTCAAAAATCTGGATACCCAGTTCATCTTCCAGCAAGCGAACTTGCTTACTGATGCCGGGCTGAGAGGTATAAAGACTTTCGGCGGTAGCTGATACGTTCAGATTGTGATTGACCACTTCAACAATGTATTTCAACTGCTGCAACTTCATAACCGACCCTGTAGATTTTGAGCGACGCACGCCATCGCAAATTCATAGTTTATAATTATTAGTTATAACGCGTTGAGGACATAATTCAAAGAGGAACGACGAAATTGTTTTTGAAAATACTGCCCTTTTCGGGCAACTGAAGAAAAAACTGCCACCGGGCACCCAAAGTCACCAATCCGTTAAGGCGTCTGCGCAATAAACAGACGATAATACGATTTATAAAATTGTTGGTGTAGTAGAAAGTTAGGATAGTGTATCCTTTGTCAATAGGCCTTTGAAAATGAAGACACGGATTATATGAATATCGGTTTAATTATCGCTCTGATTGCCATCTTATTGGTGCTGGTTTTGGGCTATAACATCATGCTTCAGTACAAAGTCAAAGTTGAAACCGTGAAGAAGCAAGAGTCATCCCGTTACCTGACCATCATCGATGCCACTGAGGATCTCATCGGTAATGCGCACCATTTGCCATACAGCAAAGAGTTATTGTTGTGCCTCAACAACCGGATTCTTGACGCACTGCAAAACATGTATGAACTCGATCCGAAGAACAAGCAACTGGCACAGCGCATCGAGAACATGAAAGTGCAGATCAACAATCTGCAGCAAAATCATTCCGGCAGTGAGAGTACAACCTTTAAAGTACCGAGCAGCGATAAGCAGGCGATTGTGATGCTCAAACTGGTGAAGCGTCTGCGCGATACTATCCGCAGTGAACACAATAAAGGCCGTTTTGAAACTCAGGCTTATGTGGCAGAAAATGCACGCCTGGAGACCATTCAAATTCGCATCAACATCGAGAACGTGATCAAACGCGCCAACGACTCGATTGTGCGTGGTCAGCCAGGAACAGCAATACAGTTGCTGCGCAAGGGCCTTGATGTTCTGAGTTCGAAGAGCGACAGCTATTCAGTACAGGCACGGGAAAAACTACAGACCATGTACGATGATCTCGAAAAACGTCGCCAGAGCAAAAATGCGGCGGATTTGGAGAAGAAAGAAGAGAAACGAGCGCCAGCACGACATGGACATGCTCTTTGGCGAAAAGAAAAAATGGTAATATACTAGCCGTTTTCGAACCGATTAATTAACACAAAGGTCGCCAAGGCGGCCTTTGTTATTGTTGCGACCATGATAAATACCCCAGCGATTGAAAAACTTCTCGAGCCTATCCATCAGTTTCTGCATTGTGAAACCCCAGTTGAATGGATAGAGGAAGCGCGTAAGCCCGACAACCTGCCGGTCATTCTGCTTGATCACCTGATGTGTGAACTCAAGGCTGGCCAGTCAGCCATGTATCTGATTCGTAAGTATGCGGTAGACCAACAGAGCCAGCACTCGCTGCTCGACTGGTTTAAACCTTATGAAGACTTTACCTATCGCAACATTGGCAGCATTGAGACGCTGAAAGGCAAAAGTCAGATTTCTAAGGCCATCATGGCCAAATCAGATTCGCCCTACAGCCAGGAGCTGATTGATAAGATGGTATTACTGATCAAAGAAGAGCTGCACCACTTCTATCAGGTACTGGAAATCATGCACAGCAGAGGCATCAGTTACGAATCGATTCCGGCCAGTCGCTACGCCAAGGGGTTACTGTCGCATATGAAAACCCATGAGCCGCAAACCCTGATCGACAAACTGATCATCGGCGCGTACATTGAAGCCCGCTCATGCGAGCGCTTTGCACGTCTGGCACCTCACCTTGATGAGGATATCGCCAAATTTTATATCTCGCTGCTGCGCTCCGAAGCGCGTCATTATCAGGATTACCTCAGTCTGGCTGAGCAGATTGCCGGGACAGACATTTCACAGCGCATTGCCTATTTTGGCCGGATAGAAGCTGAATTGATTCGCTCGCCGGACAGTGATTTTAAATTTCACAGCGGTAAGCCGGTGTTAAACTGAATACTCACTGCTTGGCTATTAAAGCCAGACAGTAAAAAGGTCAGCCTGTAAGCTGACCTTTTTTGTATTGTCCGAGCCTGAAAAGGATTTACACCAGCGAGGCGTTAATCGCTGTCAGAACTTTCGCCGGATCGGCGGCCTGAGTGATAGGACGACCAATAACCAGGTAATCCGACCCCGCCTGAAGTGCTTCATATGGCGTCATAATACGGCGCTGGTCGCCCGCATCAGAGCCTGCCGGGCGAATACCCGGAGTCACCAGTTTGAACTCCTGACCCAGGCCCTGTTTCAGCACTGACGCTTCCTGTGCCGAACACACCACGCCATCCAGACCCGCATTCTTGGTCAGAGTAGCCAGACGCATCACTTGCTGCTCAGGCGCGACATTAAGGCCGATCCCGGCCAGGTCACTCTGTTCCATACTGGTGAGTACAGTCACTGCGATCAGCAACGGACGATCTTTGCCGTAAGGCTCGAGGATTTCGCGTGATGCGGTCATCATGCGTTCACCACCGCTGGCGTGAACATTGACCATCCAGACACCCAGTTCAGCCGCAGCACGGACCGCTTTGGAACAGGTATTTGGGATATCGTGGAATTTCAGATCCAGAAAAACCGAAAAGCCCCTTTTGTGTAGTTCACGAACGAATTCCGGACCAAAGAGCGTAAACATCTCTTTGCCGACTTTTAACCGGCAACTGGCAGGGTCGATCTTGTCGACAAATGCTAGGGCATCCGCTTGGTTGTCATAATCCAGTGCAACGATCACTTTCTGGTCGTTCATTTCTACTCCTAAGATATGCTTTTAGCCTATAAAAATGCAGCTCATACAAGCTGCAAATCTGAAATAACCGGCGTAAGGCCAATCATTAATTATTCTCCGTCCAAGCCTCTGATCGGCTTGATCGAACCCCATCCCTTACATGAAGGACAATGCCAGTACAGTGAATGGGTAGAAAAACCACAGCGGCGGCAACGATAATGCGGTTTGACTTTGAGCTGTTCACCAACCAGTTTTTGCAAAGTCGACAAACTGGCCTTGGCACGGCCCTCTTCCGCTTCGGCAATATGGTAATCGATCAAACGATAGAAGCCTTTCATGGTCGGGTTTTTAACCAGCTGGCGGGTCAACAGCTCCTGTGCCGAAGCAACGCCTTCATGCTGTGCGACCAGTTGAGCCAGCATCAGCTCCGCGGATACCCCTGCCTTATTCGAGATACATTCACGCAGGAACTGAACCAGCTCCTGTTCACGGCCGAGGTGATGGTAGCATTCCGCCAGCGTCGGCAGGACTTCACCGATGAAATCGATATCCTGTTCGAGTACCTTTTCCATGTATTGAATGGTTTTGTCGTACTCTTCATTCTCGAGATGCAGCTTACCCAGAGAGATGCTGGCTCGAACGCATTTCGGATCTTCCTGCAACGCCTTTTTAAACAGGTTAATCGCTTTACTGTTATTGCTGTCTGCTTTTTCCAGCATGGCCAGCTCGCACCAGTAATGGGCAATACTGGTTTTCATCCGTTTACGGCCCATCTTGACCAGTGCCTGAGCGGCATCAATGGCTTTATGCCACTCACGGGTTTGCTGGTAGATAGACGCCAGTTGCTGCAGCGCCGACTCGCGATGTTCCGGCTCATCGACCAACTGCTCAAAGATTTTCTCGGCCCGATCGAGGAAACCGGACACCATGTAATCTTTAGCCAGTTGCTGCAGCGCCAGGTTTTTCTGGTCGATGGTCAGCCCGGAGCGGGAGATAAGATTCTGGTGGATGCGGATAGCGCGATCCACTTCGCCGCGCGAACGAAACAGGTTACCCAACGCCAGATGGGTATCTATGGTTTCATTGTCGACTTGCAACAGTTCAATAAAGTGATCAACCGCTTTGTCTGACTGATCAGACAACAGCAGGTTAAGACCCGTCACGTACTGACGGGAGATTTGGTGGGAATGCTTCTGCTTGTCTTGCTGGGCACTACGATTACCCATATACCACCCGTAAGCGGCAGCAATTGGCAATAACAAGAAGAGGATTTCTAACATCTAAAAACGACCTTATTCGATATTCGCTTTCTGCTCTGAAACGTCGTTGGCCGATGACTGTTTTTTCAGCTTTCTGTTTAGCTTGCGAATTTCAAGTTGTGATTTTAAATGCATGCTGCCAAAAATGAGCCAGGCAATCAGAAAACCAACCACAAACACTGAACCCAGAAGGGTAGATAAATGGAACTCGCCCTGTGCCAGCAGATAATTGAAAGTCACTATCTCCTGATTCTGCGAAACCTAATGCCAACGCAATCAGGAAGAGAGCAAGTAACACCACGATTTTTATTATTTTCATAATCCATTACCTATCTATTCACGAACACAAGCACCCTGATTATGCAGGAAAACAGCCTGACAAACCATGGCTATTATCGGTACTTCAGCGCTTTTAAACCTATTTTTGCGGCGTATGTAGACGCATTAACCGCTGCCCGATAAAGAGTGTGTCCAATTCAACACCAATCCGGGATCTCACCATAGTCAGTACAGCACTGACAGGCCGAGCACGACATCAGCTCGCAAAAAAGCGGCACACTGAGACAGTATGCCGCTTTAACAAAATTCACTACTTAAATCAGATAGCTTCGTTTACACGTTCACGAAGTTCTTTACCTGGTTTGAAGTGTGGAACGTACTTACCTTCCAATTCCACTTTCTCACCGGTTTTCGGATTGCGTCCGACTCGAGGCTCACGATAGTGCAAAGAGAAACTACCGAAACCACGAATTTCGATGCGTTCCCCATCTTCTAAGGTTTTCGCCATGTGCTCAAGAATGTCCTTCACCGCGTCTTCGATCTCTTTCGCAGACAAGTGGGTTTGCTCAGCACAGAGTCTTTCAATTAATTCAGACTTAGTCATAGTTTCCCTCTTCGAGTTTTTATCCTGATTATAGTCAGTATTCTCAGTTCCAACAAACACTTGCTTAATATTGTAGGAAAAGATTTCAAACTTAACTAAATCTTTTCATCACTCAAATCAGCCGTTGACTGTGTCAGCACGCTGTAGGGCTTAAAAACAGAGGCTTTCAAGTGTGTGGTCAAGCAAGATAAAAAAAGGAGCCTTACGGCTCCTTTTTATTCAGCGATAATTAAATTATTCGCCTTTAGCTGCTTTGAAAGCGTCAGCCATTGCGTTACCGAATGCGCCGTCATCTTGCTTGTTGATAGATGCCATTGCTTCTTGCTCTTCAGCTTCGTCTTTCGCTTTGATAGACAGGTTGATTACGCGGTTCTTACGGTCAACACCAGTAAATTTCGCTTCAACGCTATCACCAACGTTCAGGATCAGAGTTGCATCTTCTACGCGGTCACGAGAAACTTCAGATGCACGGATGTAACCTTCAACGCCGTCTTCCAGCTCGATAGTTGCGCCTTTCGCGTCAACTGCAGTTACAGTACCGTTAACCAGAACACCTTTCTTGTTGTCTGCAACGTAAGCGTTGAATGGGTCATTTTCCATTTGCTTAACGCCCAGAGAAATGCGCTCACGCTCTGCGTCTACTGCTAGAACTACTGCAGAGATTTCGTCGCCTTTCTTGTATTCACGTACTGCTTCTTCACCTGGAACGTTCCAAGAGATGTCAGACAGGTGAACCAGACCGTCGATGCCGCCGTCAAGACCGATGAAGATACCGAAGTCAGTGATAGACTTGATCTTACCAGTTACTTTATCGCCTTTAGCTTGTAGCTCAGCGAATGACTGCCATGGGTTAGCTTTACACTGTTTCAGGCCTAGAGAGATACGACGACGTTCTTCGTCGATATCCAGAACCATAACCTCAACTTCGTCGCCAACATTAACAACTTTAGATGGGTGGATGTTCTTGTTAGTCCAGTCCATTTCAGAAACGTGTACCAGACCTTCAACGCCTTCTTCGATTTCAACGAAGCAGCCGTAGTCAGTCAGGTTAGTAACACGACCAGTCAGTTTGTGACCTTCTGGGTAACGCTTAGCGATTGCTACCCATGGATCTTCGCCCAGCTGTTTCAGACCTAGTGATACGCGAGTACGCTCACGGTCGAACTTAAGAACTTTAACTGTGATTTCATCACCAACGTTAACGATCTCAGATGGGTGCTTAACGCGTTTCCAAGCCATGTCAGTGATGTGCAGAAGACCATCAACACCACCAAGGTCAACGAATGCACCGTAGTCAGTAAGGTTCTTAACGATACCTTTAACTTCAGTACCTTCTTGCAGAGTCTCAAGAAGTTCGTCACGCTCAACGCTGTTTTCAGATTCGATAACAGCACGACGAGAAACAACTACGTTGTTACGCTTCTGGTCAAGCTTGATTACTTTGAACTCTAGCTCTTTGTTTTCCAGGTGAGCAGTGTCACGGATAGGACGTACGTCAACCAGTGAACCTGGCAGGAATGCACGGATACCGTTCAGTTCAACAGTGAAACCGCCTTTAACTTTACCGTTGATGATACCAACAACAGTTTCAGCTTCTTCGTAAGCTTTCTCAAGAACGATCCAAGCTTCGTGACGTTTCGCTTTCTCACGAGAAAGTTGAGTTTCACCGAAACCGTCTTCAACAGCGTCAAGTGCTACGTCTACTTCAGAACCAACTTCAACTTCAAGTTCGCCAGCAGCGTTCTTGAACTGTTCAGCAGGGATTGCAGACTCAGACTTAAGACCAGCGTCAACCAGTACGTAGCCGTTTTCGATAGCAACTACAGTACCTTTAACGATAGTACCTTGTTGGAATTCAGTCTCGTTTAGAAACTCTTCAAAGAGTTGAGCAAAAGATTCAGTCATTTAATTAATCTTCAATAAGTAAACTACCACGGGTGTCCTACCACATGGGGTTATTAAATTCGCCGGTCATCATCCTTGCGACCAACGCTCTTAACTGACGTGGTTTATTCCGCCAGCTTCGATTCGATATATTGTAGTGCCTTTTCTACCACTTCGTCGATAGACATTTCGGTAGAATCAAGCAACAGCGCATCCTCTGCAGGGCGTAATGGAGCCACTGGGCGGTTACGATCTCGATCGTCACGCTCTTGGATTTCGCTTAAAAGGGCGTCAAATTTAACATCAAGCCCTTTCAGTTGCAACTGCTTGAATCGACGACGTGCACGCTCTTCGGCACTGGCGTCCAGGAAAATTTTCACTTCAGCCTGCGGGAAGACAACGGTTCCCATATCGCGGCCATCCGCAACCAGACCTTTTTCATCGGCAAATGCACGTTGGCGGCGCAACAATGCTTCACGAACACGTGGCAAAGCAGCAACTTTTGAGGCTGCCATTCCGGTCTCTTCTTTGCGCAGTTCTTTAGACACATCCTCGCCTTCCAGAATCACTTTGACGAGATCGCCTTCCGCAATAAACTGGACATCGAGGTGTGTTGCCAGCGGCACAAGTGCATCTTCTGATTCGATATCGACACCGTGATGAATGGCGGCCAGAGCCAGCACACGATAAATGGCACCAGAATCTAAAAGATGAAAACCGAGTTTGTTAGCCAACAGCATGCAAAGCGTACCTTTACCCGCTCCGCTTGGTCCATCCACGGTAATCACCGGTGTTTGAGAGGACATGTTTTACTCCACTTTGTTTTTGTTCGCGACGGATTATGTCTGCGATTTACCGGCGGCAAATTATAGTTGGAATCGTCTTCGGGTGCTAGGCAGGATTGGGTAAACGGTTATATTTTGCTACAAAACAGAAAACAAAAACTCAGATCTGGGATCTGAGTTTTTTCTCATTATGGGCTGTGCCAGGCAGCAGGCAATAGCAACGAGCAAGATAATAGCACTTGGACAGTAGCAACGTACTCTGAACCGCACCAACCGGCATATGACCCGATAGCGGGCATTTTGACTAGAGGCTTAGAGCAGAATGCGCGCTTCGTTTTTCGCCACGGTGGCCTCCCCTATCCCCTTAACCTTGGTCAGGTCCTGTTTGGTTTGAAACTCTCCGTTTGCCTGACGGTAGTCGACTATGGCCTGCGCCTTTTTAAGCCCGATCCCGGACAACAGCGTCGCGATCTCTTCGGCAGAAGCCGAATTAACATTCACTGTAATTTCGATACCCTGTGCAGTTTCGGCTTGCACAGGATTCTCTTCTGCGGCAGCCAATGCATTCGCAGCAGGCCAGCTCAACGCCAATAATGTAGATAACAGTAAAGATTTCAGTTTCATCGTGGACTCTCCTTGTTAGGTTATGAGCCCCGATAATAGGGGAAGCAGAAAGGCGCATCTAACGCCAACACAACAAAGTAAAATGGGCTGCATTCGCAGCCCATTCTGTTAAACATCTCAGTTACATTGCAGCCATTACTGGCTCGCAAGGTAATATTCGATATCTGTATTATCGCGCAGTACGCTGATCACACCAGACAGGTCCTGCTGAGTGCCGATACGGGAAAGCTGAGCACCAATTTGGTCCTGGTACTGATCATTGACTTTCGCTTCCACTTTGTTCAGCTCAACCACCACGACGTTGCCATCGAAATCTGTGGTCTGCGAGTACGTCACGGCATCCTGCTCTGGCTTAGGCATCGCATAAACCGTTTCAGCCAGTGGTGAACTGCGATCAATCATCTCCAGCTCGCCAAACGCCAGGTTATGCTCTTGCAGCAGAGATTTGTCACCCTGTTTCAGCGCATCAACCAGATTGGTAGCCAGCTCTTCGGCCTGCTCCTGACCTTTTTGCTTAGACAGTTCAGCAACAACCTTATCTTTCACTTCATCCAGTGGCAGAACCACCTGCGGACGCGCCTCTTCAACTCGAACCACAACCACATGTTCAGGAGCGACTTCAATCACTTCTGAGTTCAGGCCATCTTCTTTCACTTCCGGAGAGTCAATCGCCTGAATCACGCTTGGGTTATTCAGCACTGATGGCAGATCCTGCTCAGAGACAAAATCGGTCTTTTCGATTTTGGCTGACACCGCTTTGGCGGCATCATCAAGCGAATCCGGCGATTCGAAAGCGACTTTCTGCAGCTCAGTTTGCATTTCGTAGTAACGATCAACGGCCTGCTGGTCAGTCAGCTCGGTTTTGATCTGCTCGGCCACTTCTTCGTAAGGCTTAGCAACCGGCGCTTTCAGCTCATCAAGCTTGATGATGTGGTAACCAAAGTCAGATTTGACCAGACCAGACACATCACCGGCTTTTTGCAGGGCAAATGCCGCGGCATCAAATGCCGGGTCCATAGTGTCACGTTCGATCCAACCCAGCGAACCACCGTCCTGTGCGCTGCCGATGTCTTCAGATTTTTCTTGTGCCAGTGTTGCGAAATCGGCACCGCCATTCAGCTCATCAAGAATCGCCTGCGCTTTTTTCTCATCGTCACCCTGAATCAGGATGTGGCTGACTTTACGCTGTTCTGCCGAAGAGTACTTGTCCAGGTGCTCCTGATAGTACTGTTTAGCCTGCTCGTCGCTAACCGCTAAATCGCTCTTCAACTGCTCGGCTGACAGTTCGATATACGCCAGTTTTACCTGTTCAGGACGCGTGTAGTTATCCGGATTCTCTTTGTAGTACTGGGTAATCTCGTCATCCGTCAGTTTTACGTTTTTAGAAAACTCCTGCGGAGACAGGGTAATGGTGCGGATGTCACGCGTTTGAGCAACCAGCTCACCTTGCGCAGTGACTTCACCCTGCAGGGTAAACTCGCTGCCCTGCAGCGCAGAAACCAGCTGGTTACGCACCATGTCGCGGCGCAGATACTCAGCAAATGAATCCGGTGAGAAGCCAGCACGACGTAACGCAGACTGGTAAATATCCTGGTCAAATTTGCCTTCGCTTTGGAACTGAGGCATTTCCAGAATCGCCTGACGTACCTGGTCATCACTCACGCGCAGACCCAGAGATTCAGCATGCTGCTCAAGCAGCAGGTCGTTGACCATGCGATCCAGGACAGATTTACGGAATGATGCGACGTAAGACGGATCTGCCAGCAGGTTGGAGAAGTAATCACCCAACTGCGACTGCATACGGTTACGTTCGTTTTGGTAAGCTTGTTCAAATTCGCCGCGCGCAATCTCGGTTCCGCCGACTTTGGCTGCTGCATTATTGCTGCCGCTAATCAGGTAGTTACCTACCCCTGCGAAGATAAAAGAAAGGATGATTAATCCAAGGATAATTTTTACCGCGATGCTGTTCACGCCTTCGCGTAATCGATCCATCATAGTTTTACTGCTCTCCGGGTTTGAAGTGACACACTTCAGCCAAAAATTGAATAGCGCGATAATATCAGAAAAAGAAATGCGCATCAGTATGATGCGCATAATTTCAAAAGGTTCGAATTAATTTTGCCTCTAAACGGCCAAAATCATTCTGTTTGATTAAAAACTGATGGGTCGCAACCGATGAACCGATTAGTTGCAAGCGTCTTTCAGCGCTTTACCAGCTTTGAACGCAGGTACTTTAGCTTCTGCGATTTGGATTTCTTCACCTGTTTTAGGGTTGCGGCCAGTGCGAGCTGCGCGAGTGCGAAACTGCGAATGTACCAAAGCCAACCAAAGCCACCTGATCACCTGATTGAAGAGTGTCACTAACTGCGTCGATGAATGCGTCTAGTGCGCGACCAGCTGAAGCTTTTGAGATATCAGCATTTGCTGCAATTTGTTCTACTAATTGTGTTTTATTCACTGTGAATTCCCCTTCGGTCACCAATTATTATTTTGTTCGGTGCCTATTTCGTTCCATTAATGTAAAAACTGGCCTAAAGCCTTGTTACAACTGGGCTCAAGGCTTAGTGAGTAACGTTAGCGCCCAAAAAAAAACGCTGACAAGCCTTTTTAGGCCTATCAGCGTAAACTTTTACTTATTTTTGCTGCACATCACTCTTTTTTAGCGCCAAACTCGACACCAGTCGGGTCATTTTCCAGCGCTACCTGCAGCACTTCATCAATCCAGCGCACAGGAATAACCTTAAGATCTGCGATGACGTTATCCGGAATCTCTTCCAGGTCGCGCTCGTTATCTTTAGGGATCAGCACAGTTTTAATACCGCCACGGTGAGCAGCCAGTAGTTTTTCTTTCAGGCCGCCGATAGGCAGTACTTCACCACGCAGAGTGATTTCACCCGTCATCGCCACTTCCGCTTTCACCGGATTACCGGTCAGGCTGGAAACCAGCGCAGTACACATCGCTGTACCCGCGCTCGGGCCATCTTTCGGTGTCGCACCTTCAGGCACGTGAACGTGAATATCACGCTTCTCGTAAAAATCAGGATTGATACCCAGTTTTTCAGCACGTGAGCGAACCACAGTCATGGCTGCCTGAATAGACTCCTGCATCACATCACCCAGCGAACCGGTCTGAGTCAGCTTGCCCTTACCCGGCATTGACTGCGCTTCAATCGTCAGCAGATCGCCGCCGACTTCAGTCCAAGCCAAACCAGTAACCTGGCCTACACGGTTGAATTCATCCGCTTTACCGTAGTCAAAACGCTGTACGCCCAGGAATTCCTTCAGGTTTTCCTGATTCACGACCACTTGCTTGGTACCACCGTTCAGCAGAATCTTCTTCACTGCCTTACGACAGATCTTGGAGATTTCGCGTTCCAGGTTACGCACGCCCGCTTCACGGGTGTAGTAACGAATCACACCAATGATGGCTGAATCTTCAATCTCGATTTCGCCGGCTTTGAGGCCGTTACGCTCAATCTGCTTATTAACCAGGTGACGCTTGGCAATGTTGAGTTTTTCATCTTCGGTATAACCCGACAGACGAATCACTTCCATACGGTCCAGCAGCGGGCCTGGAATGTTCATTGAGTTTGACGTGGCCACAAACATGACGTCCGACAAATCATAATCCACTTCCAGGTAATGGTCGTTGAACGAGTTGTTCTGTTCCGGATCCAGTACTTCCAGCAGAGCTGAAGCCGGATCGCCTCGCATGTCGGATGCCATCTTGTCGATTTCATCCAGCAGGAACAGCGGGTTTTTAACCCCGACTTTCGACATTTTTTGGATCAGTTTACCCGGCAGAGAGCCGATATAGGTACGGCGGTGACCGCGAATTTCCGCTTCATCACGCACGCCACCCAGCGCCATACGCACATACTTACGCCCCGTCGCCGATGCGATAGAAACGTCCCAGCGACGTCTTACCAACACCCGGAGGACCAACCAGACATAGAATCGGGCCTTTCAGCTTGTTGATTCGGCTCTGCACGGCGAGGTACTCAAGGATGCGTTCTTTCACGCGATCCAAACCATAGTGGTCTGCATTAAGGATCTCTTCCGCTTTGGTCAGGTCTTTTTTCACTTTGGAACGTTTGTTCCAAGGCACGCTGACCATCCAGTCGATATAGCTGCGCACCACGGTCGCTTCCGCTGACATCGGTGACATCATTTTCAGCTTTTGCAGTTCCTGCTCGGTCTTCTCGCGAGCCTCTTTAGGCATCTTCGCGTCTTCGATTTTCTTCTGCAGAGCTTCAAACTCGTCCGGCGCATCATCCATCTCGCCGAGTTCTTTCTGAATCGCTTTCATTTGCTCATTCAGGTAGTACTCGCGCTGAGATTTTTCCATCTGCTTTTTAACACGGTTGCGAATGCGTTTCTCAACCTGAAGCAGATCGATTTCTGACTCCATCTGACCCATCAAAAACTCCAGACGTTCAGACACGTCCAGGATTTCCAATACTTTCTGCTTATCGACCAGTTTAAGTGGCATGTGCGCAGCGATAGTATCAGCAAGGCGAGCAGCCTCATCGATACCATTCAGTGACGTCAGCACTTCCGGCGGAATCTTTTTATTAAGCTTGATAAAGCCTTCGAACTGATTGATCGCACTGCGAACAATCACTTCCTGCTCTTTTTCATCAAGCTCTGGTGTCAGCAAGTACTCAGCATCTGCCGAGAAGAACTCGCCTTCATGAAATTGGTGAATTTTAGCGCGCTGCTGACCTTCCACTAACACCTTCACGGTACCGTCAGGTAGCTTCAACAACTGAAGAATGGTGGCAACCGTGCCGACTTCGAACAGATCGGCGATTTTAGGTTCGTCAGTCTCCGGTTGCTTTTGAGCGACCAGAAGAACCTGCTTGTTGTTATCCATTGCCTCTTCCAGGCACTGAATCGATTTTTCGCGACCAACAAACAGAGGAATCACCATATGTGGATAGACCACCACATCGCGCAGAGGTAGTACTGGGATCTCGATACGCTCGGAACGTTCCAAGTTCATATTTTTCTCTCTTCTGCTTTCTATATATCGCAGTATATGGGGGCTAACTGACTGGATTCAATGACAGAATAAAAAAAAGGAGGTAATAATTACCTCCTTTTCTCATTTAGTGACGGGATTTACTCTGCGCCGGCAGCCTGGCTTTCACTACCAGAGTAGATCAGCAGCGGGTCAGACTCGCCATTGATCACAGACTCATCAATCACCACCTTCTCAACTTCGTTCATTGAAGGCAGTTCATACATGGTCTCCAGCAGCACGTTTCTCAAGGATAGAACGCAGGCCACGTGCACCGGTTTTACGTTTCATTGCGCGAGCGGCAATGGCACGCAGTGCATCTTCACGGAATTCCAGGTCCACGTTCTCAAGCTCAAACAACGCAGAGTACTGTTTAGTCAGTGCGTTCTTAGGCTCAGACAGGATCTGAATCAGCGCTTCTTCATCCAGTTCAGTCAGCGTCGCCGTAACTGGCAGACGACCGATGAATTCAGGAATCAGACCGTACTTCACCAAATCTTCCGGTTCAACCTGAGTGAACAGTTCACCCACAGATTTGCTTTGATCTTTCGAACGGACTTCTGCGCCAAAACCGATACCGGTACCGGTTGCCACACGTTGTTCAATCACTTTATCCAGGCCAGCGAATGCACCGCCACAGATAAAGAGGATCTTAGACGTGTCTACTTGCAGAAACTCTTGTTGAGGGTGCTTACGACCGCCTTGTGGCGGAACGGAAGCTACGGTACCTTCAACTAGTTTCAGCAGCGCCTGCTGCACACCTTCACCAGATACATCACGGGTGATAGATGGGTTTTCAGCTTTACGTGAAATCTTATCGATTTCATCGATGTAGACGATACCACGCTCTGCTTTCGCAACGTCGTAGTCACACTTCTGCAGCAGTTTCTGGATGATGTTTTCAACATCTTCACCCACATAACCCGCTTCAGTCAGCGTCGTAGCATCTGCCATCGTGAACGGTACATCAAGGAAACGAGCCAGCGTTTCAGCCAGCAGAGTCTTACCACTACCGGTCGGACCGATCAGCAGAATGTTACTCTTGCCCAGCTCTACGCCTTCGCTTGTTGTATCACCGTTACGTAAACGCTTGTAGTGGTTATATACTGCAACCGCGAGCACTTTTTTAGCGTGTTCCTGGCCAATCACATAGTCATCCAGATGTTCACGAATTTGACGCGGCGTAGGAAGCGCCGACGACTCTTTCTTAGGCAAAACATCTTTAATTTCTTCACGGATAATGTCGTTACATAAGTCGACACATTCGTCACAAATGTAAACAGAAGGACCTGCGATTAGCTTGCGAACTTCGTGCTGGCTTTTGCCACAGAAAGAGCAGTACAGCAGTTTACTACTACCACCCTCTTTGCTTTTGTCTGTCATTCGCTAACCTCTTAGCCTTTACTCTCTATGGTTTGAGTGTATAACAATTTGAACCAAATTGCGTTAAACAATTCCCGGAACTGTTACTCGCCACGATGGGTCAGAAACTGCGTCCACCAGACCATAATCTACTGCCTGCTGTGCAGACATGAAATTGTCTCGGTCAGTATCACGTTCAACCACTTCCAGAGGCTGGCCGGTATGTTCTGCCAGCAAGTGGTTCAGCTTGTTCTTAATGGTCAGGATTTCCTGAGCGTGGATCTGAATATCCGAAGCCTGACCCTGGAAACCACCCAGTGGTTGGTGAATCATGACACGCGAGTTCGGTAACACGTAACGTTTACCTGGCGCACCGCCAGCTAACAGGAACGCACCCATTGAACAAGCTTGACCAATACACAGTGTGCTCACGTTTGGCTTGATAAACTGCATGGTGTCATAGATTGACATACCAGCGGTTACACTGCCGCCCGGAGAGTTGATGTAAAGGAAAATGTCTTTATCAGGGTTTTCAGATTCTAAGAAAAGCAGCTGAGCCACGACAAGGTTCGCCATGTGATCTTCTACTTGACCAGTTAAAAAAATCACGCGGTCTTTTAATAAGCGAGAATAGATGTCGTATGAGCGCTCACCACGAGAAGTTTGTTCGACCACCATGGGTACTAGCGCGTCAATGATTGGCGACATTGCATTTTTTTCTTGGTAGCTCATAGTCTTATGTCCCTAAAATAAATGGCCCGGATGATGGGTAATCACACGGACCATTGTTAGCAGAATAGTTAACGTCTCGTCAACCTTTCTACACGAGAACTTGCTTATTAAGCAGCAACTTGAGGGTTCATTAGCTCGTTGAAGCTAACTGCTTTCTCAGTTACGTTTGCTTTAGCAATGATTGCGTCGATTGCTTGCTCTTCTAGAGCAACGTTACGCATGTTGTCCATCATTTGAGGGTTTTGCTCGTAGTAAGCAATCACTTCTGAAGGATCTTCGTAAGCAGTCGCCATCTCTTCGATCAGCGCTTGCACTTTCTCTTCGTCTGCTTTCAGTTCTTCAGCTTTGATCACTTCACCCAGCAGAAGACCTACTACTACGCGACGTTTAGCCTGCTCTTCGAACAGTTCACGTGGCAGCTGGTTAGCCGCTTCAACGTTACCACCGAAGCGCTGTGCAGCTTGCTGACGCAGTACGTTGATTTCCTGGTCAATCAGAGCAGAAGGAACGTCGATGTCGTTCTCTTTTACCAGACCTTCCAGAGCTTGCTCTTTGATGCGAGCTTTGATCGCTTGCTTCAGTTCGCGATCCATGTTCTTACGAACTTCAGCTTTCAGTGCGTCAACGCCACCTTCAACCACACCGAACTTAGCAACGAATTCGTCGTTCAGTTCTGGCAGTTTCCTGAGCTTCAACTTTGCTTACTTTGATTGCAAACTTAGCTGCTTTACCTTTCAGGTTTTCTGCGTGGTAATCTTCTGGGAAAGTCACGTCGATCTCGAATTCCATACCAGCAGTCTTACCTGCGATACCGTCTTCAAAACCTGGAATCATGCGGCCTGCGCCCATTTCCAGAGGGAAGTTTTCTGCTTTACCGCCTTCGAATTCAACGCCGTCGATAGAACCAACGAAATCGATAGTTACGCGTTTGCCTTCTGCTGCTGCTTCGTCAACTTGAGTCCAAGAAGCTTGCTGCTTACGCAGAGTGTCCAGCATTTCAGTTACGTCTGCATCAGTGATTTCTGTAGTTGGTTTTTCTACAGTGATGTTTTCCAGGCCTTTCAGTTCAACTTCTGGGTAAACTTCGAAAGTCGCTGTAAATACTAGATCTTCGCCTTCATTGTTGGCTACTGGAGCGAAAGTTGGTGCGCCCGCTGGGTTGATCTTTTCTTTTACGATCGCTTCGATGAAGTGACGTTGCATAACTTCACCAAGAACGTCTTGACGTACTGCTTTGCCGTACATCTGAGCAACCATCTTCATTGGCACTTTGCCTTTGCGGAAACCATCGAAACGACGGTTTTTCGCGATGTTGCGTAGTTCAGCTGATACTGCATCTTCGATGTTAGCAGCAGGAACAGTAATATTAAGACGGCGCTCTAGGCCTTCTAGCGTTTCAACAGTAACTTGCATTGTTTATAAACCTCAAAACTGGCTCAGTATTCCTGAGCGTCATGAGCCAGAACCTGGTTCTGGCTGCATCCTTGTGTTGTACCCATAAGAGCACTTAACTGTAATTATTGAGCATCAGTATTCAAGCGCTTTTGGCCTCAATACCGGACTAATGAGTGATATCGTTGCCGCAATGAGCAGCTAACGGTATCTCTGATTAGTCTCAGGACAAAAATTTAGACGCCGCATTCTACCGACCAGAAGTATGGCTGTCGAGCTAATCCCCGGTCAGAGAAAGGTCAATGTCTTAAAAAGTCAACTGAGTGCTAAAAAATCCATCAAACCAAAGTGTGATTGCCATGAAATGGGGACAATAAAGGCTTTTTCAAGGGAATCGAGGCTTTTTTTTCTGCAAAAGCCCAAAAAGAGATCTCGCTCTTGTTTTGTGTTCGCAATTTACCATCTTTTAAACCACTCGACAGCCAACTCCCAGTATCATGGAGGTCGGGCTTAAACACGATGCGGGACAACAGGATGTTATCGATTCGCCGACTCAGTATACTGTTTTTTATCGTATTTATTACGGTCACCGCGGTTTGTGCCCATTTGGCCTGGCGTTACCAATATCAGAGCCTGCTCACCGAGCAGCAATCGGAGCTGGATAAATTTTCCAGCCACATCGTCACCAAGCTGGACAAGTACGCTCATATCCCGCGCCTGCTGTCCAAAGACAAAGAGTTAATTGATGCCCTGCTCAATCCGCACAATACGGCGCAGCTCGAAATCACCAATCGCTATCTGGAACAGGTCAACGATGTCATCCAGGCCGCAGACACCTACCTGCTTGATGCTTATGGCAATACGTTAACGGCCAGCAACTGGAACCTGGAACGCACCTTCATCGGGCGTAACTTTGCCTGGCGTCCCTATTTTTATCAGTCCATTCAGGGCAACAGCAGCCAGTATTTCGCCCTGGGTTCAACCTCAGGTGAACGCGGCTACTACTACGCCTACCCTGTGGTATACGCGGCCGAAATTCTCGGTGTGGTGGTAGTGAAAATGGACTTATCGGCGATCGAAGAGAACTGGCAGAGCCGCAACAGCTATTTTGTCGCCACCGATGTCAATCAAGTGGTCTTCATGTCCAGTCAGCCTGACTGGCTGTTCAAGAGTGTAGGTATCCTCAATGAACAGACCCGCGATGCAATCCGCGCCAGCCGTCAGTATCTCAATCAGCCCATCACTTCTCTCGGCCTGCAAGGCGATTTTTCTGCCGCGCAGAGTGAATGGAAAAACCCCAGTCAGGGCTGGATGAAAGGCGACTTTATTGTATCCAGCCGGCGCCTGACCTCACCTCAACTGACCATTCATGTCCTGTCGCCCAAGATTGAAGTGTTCTGGGACGTATTCGGACTGATCATTATTTTGACCATGCTGTTTGTGATTGTTTATCTGGCGCTGTTGCTTAATCAGCACCGTAAACAGCGTCAGCGCCAGATTGATCAGTTGCAGCTTGAAGCAAAGCAGAAGCTTGAGTTCCAGGTCATGGAAACGGACCGCTGAACTGCATGCCGAAATCCGGGAGCGGATTAAGACCGAAGACGCCCTGCGTCAGACTCAGAATGAACTGATCCAGGCAGCGAAACTGGCCGTCCTCGGCCAGATGTCGGCCAGCATCAGTCATGAACTAAATAACCCGCTGGCGGCGATTCGCAGTTTTGCCGACAACGGACGCCGCTTTCTCGCCAACGGCAAACCGGAACGTACCGATGACAACTTGACCCGTATTTCCGCCCTGACCGAACGCATGGCCAAGATCAGCGAACAACTTAAATCGTTCGCCCGTAAAAGCAGCAGTGAAGAACGGGCTGACGCTCAATTGCAACCGATTGTGGTTTACGCCAAAGAGCTGATGCAGGCCCAATTTAAATCGCACGGCGTTAAATTTGAGGTCAGCACGCCGCAGCAACCGGTCTGGGTCAGTATTAACCCGATACAACTCGAGCAGGTGCTGATTAATTTACTCACCAATGCGATGCAGGCTCTGGCAGATCAGCCGCAACGACAGGTTCATCTCACCTTAACCCTGGATAATCAGCGGGCCTATATCCATGTTGACGACAATGGCCCGGGAATCAGTGCAGACAAACGGGCGAAGCTGTTTGAGCCCTTTTTCACCACCAAGCAGAATGGTCTCGGACTCGGGCTGTCTATCTCACAACAGATTGTCCAGAGTATGGACGGCGAACTTGATGTCACCACCGCGCCGCTCGGGGGTGCGCGGTTTACGATTCGTCTTCCGCTCTCAGCAAACCGTCAGCCAAGCCTGGCAGCCTCTGCTAATTCAACACCACAAGTAACTACCCAAGGAAGTCAGGATGTGTGACGTATTTTTCATCGATGACGAAACCGATATTCGTATCGCTATCGAACAGAGCTTTGAACTGGCGGATATTGAAGCGCGCTATTTTGCCAGCGCGGAAGAAGCACTACTGGCAACAAAACAAGGCGGCATGCCCCTGGTTGTGGTCACCGATATCTGCCTGCCGGGACTGAGCGGACAGAACTTACTGACCTCGATTCATCATCAGGATCCGGATGTACCGGTGATCCTGATTACCGGTCACGGTGATATATCAATGGCCGTTCAGGCCATGCACGACGGTGCCTACGATTTTATTGAAAAACCGTTTTCTCCTGAAAGGCTGATTGAAACCGTCAACCGGGCCATAGATAAACGCAAACTGACCTTAGAAAACCAGCAGCTTAAACGCAGCCTGAAAGCGAGCCAGACCCTGGGTCCACGCATTATCGGCGATACCGACAGTATTCAGTCTTTGCGGGATACCATCGCCCACGTCGCCGACACCGATGCCGACATTCTGCTGTTTGGTGAAACGGGTACCGGTAAGGAGCTGATTGCCCGTTCACTGCATGAGCAGAGCTCACGCCGTGAGCAGAACTTTGTCGCGGTCAACTGCGGTGCCGTGCCGGAAAATCTGATTGAGAGTGAATTATACGGTCACGAAAAAGGCGCATTCACCGGTGCCGACAGCAAACGCATCGGCAAATTTGAACACGCCCAGGGCGGCACTCTGTTCCTGGATGAAATCGAATCAATGCCGATGCAGGCACAAATTCGCTTGCTGCGGGTCCTGCAGGAACGGGTGATTGAACGGGTTGGATCCAACGAATTGATCCCGCTAAATGTTCGTGTCATTGCAGCGACCAAGGTCGATCTGAAACAAGCGGCGATGGAAGGCTCGTTCCGGCAGGATCTCTATTACCGCCTCAATATCGTCACCCTCGATCTGCCGCCATTGCGCGAGCGTAAAGAGGATATTCCTACCCTGTTCCACCACTTTTTACTGGTGGCCGCCGCGCGTTATGGTAAAGCGGCAACGGCGCTCAATGCCCAGGATCTGCAAACCTTGATGAACCACGACTGGCCGGGTAACGTGCGCGAACTGCGTAACGTTGCTGAGCGCTTTGTCCTACTTGGTAAACTGGCACAATTGGATGACGCTCCGGTCGTCAGTACCTCCGGTAGCCTGGCCGACCAAGTGGCCGAATTTGAAAAAGTTGCGATCGAAAAGGCGCTGATTGAAAGTAACGGCAGCATTAAGCTCACCATGGAACAACTCAATATTCCGCGTAAGACGCTGTACGACAAAATGCAGAAATATCGTATCGATAAAGATAACTTTAAAAACTGAGTCGCCTGCTTCACCCTGCCGGTGAGCGGTTATACTTAACGTATCAGGATCTGAGGATCTGCAGCCACCGGCACGCCGTCATGAAAAAGTTACCTCTGGGTTATATTACCGATACAGTTCTGCATGACGGCGTCTATTACCCGGAAAAACGCCTGCATCGTGAACGCCGCACTCATATCCAGAAATGGCGCTTTTACGAGCGCAGAAAAATGCCCGGTAGCAGACGCCATCCGGGCAAGGTAATCGACGAAATCATCTGATGTTATATTACTTAGTCAGGATCTCCGGCCCCATCAGTGTGGTTGGCAGCCAGGTAGAAACCCAAGGCACATAAGTGACGATGATCAGGAACAGGAACATCACCGCAACCCAAGGCAGAGCGGCTTTGACGACCCGCATCATCGACATTTTAGCCACCCCGGCGGTCACGAACAGGTTGAGACCAACCGGAGGGGTAATCATACCGATCTCCATGTTCACCACCATGATGATACCGAGGTGAATCGGGTCAATACCTAACGCCATAGCTATCGGGAACACCAGCGGCGCGACAATAATCAGCAGGCCTGACGGCTCCATGAACTGGCCGCCAATCAGCAGCAGAACGTTGACCACGATCAGGAAGGTGATTGGTCCGAGACCGGCCGACAACATCGACTCAGTAATCATTTGCGGTACACGTTTCTTCGGTCAGCACATGTTTCAGAATCAATGCGTTGGCAATGATAAACAGCAGCATGATGGTCAGTTTACCCGCATCATACAGCGTCGCTTTGGTGTCTTTGTGCACCAGGGCCTGAAACACCTTTACCAGCACCGGTTTAGTATTGGTTTTATCCGCAAACGGGCCCATATCGCAGTAAACAAAGTTCGCAATCAAGAATGCGTAAACGGCAGCCACCGCAGCGGCTTCAGTCGGGGTAAAGATACCGCCGTAAATACCACCTAGGATGATCACCACCAGCAATAAACCCCAGCTGGCATCTTTAGCCGCCGCGAAGGCTTCGCTCCAGCCGACAAAAGGTTGCTTGGGCAGATTCTTGACCCGCGCAGTGATATAAATGGCAATGATCAACATCAGTCCCGCCAGCAAACCCGGAATTACGCCACCGAGGAACATACGTCCCACAGACACGTTGGTTGCCGCAGAATAGACCACCATCACAATCGACGGCGGGATCAGAATCCCCAGAGTACCGGCGTTACAAATCACCCCGGCAGCAAACTCTTTGCTGTAACCGTTTTTGACCATACCGGCGATAACAATACTACCAATAGCCACCACAGTGGCCGGTGATGAACCGGACAGCGCCGCGAACATCATACACGCCACAACAGAAGCAACCGCCAGACCACCGCGGAACCAGCCGACCATCGCAATCGCAAAGCGAATGATACGTTTCGCCACACCACCGGTAGACATAAAACTGGAGGCCAGGATAAAGAAAGGGATTGCCAGCAGTGTGTAGTGACCTTCAAACGCATTAAACAGAGTCTGTGCCACCGAAGCCAGCGAAGCTTCTGAATGCCACATCAAAAACAGAATACTGGATAAACCCAGTGACACAGCAATCGGCACGCCCACCAGCATGAAGCCAATCACCATGATAAAAAGCATAAGAATAGCCATGGCTTACTTCTCCTTACCGTTCGCGTCAGGCTTGGTGCCCATCACATCACCTGCATCTTTCAGCTCTTCTTTCAGAGCTTCCAGCTCCTCTTCCGCTTCATGACCGGCAATCAGGCGATCCAGTTTTCCGGTCAGGATTTGATAGGCAATCTGCAGAAAACGGAAAGTCATCAATGCCATCCCCAATGGCAAGGCCATATAAGGAATGAAACGTGGCATTTTTTCGTAGCGTTCACCCTCGTTGAACCAGTCAGCCAGGAACTGCAGCATTTCAGGCATCGGAATGTCATCGGTTTCATACCAGGCGCGTTCGCTGATAAACGGATACCAGTAATTCCAGGAGCCAATCAGCAACAAAATAGAGAAAGCGAGACAGCAGGCAACCGAGAACAGAGCCAGCAGCTTACGCCCCCCTTCCGGCGCCAGGTTGATCACCACATCAACCCCGATATGGAAATGTTTCTTCACTCCGTAAGAAGCACCAACCAGAACCATCCAGGCGAACATGAATACGGTCAGCTCAAGCGCCCATAGAATGTTGTCGTTAAAAAGATAACGTAAAATAACGTTGACGAAAGTAAGCAGAGTCATGGCACCCAGAAAGAAGGCGATCAAGGTTTCCTCCGCCTTATCCGTCCATTGACCTACTTTTGCAAAGAAGGACTGTTGCATAAGATACATCGCTCTGATAATTGAGTATGGCGGGCAAAAGGCCCCGGCGCATTACCGGGGCCGCTTGCTTTACTTCTGATTCGACGCCAGGGCAGCGTCAATCAGGTCCGAACCAATATCTTTCTCAAACTTCTTCCAGACCGGTTTCAGCGCGTCAACCCACTGCTCACGCTGTTCCGGAGTCAGCTCACGCACCACACCGCCTGCTTCAACGATGTACTGCTTATTCTGCTCTTCGACGCGGTTAGATTCAGCGTTACGGGTTTGAGTCACTTCCTGAAGGATAGTGGCAAACTGATCACGTACGTCTGCTGGCAGACCATCCCACCATTTAGTTGATGTCACCACCAGGTAATCAAGAATACCGTGGTTAGTTTCAGTAATGCCGTCCTGTACTTCGAAGTACTTCTGGCCATAGGTGTTTGACCAGGTATTTTCCTGACCATCGATAACTTTGGTTTGCAGGCCGCCATACACTTCGGCAAACGACATTTTCTGCGGGTTAGCGCCCAGTTGTTCAAACTGAGCTACCAGCACATCAGATGCCTGAACACGGAACTTGAGACCTTTCGCATCACCAGGCACCAGCAGCGGTTTGTTAGCAGAAATTTGTTTCATGCCGTTATGCCAGAATTCCAGGCCTTTCACGCCACGACGGTTCATCGCATTTTTCAGCGCTTCACCCGAATCAGAGTTCTGGAAACGGTCTACGGCATCAACATCATCAAAAAGGAAAGGGAGATCGAACAAACGGAACTTTTTGGTGAATTTTTCAAACTTCGACAGTGAAGGTGCGGCCAATTGAACGTCGCCATTCAGCAGCGCTTCCAGAACTTTGTCATCATCGTACAGCGTCGAGTTAGGGAACACCTGCATACAGGCTTTACCATTCATCTCTTCGTTAACGCGTTTTTCCAGCAGTGAAGCAGCGATACCTTTCGGGTGTTTATCGGTGTTGGTCACGTGACTGAACTTGATCACGATTTCACCCGGATCACAGTTTGCGGCAGCGTTGAAGCTGGTGACAGCAAGAATAGAGGCAGTTAACAGAGTAAGAGGCTTGAACATTATAATTCTCCTTAGTTTCATTTATCAGCCCCATCTATGGGTGCTGGTTATTCACTAAGGAGCAATTAGTAGGCCAACTTGCTACATTTTATTAACATCACTTATTTTACAAACGGTTACACTCTGTTACCTGATTTTTAACAATCACTAAGCCGCTGAAAGTCATTACAAATGGGTGGAATCTGACCCATGAAAAAATAGCGATTGGGTCAGAATCCACCCATCGCCTTATCCCGGCAGATATCGACGATTCAGTATGTTGAGGTTCAGCTAAAACGTATGGATACTCTGCGTGCCGACAACGGCCAAGATGATAACCACTTGAAAGAGTTATGCCAAAGAAGATCAGAAAAGCAAAAGATGAGGGTGAATAACGGAAACGATTATAGATCCGGGAGTGAAGAGGTAAGTGCACTCTCCGTCCGGGTCGCAAGCCTGACCCGGCAACACCCCATAATTAACCCAAGTCTCCCCCGAGTACCTGAGTCATTGATTGGAGAGTGCACTTAAACTGGCGGGCTGGTATCACAGCACCAGCCGGTTAAAAATGAATACGCTGCTCAGTCGCTGCGTCGAAAAACACGGCTTTTGACAAATCAAAATTCAAAGTCGCCGTTTGTCCAGGTTTGACCTGATACTCAGGTGACAATCGACACGCCACCTCTTCATCATTCACTTTAACCATAGCAATAATATCCGGCCCTGTCGGCTCAAGTACTTCAAGCAGCAGTTCAAGCCCGGTCGATGTTTGCTCATCCTTACCCGGCTGCTCAGTAATATGCTCCGGGCGTACGCCGATAACAATGGAGCGGCCATCTTGCTCGCGCAGAGCCGCTGGCAGCTTGATTTCATGCTCTCTGGCATCACTGCCACGCACTTTAATCACCGGTTGCTGCTCACTGTTCAGATCCACCTGAGTATGAATAAAATTCATTGAGGGTGACCCCATAAAGCCGGCAACAAACATGTTGTTCGGATGATTATAAATCTCCTGCGGCGTTCCCAACTGCTGCAACTCGCCATCTTTCATGACCGCAATCCTGTCCGCCAGCGTCATGGCTTCTATCTGATCGTGGGTAACATAAACAATGGTCGTCTTTAACTGCTGGTGGAGACGCTTAATCTGATGACGCATATCCACCCGCAGTTTCGCATCCAGGTTCGACAATGGCTCATCGAACAGATACAACTTAGGCCGACGTGCCAATGCGCGCCCCATCGCTACCCTCTGCCGCTGACCACCGGATAATTGCGATGGTTTACGCTCCAGAAGATGGCTGATTTGCAGCATTTCGGCGACTCGATTCACTTCTGCATCGATCGCCTCTTTGGCTATTTTTCGGATCTTCAGACCGAAAGCGATATTATCGCGCACCGTCATATTTGGATACAATGCGTACGATTGAAATACCATTGCGATGTCACGATCTTTGGGTTCAACATTGGAGACATCTACGCCATCAATCACAATTTCACCTGAGGTAATATTCTCCAGACCCGCGATGGTATTCATCAAAGTTGACTTACCGCAACCGGATGGGCCAACCAGAATCAAAAACTCACCGGACTCGATACTGATATCAATTCCCTTCAGGGTTTCCTGCTCCGCATTGCGATACGTTTTGCGAATCTGTTTTAAATCTAATGCTGCCATGCGGATTATCCTTTTACTGAACCTGCGGTGAGACCGCGTACAAAATACTTCCCGGCCAGCACGTACACCAGCAGCGTCGGAAGAGCTGCGATGATGGCGGCGGCCATATCTACGTTATATTCCTTTACTCCGGTACTGGTGTTGACCAGGTTGTTCAGAGCAACGGTAATCGGCTGTGTATCGGAGCCGGAATACACCACACCAAACAGGAAATCGTTCCAGATAGCGGTGAACTGCCAAATGATGGTGACCATGATGATCGGGGTTGAAATCGGCAATAAGATACGGAAAAAGATGGTAAAGAAACCTGCGCCATCCAGCTTGGCCGCTTTGACCAGTTCATCCGGCACCGCAATATAGAAATTACGGAAAAACAAGGTGGTAAAAGCCATCCCATAAATCACATGCACGATGACCAGCCCCGCGGTGGTATTCGCCAGACCCAGCTTGCCCAGCACCGCCGCCATCGGCAGCAGAATCACCTGAAACGGGATAAAGCAACCGAACAGTAACAGGCTGAAAAACAGGTTGGAGCCGCGGAATTGCCACTTCGTCACTACGTAGCCGTTGAATGCGCCCAGCAGGGTCGAAATCAGCACGGCCGGGATCACCATCTGAAACGAATTCCAGAAATAACCTTTGATGCCGTCACAGCTAACGCCGGTACAAGCGGTATCCCAGGCTTTCAGCCAGGCATCAATCACCCACTCCTGAGGCAGTGAAATCAGGTTTCCGGCACGAATATCCGGCAAGGATTTGAATGACGTCAGCACCATCACCAGCAGCGGCATCAGATACATCAGACAGAATGCCAGCAGCAACGCATATATTCCTAGGCGGGCGAAATTCATTGAACGGTTCATGATTTTTTCTCCCTCAGCTCGGAATAGAGGTATGGCACCAGAATGGCTAGAATACCGCCCAACATCATCATCGCACTGGCCGCACCCAGACCAATCTGGCCACGGGTAAAGGAGTGTGCATACATAAACAGCGCAGGCAAATCAGACGAATAGCCAGGGCCACCGGCCGTCATCGCAGTCACCAGATCAAAGCTTTTGATGGCGATGTGCGAGGTAATGATCACCGCACTGAAAAATACCGGGCGCAGACAAGGCAGCACAATTTTCCAATAAATAACCGGCAGGCTGGCACCATCAATTTGCGCCGCTTTGATAATCGAGGCATCAATACCACGCAAGCCGGCCAGAAACATGGCCATCACGAAGCCGGAGGATTGCCATACTGCCGCGATCACCAGGGTATAGACCGCCATATCAGAGTCCACCAACCAGTCAAACTGAAACCCGGTAAAGCCCCAGTCATGCATCAGTTTTTCAAGCCCGAGCCCAGGGTTAAGAATCCATTTCCAGGCGGTACCGGTGACGATAAAAGAGAGCGCCATCGGATAGAGATAAATGGTGCGAATCGCCCCTTCCTGACGGATGTTCTGGTCAAGAAAGATAGCCAGAAAAACCCCGAGCACGATGGCAATCAGCATAAACAGCAGACCAAATATTCCCAGATTAGTGATTGAGGTCAGCCAGCGGTCGTTGTCCATCAGTTTGCTGTACTGAGTGAAACCGACAAAATTAAAACTGGGTAAAAAACGGGAGTTGGTGAGTGACAGCGCGGCGGTCCAGAAAATAAATCCATAAATACACACCAGAGTAACCACTATGGTAGGTGACAGGACAATTTTCGGCAGCCAGTGCTGCAGTCTGTCGGCAAAGCTTCGCTTTGGCGCAGAATAAGTCGTTGGACGCTTCAAAACATGCTCCATAACTTTCCTTGTAAGAAAACAGCTTGTGACAAGACAGAGCGCAGATGCCCTCTGCCTTGCACAATTCAACAGTAATGGTTGGAGATTGAAGCTGCGCTTACATAGCGGCTTTCACAGCCTTGGCCAGCTTCTGCGCCGCCTGTTTTGGATCGGCATCGCGGTCATTAAAGAAGTTGGTCACGACGTCAAAGATAGCGCCCTGAGCATAGCTGGTAGTCGACATGCCGTGCGCCATACTCGGTACCAGACCGCCATCGGCAGACGATGATTTGAACTCTTTCATTGAGTCCATCGCACACTGGTCAAATTTCGCCATGTCCATATCCGTACGAACCGGAATTGAACCTTTGTTGAGGTTAAATACTTCCTGGAACTGAGGTGAAATGATGGTTTTGGCCAGAGCTTTTTGTGCCTTGATGTTTTCTGCATCTTTCAGCTCAAAGAAAGCAAAGCTGTCCACGTTGTAGGTAAATTCCCCTTGCGTGCCCAAAGCCGGGAAGCACAGGTAATCCTGACCAGGTACCTTACCCGCTGCGGTAAATTCACCTTTCGCCCAGTCACCCATGATCTGCATCGCAGCATCACCATTGATCACCATGGACGTCGCAACGTTCCAGTCTCGACCCGGTGAGTTGTCATCGATGTAGTTGTGCAGTTTTTTGAATTGGGTGAATACCTGAACCATCTTATCGCCGGATAAGGTATCCATATCCAGGTCAACGAAAGCTTTCACATAGTCTTGTGGTCCGAGGACATCCAGTGCAACCGCTTCAAATACAGTCGCGTCCTGCCACGGTTGGCCACCGTGCGCCAGCGGGATGAAACCGGCGGCCTTGATTTTGTCTGCCGCTGCGAAAAATTCATCCAGATTGGTCGGCACTTTCGCTCCGGCTTTCTTGAACACTTCCGGGTTGGCCCACATCCAGTTCACACGGTGCACGTTGACAGGTACTGCCACGTACTCGCCGTCGTACTTCATCACCTGGTTGATCATCGGCGGAATAACGTCATCCCAGTGTCCTTCAACAGCCACATCATTCAGATTGGTCAGAAAGCCCAGTCCTGCCCATTCCTGAATATCATGACCTTTAATTTGCGCCGCTGATGGCGGATTGCCGGACACCGCACGAGTTTTCAGTACCGTCATGGCACTTTCACCGCCGCCACCGGCGACAGCAAAATCTTTCCAGGTATGGCCTTCTTGCTCCATCAGCTGTTTCAAAACGGCGACGGATTTCGCTTCACCGCCGGATGTCCACCAGTGAAGTACTTCGACTTCACCAGCCTGAGCCAGTGACGTTGCGGATAGCAGAGAGAGAGTCAGTAGAGTTTTGGTTAGTTTCATTCTGGTTATCTTCCATGTTTGGATTTGGCTGTCGGCGCTTAAAGCGCTCTACAACCAGCATAGATAACTCAAAAACTTTGTTCTGCAACATACAGTAACAACAAAGTAACAGTTAAGTTACATTAGACATCAATATTAGGTGGAACAAAGACTTGTGCTAACAGCCCGCCTTCCAGTGAGTTAGCGATTATGAGATCTCCGCCGTGTCCGTGCAGAATGTTACGACATATCCCCAGCCCCAGACCATGCCCCTCTTCATCATCAGCCAGACGAAAATAGGGTTCAAAAACCGCTTCCAGTTTGTCAGCAGGAATACCGGGGCCCTGGTCCTGTATAGTGATGACGATCCACTGCGGCGTTTCCCGTAGCGTCACTGTCACTTCCTCACCATATTTCACCCCGTTATCAATCAGGTTGCTAAGGACACGACGCATCGCGAGCGGTTTGACAATCAAAGGCTCCATCGTCACCGGAGTAAAATGCACCCGTTCCCGCTCGAAATTGTAGCCTTCCGCAATGCTCTGAATCAGCTCGCAGAGATCGATGTAATCATTGTTTTCATGCAATTCCGTATCACGTACACATTGCAAGGCGCCTTTGACCATCATCTCCAGTTCATCCAGATCACGGTTAAACTTGTCACGCTTCACATCGCTCTCCAGCAGCTCCGCGCGCAGCCGTAAACGGGTAATCGGCGTCTTTAAATCATGGGAAATAGCGGCAAACAGATGCTCACGGTCAGCGACATAACGCCGGATACGCTGCTGCATCCGGTTGAATGCACGGGTCGCCATCACCAGCTCACTGGCTCCCTCTTCACGCAGCGGCCGCTGGGCGATATCCATACTGAGATCGTTGGCTGCCCGGGCAAGGTTCTTCAATGGCCGAAACCTGACGCCGCACCAGAAGGTAAGTCAGCAGCAATAAAATCGTGGTGGACAGCAGCAGAAACAGCAATTGTTCACGGCCGAGCAGATTATCGTCAAGATTAACGTAGGGCGCAGGTAATAAGGCCGCAATGTAAAGCCACTCATGGCTGGCCAATTCAATCTGGACCACCATGACCGGCGGATTGAGCGGCTCCAGCGTCAGAGTGTGATGCGCCCAGGAACGAGGCAGGTCGTTGAGATAAATGTCATTCTTCAATAAACGCAGATGCTCGGGACGGGTAAAGTCGACCCGAATCTCACCAACATTATTGAGCTTTTGCTGCAATACCTGACGCACAGCACTGACTGAGGCCAGTTTAAAGCGGGTATTTTCAATTGGATCTACGAGCAACTGCTGCTTATTGAACGAAACAAAAAAGCGGGTGCCGCCCATATTGCGGATCTGATCCAGCACAATGTGGCGGTAACGCACCGGTAACGACTGGAAAAAGGTCACGGTCGAGGCAAACATACCGGCCATACTGGAAGATGCCGAGCGTATCCCTTCCAGTTCATTCGATTTAGACTGGCTGTACCAGATAGAGGTTGCCAGCCCCTGGGCCAGCAACACCGCAAATAACGTCAGCAACAAGGTTCGCGCCACCAGCGAGGTCGGCTGAATCCACTGCAATATCCGCCGGACAGACATACTCAGTACTCAAAGCTGACCGGCACGGACAGCAGATAGCCATTGCCACGTAACGTTTTGATGTAGTTAGGGTATTTGGCGCTGTCTCCCAGCCTTTGCCGTAAGCGACTCAGCTGAACATCAATACCGCGTTCAAATGGCAAGGCTTCCCGGCCCCGGGTCGCAAAAGAGATGGTGTCGCGATCCAGAACTTCATTGGCCCGGGACAGGAACAACATCAACAGAGCAAAATCACTGCCCGATAATTCATGTTCCTCACCGCTTTGCTGATGGGTCATACGATGCGATAAAGTATCGAGCCGCCAGTCACCAAACGCGATGCGCTTGGGTAACGGATCGGCCGATTTTTCTTCACTGACTTGGGCCCGGCGCAGCAGAGCTTTAATGCGCGCCATTAACTGACGCGGACTGAAAGGTTTGGCGATGTAATCATCGGCCCCAATTTCCAGACCGATAATCTGGTCGGTTTCATCGGAAACTGCAGTCAGCATGATGATAGGCACATCAGAACTGCGGCGGATTTTCTGACACAGAGTAAATCCGTCATCGCCGGGTAACATGACATCCAGCAGCACCAGGTCCGGATAACCGTGCTGCTCAATATGGGCAAGCAAAGCCCGCCCGTCGCATACCGTCGTCACCTGATAACCTGATTTACTCAGATACTCATCCAAAAGCTCACAGATTTCGCGGTCGTCATCCACGACAACAATACGTGTGCTTTCCATTGCTCACCTGTCTTGTACAAATTCTTAACAAGCAGTGTATCGGGACGGATACCGAATGATTATCGATATTTAACGGAAATTTGATGCAGTTCTAAACCAAGATCACATTTTCAGCTGCTCATGACGAGCAGCTGATTTCCAGTTTCTTACCCCACTCAGGCGGCAGACGGGCGTAATCTTCATAGTGTGACTGATCATCAAAAGGCGTCTTGAGGATTTCCGCCAGGCGGTGAACCTCACTAAAGTCGCCCTGCTCTGCCTTATCGATCGCCAGTTGGGCCAGATAATTACGCAAGATGTACTTCGGATTGACACGGCGCATTGCACTGCAGCGCTCGCCGCAGCTGAGCGGTTGCCCTGCTGAGTCCAGCTCTTGCTCACACCGGCTTAAATAGCGCTGCAGCCAGGTGTGTGCCGCCTCACGATCGATAAACAGATCCAGCACTGCCTGTTCGGTGTCGCGATCTAACTCAGATAACTGACGCATAAAGCGGGTGTAATCCACTTTGTGCTTTTCCAGCAGCCCGAACATTTCGTCAAACAGAGCACCGTCATTCTCCAGTCTGCGATTGAGGCCAAGCTTGGCGCGCATCAGGGCACTGAAATGGCCGTTGAGCTGGGTTTCGTAGGCACTCAGCGCCGCTTCCAGATCCGAACGCTCAACTAAAGGTGATAAGGCCTGGGCCAGCGCAGACAGATTCCACAATGCCACTCGCGGCTGCTGGTCAAAAGCATAACGTCCCTGGTAATCAGAATGGTTGCAAATGAAATCCGACTGATAATCATCCAGAAAGGCAAACGGGCCGTAATCGAACGTCTGACCCAGAATCGACATATTGTCGGTGTTCATCACACCATGGGCAAAACCGACCGCCTGCCATTGGGCAATCATCAGCGCAGTTTGATCAACCACCTGATTAAATAGCGCGCCATAAGGGTCCGCTTCATCGGCACAATGCGGGAAATGCCATTCAATCACTTTGTCGGCCAGTAGTCGCAGCTCGTCATGCTGTCCGGTGTAAAAGAAATGTTCAAAGTGACCAAAGCGAATATGACTCTGAGCGACGCGCACCAACAGAGCACCACGCTCCTGTTTCTCACGATAAACCGGGGTGTCACTGTGCATCAGTGCCAACGCGCGCGTGGTCGCGATGCCCAGCCCTGCCATCGCTTCGCTGCACAAATACTCGCGAATCGATGAGCGCAGGACCGCGCGTCCGTCTCCCATACGTGAATAAGGGGTCAGTCCGGCACCTTTGAGATGAATATCAAACACATCGCCCTGACGCGAGCGCATTTCCGCCAACAGCAAGCCACGGCCGTCACCCAGATCCGGGTTATACACCCCAAACTGATGGCCAGCATATTTCATCGCCAGTGGTGCAAACGCTTCGGGCATTGCCTGTCCGGACAGAGCCTGAAGCAACTCATCGTTCGGTTGGGCCGGCAGGCCAAATTGCCCGGCTAACTCCGCATTCCAGCTAACCCAGCCGACATTGCTCAGCGGCTGTGGTTTGACCGGGGTATAAAACACCTCCGGCATAGCCCGGAAACGGGTTGATAATGTCACATTGTCCCAAACCGACATACGTATTCTCTCATTGACTGTTTGTCGGAACGTTAGCAAATACCTGACACTTATACTAGGTTTTAGCCAAAAGCTACTCGGTTTTAACACACAGCGATTCGCTTTTAGCACAAGGCCTGTGTGTCCAAAAACCAACACATCCAAAAACCAAAAAGCCCACAACATCTCTGCCGTGGGCCTGATTCTGCATTTGCAGTGGCGCTATTTACTGCGGTTTCAGTTGATCACCGCGTTGATTACACCACGCTGAACACAGCAACGATCGCAAAGAGGGAGAACAGAATCGTTCTGCCTACCACACCTAAGACGCTGGGTTGAATCATTTCTTCGTGCATTTTCCTCTCCCTCTAAATATGACAACCTAATGACAATATGATGAAGTTTTAAAATGTTCTCAATAGATTGAGATATTAAATTTTTGTTACATCGCCGGTGATTAAAGGCATCAGCCACCATGATTAGGGTCTATTCTTGAAGAGTAAAACTGTGCCAGACAAGCCAGTGAACTATGCCAGACAAATTCCTGAAACTGTGCCAGATAAGCTGGCCAGCAACCTCTTCAATCCCTTTTCGCACAAGGTGTTTGTATGTTATCGATCTTTGATATTTTCAAAATTGGGGTTGGTCCTTCCAGCTCACATACCAATGGCCCCATGATCGCCGGCTACCATTTTCTCAGCGTGCTCAATCCACTGGAACGAGTAAAACGGATTCAAATCGATTTGTATGGTTCTCTCTCGCTAACCGGCAAGGGGCACCACACCGATAAAGCTGTCATTCTCGGCTTGCTGGGTAATCAGCCGGATACCATCAAAATGACCAGCGCTAACAATACCCTGCAACGCGCGCTGGATGACGGTATTCTGATGCTTGGCGGCCAGCAGGAGATCGGTTTTGATTACGCCGGTGATTTGCTGTTTCATACCAGCAATCTGCCGCTGCATGAAAATGGCATGACTCTGACCGCATTCGACTCTCACGGCCAGCCGATAGGCTTTGAAACCTACTACTCTATCGGGGGCGGCTTTATCGCGACAGCCGACGAACTCGAACACGGCACCAAAACACCTAAAGTCCTGGTCGACTATCCGTTTGACTCCGCCGAAGCCCTGCTTAAAAAAGCGGAGCGGCATGGTTTGAGTCTGGGCGGGCTGGTGCTGCGCAATGAACTGGCTTTCCATACCCAAAGCGAAATTGATGACCGCGCCGATCAGATCTGGAAAGTCATGTCGTTATGTATGCAACGGGGGTTTGAGACCGAAGGCATTCTGGATGGCGGCCTGAATGTGACGCGTCGTGCGCCGGCCCTGCTCAAAAAGCTCGAGGCGAATGCCAAAATTGAAAACGACCCGATGGAGATCATGGACTGGATAAATCTGTACGCCTTTGCTGTCAGTGAAGAAAATGCAGCCGGCGGCCAGGTCGTCACCTCGCCCACCAATGGCGCAGCCGGCGTCATTCCGGCGGTACTGATGTACTACCACCGTTTTATCCATCCGATCGATACCAAACAGCTCAAGGACTTCCTCGCTGTCGCCGGTGCCATCGGCATCCTGTATAAAACTAACGCATCGATTTCCGGTGCCGAAGTGGGCTGTCAGGGTGAAATTGGCGTTTCATCGTCCATGGCTGCAGCCGGGCTGACCTCGCTGCGCGGCGGCAGTAACGAACAAATGTGTATTGCGGCTGAAATTGCGATGGAACACTCGCTGGGCATGACCTGCGATCCGATCGGCGGTCTGGTTCAGGTACCGTGTATCGAACGCAATGCCATGGGTGCGATGAAAGCCATCAACGCCTCACGCATGGCGCTAAAACGCACCAGCAAATGCCTGATCTCTTTAGATAAAGTGATCGATACCATGTATCAGACCGGTAAAGACATGAACAAAAAATATCGTGAAACATCACTGGGCGGGCTGGCACTGATTCATCTTGCTCCGCCGTGTGAATAATCATTAATGTCTGCTGATCAGCACATGATGCCGGTAACAACAGCATGACAGTATGAGGCAGTCACATCGCTGTATTGTGATGCAGTAACATAATAAAATGGTGATGCAGTAACACAATAAAATGGCGAGGCAGCTACAGAATGATATTACGCTGCGGGCGGTTGAGAATTTTCTCAATCGCCTGGCGCTGCACGATCCATTGATAGCTCAGCGACAGCACGCAAATCTCATACGCCCAGGCCAGATAAGCGACCGGCCCAATCAACACAGCCACCGCCACATGGTCACAACTGACACTGACCAGAAGCAGAGCCAGCAGCGCTGGTAGCAATCCGATTAAAACAAACAGAGCACCGCGATACTGACGGGAGACCTGCCAGGCAAAGTGCAATCCATGCTCTTTATCCTCCACCGCCGTGGCGGGAATGGCCAGCCCCCAACGCGAAATAACCCAGGCCAGCGGCACCATCAGCACCAGCTCTGAGCCAAGCTGTAACCACAGCACCTCGCTCTGCGTCAGCATGCCGGCCAGTAAACAAGCCAATCCCACCAGCATGATAACCAATACATAGCCCAGGATACGCACGACTGGTCTGGCGGCCAGCGCTGCACTCTCCTGCTGCGCCGCAGACTGGCGCAGTAAAATCGCCCGATGCCAGCGCACCGTTGCCCAGACCAGCACCGCAATAAACAGCAGTCCGTTGAGCAGCGGCCAGAACAGGTCATCATTGGGCGCAGAATACCAAACCCGCAGTGCGGTCATGATACTTACCAGCAAGCATGGCCAGGAAAGACATAACATCAGACGCCATTGACGTTTCATCAGTGTTGCCGAGCTGACTAACATGTAAAGAATAGGAAGGTGGTCATTTTTCATTTCAGGTTCCCTGAACGTACCTGTATAAACTATGACTCACATCGGCGCAGTTTACACGGCAAGCTAAGTGACCTTATTCAAGGTTACATAACCAGTAAGTAATATATTGCTTACTAATAAACCCCTTCCTACCTGCCTTTTTATCAGGACAAGAGCGCGTTAAAATTAGCCGCAGCGCTTGAATTGACCTAACAACTTGTCCAGTATGGATTAAATAACGGAAAGAATAGAAAGCCACTGAGGAATAAAGTGCATGAGTAGCGATACACCACGTTTAACGTTACGTGTGATAGAAAAAAGCGATTACCCCGAACTAGCGGAACTGATGGATTTGGTTTTCCATGATGTGGGTGGTGCCTGGCCACGTATGACCATTATGGACTTAATCCACCAGTTTCCTGATGGTCAGATATGTATTGAAGACAACGGTAAAATCATCGGTGCCGCACTCACCATCAAAGTCGACTACAACCGCTTTTCCCTCCCTCACGTCTACACTGACATCATCAACGAACACAACGTCATTCAACACAACCCCAACGGCGATGCTTTGTATGGCCTGGACGTCTTTGTTCACCCGGATTATCGCGGCCTGCGTCTCGGCCGGCGCCTGTATGCCGCACGTAAAGAACTGTGCCGCAGCGACAACCTGAAAGCCATCCTGGCCGGCGGGCGTATTCCCGGTTACATCAATTACGCCGATTCCATGAAGGTGACCGACTACATAGAGAAGATCAAACGCCGTGAGCTGTACGATCCGATCTTGTCGTTCCAGCTCGCCAATGACTTTGACGTCAAACGTATGATGCGCCACTACCTGCCGGAAGATGACAGCTCGCGCGGTTATGCAACATTACTGGAATGGGACAACGTTTTTTATGAAGAAGATGTCCTGTCGATTCACGATATCGAAAAAACGCTGATTCGTATCGGTATCATCCAGTGGCAGATGCGTGCCATGTTAAGCGTTGAGGACCTGATGGATCAGGCGGAGTTCTTCGTCGACTCCCTCTCCAAGTACCAGGCGGATTTCGCCCTGTTCCCGGAATTTTTCAACGCCCCGCTGATGGGGCTGCAAAATGACCAAAACAGCGTAGAAGCGATTCGTTTTCTGGCATCATTCACCGACGAAATAAAAAGCCGCTTCTCGCGTATGGCAGTCGAGTACAACATCAACATCATCGCGGGCAGCATGCCGGTGATGCAGGATGGTCAGCTGTACAACGTGGCTTACCTGCTGCATCGTGACGGCTCTATCGACGAACAGTACAAGATTCATATTACTCCGCACGAAAAACGTGACTGGGTAATCGACGGCGGTAACCAGGTCCAGGTATTTGATACCGATGCCGGCCGGGTCGGGATTTTGATCTGCTACGACAGTGAGTTCCCTGAGTTGGGACGTATGCTGGCCGAACAGGATGTACAAATCATTTTCGTACCGTTCTGGACTGATACCAAAAACGGATACCAGCGTGTTCGCCTGTGCGCTCAAGCGCGCGCGATTGAGAACGAATGTTATGTCGCGATTGGCGGCAGTGTGGGTAACCTGCCCCGGGTCGACAACGTTGACATTCAATATGCCCAGTCCGCGGTATTTTCACCATCCGACGTGTTCTTCCCGCACGATGCGACTATCGCCGAAGCCAGTCCCAACACGGAGATGATTATTTTTGCCGATGTGGACCTCGACAAACTAAAGCAACTGAACACTGAGGGCTCAGTGACTAATATTCGCCACCGTCGTCTCGATCTTTATGGAAGCTTCACCCAGCCCAAATCCTGATAATGGATTGACGACGATCACATAAATCTAACAAAGCATAACGAACGGAATTTTTTAAGATTCCGTTCGTTTTTTTCAATTTGGGAACCAAAATATCATTACAATCATTACTTTAGGTTCACAATTCTGTAGAATGCAACCAGCTTCGCAATTTGCGAAAACAAAAACCATTAAAAATCATAGTATTATGCCGAGCACCACTTAAGAGTTATAGACTATGCTCACTCTTGCATTAGGTTTCGAATCCTTTTATAAGATTCAGCTAATAGACAACCCCAAACCATCACCTCTGCAAATGTCATCTATTGCTGTTCGTTAAGGAGCCCAATATGAGCAAATTTAAACTTTTTCGTCCGTTCATAGCTGCGCTGCTATGTACCTGTTCTGCATTGAGTTTCGCTAATGATAGCGACGCTATTCTGACCGTGAATGATCACGGCAAGAAAGCCTATTTCACTCTTGAACAGCTATTGGCTCACGCGGATCAGGAGATCACGACGAATACGCCATGGACCCAGGACAACACCAAGTTTGTCGGTGTCTCTGCCCAAGAATTACTTAAGCTTATCGGGCGGGATAATACCGATCTAAAAGTGGTCGCTTTGAATAATTACTGGTCAACCATCCCCTACAGTGATATTGAAAAATACAATCCACTGTTCGCGGTGAAAAAAGACGGCGAAGTCATGAGTGTGCGTGACAAAGGGCCTATTTGGGTTATCTATCCGCTGACGGATTTTGACGAACTGAACAACGAAGTTCTGCACAGCCGCATGGTTTGGCAAGTCAGCCAAATTGAAACTATGAACTAATTTCCGCCAGGATTGAGTTTATCTGTGAATATCAGCCGTCATATCGCATTTTATATCGTATTTGTTTTTGGACTGTTTCTGTTTTCCATCTGGACACTGATTTCGTTCAATAATACCTATAACCTGCTGACTAAACATACCCAGCTGTCCGCCTGGTCTTTGTCCCAGTTGGAGATAGAGACCTTGGAATTTTCCAATCAGCTGGACCTGTTTTTGCTGCGCGACAGACACTCGTTACGTCAACTCAATCTTAAGTACGATATTCTGTGGAACCGTTTCGATACCTTTCTGACCAGTGATGAAACTGAAGCGGTTCGCCTGCAGGGCAGCGCTCAACCCATCATTTCCGGTGCGTTCGACATCCTGCGTAAATATGAGTCAGCCGTCATTGCTGGCAGAGTTGAAGCGCTGAATCAGTTTTCTGATGAACTGAAATCATACATGCCACTGATTCGCAACCTGATCATTACCACATTGACCGGGGAAGAATCAGTGCGCAGCCGTGCTATTATCGAAGAGAACAAACAGACGGTTCTGTACGACATGGCGCTGATTTTGGTGGTGCTCGCCTACATCTCCTTTCGCGTCTACCGCGATACCCGTTACCAAAAGTTCATGGCCTGGCACGACCCTCTGACTAAACTGAAAAACCGTAACTACCTGTTGAAGGAGATTCGCAGTCTGGGTAAACAGCGCGCCGATTTTTCACTGGTGCTGCTCGATATTTGCCATTTCCGTGAAATTAATGACGTCATCAGCTATGAATACGGTGACCGGATTCTCAGTGATATCAGTCACATCATCAACCAACAAGCGGAGCAGTATCAATTGTTGTGCGCGCGGGTTGGCGCAGACCAGTTTGCCATTGTGGTTGATCGTCTCGATATCAATCTTGATATGTTCATCGCCAACCTGCGCAATGAACTGGATAGCAAACTGCAATTTCTTGACCCTTCACGCCGGATGCACATCGCGATTGGTATCGCATCCAGTGATCAGGTTGAACACAGTCATCCTCAGCAGAGTAAAAAATTCAGTGTCTTACTCAACAATGCCGATTTAGCGTTAAACGTGGCGAAGAAAGAAGCCGCACAGCGGATCATCTACTTCACCAAAGAACGCGATCTGGCACACCGGAAAAAACGCGAACTGTGTGACGAACTGGAAGTGTTGCTGTCCATCGACGATCAGCAGCAACTGTTTATGGTCTACCAACCGATTATCAATCCTGGCAGTACACGTCTTGGCTGCGAAGCTCTGTTACGCTGGAATCATCCGACCTACGGTTTCATTAATCCGGAGTACCTGATTCGCATCGCTGAGGAATCAGGTCAGGCCAAAGCTCTGGGACGCTGGATTATGGAGCAGGTTTACCGGGCTCTGTCCACGGACTGGCATCACTTCGAGGCGCGGATTGATGTCGCGATCAACCTTTCAGACTCTCTGTTTGATGAAGAGTTGCCTGAGTTGGTGCACGAGATTTTTAGCAGAGAGAAAAACTATCTCGACTCAATTGTGCTGGAAATTACCGAGACCATGACACTGGATGAAATTGACCGCAGTGTCAGTATTATCCGCCGTTTGGAAGACCTCAATATTCGTCTGGCTCTGGATGACTTCGGGACCGGTTGGTCGTCCCTGTACAACCTCAACCATTTACGTTTTAACAAGCTGAAAATAGATAAGTCGTTTGTGCGTGATTTATGCACCATGGACCAACAGAAATTCTTTATCTCCGCCATCGTGACCCTGTCCCATCAGTTGGGCATTAAAGTAGTCGCCGAAGGGGTTGAAGATGAGATCCAACTGCACCACCTGCAGGAACTCGGGGTCGACGAGTATCAGGGCTACTACTTTTCCAAGCCGATCAGCAAACAACAGTTTGCTCTGTTCAGCCAACAGTATTTCGCCAAACCCCGGGAGAAAGTGCTAAGCCGTCACTACGCGTAACTGCTTTAAGCGTCTGATTCCGTTCTGAGAGACTAATTCAGTTCAGAGAGGCCGATTCAGTTCTGAGACACGGGTTTAGTTCTGATATATGGATGCAATAGCGCTCTGTTTTCTCCTCGTCGCTTTTTCATCATCGCTTTCTACCAGTAGCGTTCATGAATGATATTGCCGCCCGTGGCGTGACGATAGCGTTCCAGACCCTGGTTTTGCAGTGATTTAATCGTGTCTTTAATCATATCCGGATTGCCGCATAACATGGCAAAGCTGTGCTGTGGTGACAACCTGACTCCGGCTGCATCTTGAAGCGCAGCACTGTCAATCAGAGCAGGAATTCGCCCTTGCAGCATGTTTTCCATCGGCTCGCGACTGACAACCGGATGATAACTAAGCCGGCCCTGATAATCGTTTAATAGCTTGTGAATCAAAGCCTGATACGCCAAATCCCGGGCAAATCGCACCCCATGTACCAGTATGATTCTGCGCGGCGCGAGTTGCCGCCCCATCAACAAAGAAAGAAAAGGCCCGATCCCGGTTCCCGTGGCCAACAACCACAAATCCTGGGTCTGCTCCGGGACAGAAGCCCGGGTCAAATCGCCGTGCGCACTGTCTCCGACCCAGATGCTATCACCCGCAACCAGTCCGTGCAGTGAGGGAGAGAGTTTCCCGTGTGGCACAGTCGTAATCAGAAATTCATGCCCGTTTTGCGTATCCGGGGCGTTAACCAGTGAATAAGCACGGCTAATTAACTCACCATCATCGGTTTCCAGGCCCAGCTTGGTAAACTGACCCGCGACAAAGTCCAGCGGCGTATGAGAGACGCGCAATGAAAACAATTCTGCGCTCCAGTCAACACGTTCTACAACCTGTGCGCGATGATATCCGCTATGTGAACTCATCATCGTTTCCTCCTCGCCAGTGAGTGGATCTTCACGTTACGCCTGACACCTTAATATGTAAAGTTTTAAGTTTACATATTAAGGTTAACATTTTGCTAACACCCTCACCGACAACCATATCCGATAAAGCTTAGAATAATTAGTCTAATTACTACTATTTGCTATTAAGGAACCAAGGCATGAACGAGCTGATGAATGACTTCCCGGTTGTCACTGAGATCCCGGTCGCCTGGGGAGAGATGGATGCGCTGCAACACGTCAATAATGTGGTCTATTTCCGTTATTTCGAAACCGCACGTATCGATTATTTCCACCATATCAACCTGATGGATGAACTCGCCCGGGACAACATCGGTCCTGTGCTGAGCGAAACCCATAGCCGTTACAAGCTCCCGGTAACCTATCCGGACACCCTGCTGGTTGGATCCAGAGTCTGCGATGTCCAATCCGACCGCTTTAGCATGGAATATCAGATTGTCAGTAAGAAACTCGGTAAAGTGACCACCACAGGCACAGCAACGGTGGTGATGTTTGATTTTAACCACGGCAGCAAAGCACAATTGCCGGACAGCATCGTCAGCGCCATTCGTCACCTGCAAAGCTAAGATATCGCCGCGCCGGTGCAGAGCCCGAGTTAAAAACGATAACGCAGAGCGATAAGGTTAAAAAAAACGGCCGGCAACGCATTTGGTATATTGCTTAACCGAGTAGCACGGATTATTGTTGGCCTTTCAATAACATCTTTTAGGCTTTGCTATGAATACCGCCCTGCTCGGCATGTTTATTCCGACCTTTTTCTTTGTTTCCATTACTCCGGGAATGTGCATGACGTTAGCACTGACTCTGGGAATGAGTATTGGATACAAACGCACCCTGTGGATGATGATTGGTGAGCTGGTCGGTGTGGCGGTGGTCGCTGTCTCCGCTGTGGTCGGTATTGCCGCCATCATGCTTAACTATCCATGGCTGTTTGTGGCCTTTAAAACGGTAGGCGCTGCTTATCTGTTCTACCTTGGCATTCAGATGTGGCTATCCAAAGGCAAGCTGGCCCTCAGCGCCGAAACCGGAGCCGTATACCAAGGCAGTCAATGGGGCCTGGTGGTGCAGGGATTTGTCACCGCAATCGCTAACCCAAAAGGCTGGGCATTTATGATCTCGCTGCTGCCTCCCTTTATCGATCAGTCCGCCAGCCTGGCGCCGCAGCTGATATTTCTGGTCTCTATCATCATGGTATCCGAATTTATCTGTATGACGCTGTACGCTACCGGAGGAAAAGGGCTGAAACGTGCGCTGAGTAAATCCCAGAATGTACGCCTGATGAATCGAATCGCCGGCTCACTGATGATGGGTGTGGGGATCTGGCTTTTCGTCAGCTGAGCCCCCCTCATCCCACCAATCCTCTTTAAACCAGCGGCCCAGGCCGTTGGTTTTTTTGCCGCATAGTAAGCAGACCAAACCTAAGTTAAGCAGGGATGGTTTTAGTAAACATGGTTTTAGCAGCCATCATTTAAGCAAACATGGTTTAAGAAAACATGGCTTGATGACGCGTCGGTTTACATCAGGTGGCGAAACGGTATATTTATGAGCTATAACATCAAATAGACCCAAGTGCCGTGATGACCCAATATACCTATTCACGCTTTTCTCCGCGTAATCCGGATTTTCAGCGTAATAAGCAAGCGTTGCAGGCTGCGTTTCCCGCAGCGATTCATATCGAAGATTCAGCCCGCGGCCGGATGGCTCCGTTGGAACGACCCGATTTCGCCGCTCTGCTGGCGGCGCTTCAGCCCGGCGATGTATTGATCGTCAACTGGCTGTCGAGCATCAGCCGTGACTTCCAGTTATGTCAGCAAGTGATTGCCCAGCTGTTAGAAAAGCGAGTCACACTGCAAACCCACCAGCCTGCACTGGTCATCCAGCCTGACAGTGAAAGCGCTACAACCGTATTGGCAATGCTGCAAGGTTACGCATTAGCTGATACCCGCCACAGACTGCAAGCGGCAGAGTTGAGCCGGCAAGTGCTACGCGACGATCCTAAAGCCTGGCAGGAAAAATTCCGCGGTCGTCCGGCGGACACACAAAAGCACCAGCAGATAGCCGCCTTGTTACTGGAGGGCAAGACGCTCGACGAAGTCGCACAAAGCTGTCAGTGCAGTTTGTCGACCGTCAAGCGGGTCAAGAGTAAAATCCGCCATTTTGATGAATCCGACTCACTGCGCTACCGGACCAAGAAACCCGCCAACCATTAACGCTTTTTGGGGTGACTTCAAACAATCAGTAATCCGCTGAAAGTCACCCCAAATTAAAACCAAATAATTTCAGCACTTTAATCACACCGTTCACGCTTCACTCCTCCTCTCCTCATTCTGAATTGACGAAAAAGCGATCAAGCTCGCAGAACAATAGCAATTTGATAACAGGCACACATTTCAGTTTGAAACCGGTTGCTGCAACCGGTTTCAAGATATACTCTGCAACCGGTTTCAAAAAATAAATACAACAGAAACAACCTATAAACGTTAAACAATAAGGTGATAACTCATGGCTACCATCCGAGACTATGCCCAGCTGGCAAAGGACATCTTGTCCCACGTCGGCGGACAAGAGAACATCATTAGTTTTACCCGTTGTGCCACGCGCCTGCGCCTGGTTTTAAAAGAGGTTCCCGATTCTGCTGCCGACCAGATTAAATCCCTGCCCGGTGTCATCACTGTCGTGATCAGTGGCGGTCAGTTTCAGGTCGTTATTGGCACCCACGTTGCCGATGTGTACGAAAGCTTGTCAGGCCTGGTTGACCAGAGCCTGCTGCAAAACAGTGGCAACAAGGTACGTATTTTCGATGCCGTTATCGCATCGATGTCCGCCATCTTTGCCCCAATCATTTTTGTCCTCGCCGCAGCCGGTATCCTGCAGGGCGCGCTGATCGTTACCCGCCATTTTGCACCGGGCGTCAGTGAGAGCGGTACTTTCGCAGTACTGAACTTTATGTCCTGGACACCGTTTGTGTTCCTTCCTGTGTTCATCGCCATGACGGCCGCCAAACATTTTCGCTGTAACCCTTTTATTGCGGTGCTGTGCAGCTGTGCGCTGATCAACCCTTCATGGGGTGAGATCGCCGCCCAAATAGCCAACGGCGAGCTCATCACCTTCTTGTCGATCCCTTTGGCTAAAACCGTATACACCGCTTCCGTGTTACCGCCGATTTTCATGGTGTGGGGCATGTCTTACGTGGAACGCTTTGCCAAACGTGTCATTCCGGCCGTGGTCAGCGAACTGTTCACGCCGCTGGTCTGTATGCTGGTGATGGTCCCTCTGACTCTGATCCTGATTGGTCCGGTGACCAGCGCTGCCGCGAGCGGTATTGCAGCGAGTTATAACTGGCTATTTGATACCTTCCCGCCACTGGCTGCTGCTCTGGTGGGTGGTGTCTGGCAGATGATCGTGGTGTTTGGTGTGCACTGGGGTATTACACCCGTCGTCATTTCCAACTTCGATACCTATGGCCGCGACTCATTCCAGGCCTTCCAGTCAATCGCCGTGATTGCCCAGATGGCCGCTGCATTTGCCGTCGGCTTTAAGTCACGCAATAAACTGTTCAAAACCACCTCGTTTCTCAGCAGGTATTACCGGGATCTTCGGGATTACCGAGCCAGCGCTGTACGGTGTCACGCTACGTCTGAAAAAACCGTTTATGTGCGGTTGTATCGGTGGTGCGATTGGCGCTGTCGTCACCAGCCTGTTTGGCAGCTACTACTACGCTTATGCGGGTCTGCCTGGCCTGCTGACGATTGTCAACGCCATCAGTCCGGAGAACCCGATGTCCTTTATCGGCCTGCTGGCGGGTGTTGCGACTGCAATTGTCGTCACCACCACACTGGTGTACATGATTGGCTTTGAAGATCCTCAGTCTGAATCAGACCCGAAACCAAAAGCACAAACCAGCGAGCCCCAACCTGCTGCGCAACCGGTAGCCAAAGCTCTGACCCTGCTCAGCCCGGCCAACGGTGCCCGCATTGCCCTGAGCTCAGTTAATGATGAAAGCTTTGCGCAGAAACTGCTTGGTGATGGCATTGCCATCGTGCCCAGTGAAGGATTGATCACCGCACCCTGTGACGCAGAAGTCTCTTCAGTTATCGAAAGCCAGCACGCCGTCGGCCTGACCTGTAGCAATGGTGCCGAGCTGCTGATCCATGTTGGCCTCGATACCGTCAATCTCAAAGGACAATACTTTAAAACTCTGGTTAGTGTCGGCCAGAAAGTACGGGCCGGTGATGCCCTGATTGAATTCGACAAACAACCGATTGAACAAGCCGGTTACGATCTCACTACGCCGTTCATTATTCTCAACAGTGACGAGTTTTCACTGCAGTTTCTCGCTGATGACGGCCAGATCACTACCGGTCAACCTATGATTCAAATGTCTTAACAGGAGTAGTTATGAACAACACATTTCCAAACGATTTTCTCTGGGGCGGCGCGGTCGCGGCACACCAGCTGGAAGGTGGCTGGGATCAGGATGGTAAAGGCGTCAGCGTAGTCGATGTACTGACTGCCGGTGCCCATGGCGTACAGCGTCGTATTACCGATGGCGTACAACCGGGTGAGCAGTACCCTAACCAGGTCGCAATTGATTTTTATAACCGTTACCCGCAAGACATTGCCCTGTTTGCCGAAATGGGCTTTAAGTGCTTTCGCACCAGCATCGCCTGGACGCGTATTTTCCCGAATGGTGACGAGGCTGAGCCATGTGAAGCTGGCCTGAAATTCTACGACGACCTGTTTGACGAGCTGCTTAAATATGGTATCGAACCGGTCGTGACCCTGAGCCATTTCGAAATGCCGTATCACCTGGCCAAAGAACACAAAGGCTGGATGAGCCGCAAGGTGATCGATTTCTTCGTCAAGTATTCCATGACCGTGATTGAGCGCTACCAGCACAAGGTCAAATACTGGATGACCTTTAACGAGATTAATAACCAGAAGAACACCTCAGCGGATATCTTCGGCTGGATGTGCTCCGGGGTTAAATTCTCTGAATACGAGCGCCCGGAAGAAGCTATGTATCAGGCGGTACACCACCAGTTTGTCGCCAGTGCCATGGTAGTCAAACAGGCCCACGCGCTCAACCCGAATCTGCAGGTCGGCTGTATGTGCGCTATGGTGCCTTTCTACCCGTTCTCTTCGAAACCGGACGATGTAATGCTGGCCGAAGTCGCGATGCGTGACCGTTATTTCTTCTCGGACGTCATGGTTAAAGGCCATTACCCGTCTTACGCCAAACGCGACTGGGCACTGAAAGGCTATCAGATTGCCATTGAGGAGGGCGATGAAGCCATACTCAAAGAAGGCAAAGCCGATTACATGGGTTTCAGTTACTACATGTCAAACACAGTTGATTCCACCGTGCGTAACTCAAACGGTGAGAGCATGGACGGCAGCAGCGAATTCTCGGTGAAAAACCCGTATGTGAAAGCGAGTGACTGGGGCTGGCAAATTGACCCGGTTGGCCTGCGCTTCTCTCTCGCTTCGCTGTATGAACGCTATGAAGTGCCGCTGTTCATTGTCGAAAACGGCTTTGGCGCCGTGGACACCATCGATGAAAACGGCGAAATCAACGATGACTACCGTATCGATTATCTACGCGAGCACATCCGAGAAATGAAAAAAGCGGTCACCATTGATGGCGTCGATCTGATGGGTTACACCCCTTGGGGCTGTATTGACCTGGTCTCCTTTACCACCGGCGAAATGAAAAAGCGCTACGGCTTTATCTACGTGGATAAGCACAACGACGGCAGTGGTACGCTGGAGCGAATGAAGAAGAAGTCATTCCACTGGTACAAAGAGGTGATTGCTTCCAATGGGGAGACTCTCTAATATTGCTGGCCTGACGCCAAGCCATTTCGCTTGGGGACACAAGCCTTAACCGCAATATGCAATCAGCACCGCCAGAACAGTCAGCCCCCCGCGACGGTTCTGGCTGGTGTTGCACTGATAATGAATGGAAAACACTATGGTGACCATGCTGGACGTAGCCAGACGAGCTGGCGTATCGAAATCGACCGTATCACGTGTGCTGAACGGCAAAAACATCGTGCGTCCCGAAGTCACTCAGGCGGTATTTAGAGCAATAGAAGAGACAGGTTACCGCCCTAACCTGCTGGCCAGACAACTCGCCACGCAAAAGACCCACTTTATCGGTTTTGTCATGACCAACGCGCTGTATAACGGCCCGTATTTCTCCTCTTTGGTCTATCATGCCGCAGCTTTCAGCGAACAACATGGCCACCAGCTGGTGCTGGCCGATGGCAAGCACAGCGCCGAAGATGAACGCAACGCGATTAATTTTCTGCTCGATATGAAATGCGCCGGGATTGTGGTCTATCCGAAATACCTCACCGACAGTGAACTCACGGCAATCATCGAGTCCACCACGACTCCGATTACCGTGCTCAACCGCCACTTGGAGCCTTACAGCGTCACCACCGATCACTATCACAGTGCGGTGATGATGATGGAACATATTCTTCAGCAAGGGCATCGTCGCATCGCATTTATCCGCGGCACTGACGGCTCTGTGACGGGTGAAATCCGTTATCAGGCCTACTGCGATCAACTAGCTCAGCGGGGGCTGACTCTCGAACCGGAGTTAATCGTACAGGGCGACTGGACACCAGAAAGCGGCTTTCTGGCTGCGCAGGAACTCGCCAGCCGCCACACGGATTTCAGCGCCGTCCTGTGCGGCAACGATGACATGGCGCTGGGCGCGATGAAAGCGCTGACCGAGCTGGGTTACACCATTCCAAAAGATGTCTCAATTGCCGGTTTTGATAATATCAAGATGGGCGAATTTGTCACACCGAGCCTGACGTCCGTCAGCGTCCCGCTGGAGCAGATGATTCAAAAGGGTATCCTGCTCGCGTTGGGTGAACATAAGGCCGCCGAAGCACTGAACCTGACCGGCGAGCTCAATATCCGCGCTTCAATTGCCGCACGCTAAGCGCCGATTAAAAATATCAGCCGCAGTGGAAGAGTTTTGCCACTGCAGACATCAATGACTTCCCCGGGCGGAAAAGCTCTGCCACCATCAGACCTCAAAAGCGAAAAAACATAATATTAAATTGATTTGACTGAAATATTTTTCAGGTACGATTTTTGCTTTCATCTGAACATTATTTGTATTGAGAGACCTCTGATGAATTCCAAGCTAACCATAACAGCAAACTTACTGGCTGCCACCTTACTCACCGGATGTGGCGGCGGTGGCGGTGGTGGTTCTTCCTCATCCTCATCTGTGAGTTACTTCAAAGTCGATTTTATTAAACTTTACGCCATGGATTACGACACCACCTCCAGCTGTCAAATCTTCGGCTATGACGACGCCAATGAGCCAACCAAGAAAGTGGTCGGCTATGCGGCAACCTCAGATTCAGATGAATACAGTGTCAGCGTGGTAATTCATAACGCTGATGGTTCGATTGTAAGTACAGCAACCTCATCCGATTGGGGGGCAAGTGGTACCAGCTACCGCTTCCGTCAGTCATCCGTCCCTTCCGACGGTTATGTCAGCTTTATCCGTAAATTCTCAGATAACCAAGACTCCTATCAGGTGACCACGTTCGCAAAAGATCTACTGCCAAGCAGCTTCGATTTGGCTGTGCGTCGTACCACCAGTGCAGGCAGCAGCTGCGTTAAGTCGAATACCACCACCAGTAAAGAGGTGACCTCGTACATTACTAACGAATCAACCACATCACAGTACTACTACGGTTTCAATACCTACAATCAAGACTTATCAGACCTAACCAGCGACTATGCAGAGCTGGGCACCAATACCGGTGGGATTACCTTTACCACGCTGAACGGTAAAAAAGTCATGGCCGTACGCTACGGCAATAACAGCGATACCATCGGCCGCTTACAGGCATATAAAATACTAAGCTTATCTGCCGCTGACAGCTACGACTTCAACAATCCGATCGTGCTAGATGACGTGACCTACAACGATTTAAGCTGGACCGAACCGAGCGTCGACAGCCTGACTGCTGCCAATATGTTTATCTATCAACAAGGCACCGGCGCCCTGCTGTGGCAACCCCTGTCTGACGGCAACGGTGATTATAGCTACAGTGCCGACATCAATGACGACAACTACTTCATCAATATGGCTGGTACGAACGGTAACTGGACGTTTGAGCACACTGAGTTAATGGAAACTCCATCGGTGGGCCAGGATTCATCCAGCTCTATCAGCTCAGTAGATCTGCCAGCAGCACAAAGCTTGTCGATCGATTCATGCAGCTCAGCTGAGCTCGGTACTTGCCTGGTGACCAACGATGACAGCAGCGAACGTAGTGATACCCTTCAGCGTCTGCTGGTCACTGTCTCTTCGAGTGATGTAAGCGCCACCCAGGTGATCTACTCGGCCTACAAGGCGACCGTACCGGTGATGACCTTTAACGACACCATTGATAACCTGTGGTCAGGCGCCACGGCTTCAACCTATGAAATCTCCCTGCTACAAAGCGACGAAAGCGAGCTACAAGAAGCCTTCACTTTCGGCCACCTGAACGCATACCCGCTGACCGACAGCACCTTTAACGAAGTTGACTTTGCCGACCGTCTACCACTCCTCAGCTCGGTGCAGCAACAGGAAGAATACCAGGACACACTGAAATACCTACCACATACCTGGTTGAAGGCCGTGTACTGATTCAGCTGACAGCGCCTGCGGGCGCTGTTTTTTTATTGCGGTTCAGATTGCACTTATATTTGCCACACCAGTGTCAAACTCAATCGCTAACATCACAAAGTCAATCGATGCGCTAGAATGCAAAAGGCCCCGACAGAAACTGCCGGGGCCTTTTTAAATAAATGGCACGCCCTGTAGGATTCGAACCTACGACCACATCCTTAGAAGGGACGTGCTCTATCCAGCTGAGCTAAGGGCGCGCTACAGGGAAAGGATTATACGAGTTCAAATGTGTAAATCAACGGCTTTCACTAACATTCTGTTTCAAATGACTAAAAATTTGTCACTTAGTGGGTAAGCGTTGAAAAACACAACAAAGCAAACGTTTGCTTATGGATGTTATCTCAAATTTCTGCGACAATGCGCGCGAAAATTTTCGCTACGAATGTGTAAAGGAAAGTCATGACCGCTCAAAATATTGATGGGACACTCATTTCTCAAACAGTCCGCTCCGAAGTTGCGGCCCGTGTTAAGGCCCGCACTCAGGCAGGGCTACGCGCTCCCGGACTGGCTGTTGTGTTAGTGGGTGAAGACCCTGCTTCTCAAGTGTATGTCGGCAGCAAACGCCGCGCGTGTGAAGAAGTTGGCTTTGTATCTAAGTCGTATGACTTACCGGCCTCAGCCACTGAAGCCGAGCTGCTAGCCCTGGTTGACCAACTGAACGAAGATCCTGAAATCGACGGTATTCTGGTTCAGCTGCCACTACCAGCCGGAATTGACAGCACACATGTGCTGGAGCGTATTATTCCTGAGAAAGACGTTGATGGTTTCCATCCGTACAACGTGGGCCGTTTAGCGCAACGCATTCCAAAAATTCGCTCTTGTACGCCAAAAGGGATCATTACCCTGCTGGACCGTTACAATATCCCGCTGCGCGGCAAACACGCTGTTGTAGTCGGTGCGTCGAATATCGTTGGCCGTCCAATGACACTGGAACTGCTGCTGGCAGGTTGTACCACCACAACTTGTCACCGCTTCACTAAAGATCTGGAGCACCACGTACGTCAGGCTGACGTTCTGGTTGTCGCAGTGGGTAAACCTAACTTTATTCCGGGCGCCTGGATCAAAGAAGGTGCCGTGGTGATCGATGTCGGTATCAACCGTCTTGATACCGGTAAACTGGTTGGTGATGTGGAATATGATGTTGCGCGCAGCAAAGCCAGCTTCATCACTCCGGTACCGGGCGGTGTTGGTCCGATGACGGTTGCCAGCCTGATTGAAAACACCATGCTGGCGTGTGAGCAGTACCACACCAAATAGGTGTCCTGTGCTAACCGCTAGTGTCTGAGTCGCCGCTGCGGCGATGACAACAGACAAAAAAGAACCCCAGGCATGCTGGGGTTTCTTTTTATCCGGATAAAGGTCAGAGGCGGCTTACAGTGACAAAATCACACCAGCAATTGCCGCACTCATCAGGTTAGCCAGTACACCGGCTGCAATCGCGCGGAAACCGTATTGCGCGATAAAAGGACGGCGTTCAGGAATAAGACTACCCAGGCCGCCAATCAGGATCGCCATACTGGAGATGTTGGCAAAACCACACAGAGCAAAGGTCACGATGGCCTGAGAGTGCACGCTCAGCTGACTCTTCACATCCATCAGCTGGATAAAGGCCACAAACTCGTTCACCACAATCTTGTTACCGATCAGCGAACCAGCCACCATGGCTTCGTTCCATGGCACGCCAATTAACCATGCCAGAGGCGCAAACAGGTAGCCAAGCAGCAGCTCAAAGCTCAGCTGCATGCCGAACAGATCGCCTACCCAGCCTAAAAGGCCATTCAGCATCGCAATAACACTGACAAACGCCAGCAGAGTTGCACCAACGGCAACCGCAATGCGCAGACCAGACATCGCACCATCTGCGACCGCTTCCACCACGTTGGTCGCTTGCGGCATTTCAGGTTTAAGATCTTGTGCCTGAGCCTGCAACGGCTCCTGCTCCGGAACCAGCAGTTTCGCCATCAGCAGACCAGCTGGCGCTGACATAAACGCAGCCGCAATCAGGTAGCCAAGATCCACACCCAGGGACGCGTAGCCGACCAGAGTGCCCCCCGCAACAGAAGCCAGACCACAGGTCATCACCGCAAAGAACTGCGAATCGCTCATCTGTTTCAGGTAAGGTTTAACCACCAGAGGCGCTTCAACCATACCGACGAAAATGTTGGCTGTGGCAGACAAAGATTCCGCGCGGCCAGTGCCCAGCAGTTTCTGAATACCACCACCGATCAGGTTGATGATACGCGGCATCAGGCCAATGTGGTACAAGCCGGAAATCAGCGCCGAGAAGAAAATAATGATACCCAACACGTTGATGGCAAAAACAAAACCGACACTGCCGGTCGCAATCCCACCAAACATAAAGTTGATACCTTCCTGACCATAGTTGATCAGGTTCGATACACTCTGCGTTACTGTATTCAGGGCCTCTTTACCTGCCGGTACGTACAGTACCAGCAGCGCGAACAGAACCTGCAGCGCAAAGGCCAGGCCCACGGTACGCAGCCGAATATTTTTTCTGTCAGTAGAAAGTAACCACGCAATCACCAGAATTGCGCCAACACCAATAAGAGAAGACATACGCCATCCAATCACAAAAGGGAAACAGGAAAGGCGCCGGATTCTATACCAGGAAAACGTGTGCGCAACCGATGTTTGTTAATCAGCTGTAGGCACAGAGTTTTGTTAGACATTAATAAAATTAAGCCATTGATCTGCAATGGCTTAAACGTTTGCCTGCGGATTCTTTTTCTATGCGGAAAAAATGTTTTGAAGGAGAGAAATAGTTTTGCGGATGAGAAACCATTTGGACGGGGAACAATGCAGCGCAGATCGAACCGCCCATCGGGTTACTCTGCCGTCACCGCAACTTAACTTAGATTAACTGAACTAAAGCATTACTCTCAGAGGCGCACATAAGGCGCAAGCCGGGCATCCCAATAACAGGGCTCACCAATACGCTGCTTAAGGAAACTGATGACCGCTGAGGTCTTTTTCGGCAAATGCTTGCGGCTGGGGTAGACTGCATAGAACGGCATATTCTGACACGCCCGCCAGTCCGGCAGCAGCTGAATCAGCTGGCCATTACGGAACTCATCGCGAATCAGATAGGTCGCCAGATAAGCAATGCCCCAACCGGCGACCGCCGCTTCGCGTACCGCTTCGGCCAAATCAACCGAGTAGTTGCCGGCCACCTTAATATTGAGCTGTTGCTCGTCCTGTCGAAAGGCCCAGCTGGTGTAGTCACGTTCCCAGCTACGGTAAATCAGGCAGTTGTGGGTCTGTAAGTCATAAGGCGTCTGCGGGGTATCGTGATGCAGCAAGTATTCCGGAGAAGCGGCCACCACAAACTGACAATCGGCCAGACGGCGGGCAACGTATCCCTCCGGTAAATGCTCATTACTGGTAATCCACAAATCCAGCCCTTCACTGAGCATATCGATCTTGCCATCAAACAGATGCACTTCCACCTTCAGGCTCGGATACAGCTCTGTCAGCTCTTGCAATGCCGGCAGTATATGTAAGCTGCCAAATGACTGGGACAAACCAAGGCGCAGCAGGCCGGAAACTTCCTCACGCTGACTATCGATCTCGCTCTGGGCATCACTGACCAGCGCCACCAGCTGCTCGCTGTGCCGATAAAACGCCTGCCCGGCTTCCGTGACAGTAAAACTGCGCGTGGTGCGCTGCACCAGTTTCATCCCAACCGAAGCCTCAAGCTGAGCCAACTGCTTACTGACATGCGACACCGATACCCCGAGGCTGCGCGCGGCAGCGGTAAAGCTCTGATGTTTAATCAGTGCGGCAAACATCACCATCTGGCTGGCACGTTCGGCTAACACTATGACACCTCAGGCAGCTGATTAGCCGCGAAGAATCGCAAAGACATAACAACCTTTTTAAATAAATAAGGGCTCTGCTGAGCCCTTAAGATGAAACTAAAACTTAATCCGGTCGGCGAGATGGCTGACCGCAAGCGCAAAGTAGTACGAACGGTTCCATTTCATCAACACGTTGTAGTTATTATAAACCAGATAAATACGGCCGCTTTCATCGTCCGGCATGATCAGCCAGGCTTTGATGTCGTTATCGAGTTTTGGCAATGGCTTGCCGTCGTAACGGGTCACGCCCAGTTTGCTCCATTCCTGCAGGAACTTACCTTTGTCGGCTTCACGCCCTTGCAGGTCATGATCAAAACCGTGCGGGATCTTCACCTGGCGGCCCCAGGTAAATTTGTCATCCCAGCCTGAACTGCTCAGATAGTTGGCGGTAGAAGCAAACACATCGGCTTTGGTGCCCCAAATGTCTTTCTTACCGTCGCCGTCGCCGTCAGCGGCAAAAGAGAGGAACGAGCTTGGCATAAACTGGCATTGCCCCATCGCGCCCGCCCAGGAGCCTTTCATTTTATCTGCGCTAATATGGCCCTGTTCGAGGATTTGTAGGGCAGCCATCGCCTCTTTACGGAAAAACTCCTCACGACGTCCTTCGTAAGCCATGGTCGACAAGGCATCAATCACGCTGTAGTTGCCCATATGACGGCCGAAATTACTCTCAACGCCCCACAAAGCAACGATAAAGCGCGGCTGCACACCATATTGCTTACCGATACGCTGCAGCTCATCATAATGCTCATCGTACAATTCCTGCGCCTGTTTGACTTTCCAGTCTGGTACCGCACGCGGAATGTATTCATCCAGAGTCAGTTTTTTCTCCGGCTGATTACGGTCAGCAACCACGGCGCGTGGTTTGTACTCGACGCCGTCAAACGCCTCAGTCAGTATCTGTTCTGAAATACCTTCCTGACGCGCCTGCTGTTTAAGACCTTCGACATACTGTTCAAAGCTGACCTCGTTGGCCAGAAACGGGTGTTGCAAGGGTGAATCCCAGAATAACTGACAGTAATTTTTTCAAGATGCCCTCCCCGAGTCATCCTGCTCAGTGTTTGGCTTGAGCTTTTCGTTGTTTGTGTTGTTCTAACAGGTTCTCTGGCGGTGGCGGCAATTGCAAGAAGAAGCCTTGTTCTTCAAGCGAGGCTTTGACCTTATCCACATTAACCAGAGCGAGCTGGCGTTTTTCCAGATTCACCAGCATAACAAACACAGGTTTACCGAACATCTGCATCAGAGTGTCAGGAACCTGTGAAAAGTCATCGCGTTTCGGAATGTAAAGGTAAGTACCTTCTTTCTTAGAACTTTTGTAGATAGAACAAAGCATGACAAGCCTTTTATTAACTTAATGGCGGTTTTTGTTTATAAATGGTCAACTTTTACCAAAATTGTGCCCAAATCACTCATTTGACCGCAAGACTGCTTGCTGCGTCAATGCGCTGAATATAACATGAGTCACCTAGTCTCAGGCAACGCTCTTTGTCATGCAGCCACGAGTTTATTGAGGTCAACGTTACAATGTCGAATACCCATGACCTGAAAGGTAGCAGTTTTACTTTATCGGTTTTACACCTTTCTGATAATCACATCGCCAGTGCGGTCGATTTTCTGAAACAGAAGGTGTCACAGGCGCCTGCGTTTTTTGCCAATGCACCTGTGGTGCTCAATATTGCCAAAGTCGAACAGGATCTCGACTTTCCGGCCCTGAAACAGGGCATGAGTGAAGCCGGCCTGATCCCGGTCGGTGTGACCGGGTGTAAAGACAAGCGTTGCCAGTTGCAGGCATCAGAGGCCGGGTTTGCAGTGATGACCACCAGCAATAACCCGAATAAAGCGCCGGCAAAAATGGCACCGACAAAAATAGTCCGTACGCCGATCCGATCCGGTCAACAGGTCTATGCTAAAGATGGTGACCTGGTGATCCTTAATCACGTCAGTCCGGGTGCGGAAGTCATTGCCGACGGGTCTATTCATATTCATGGCACACTGCGTGGCCGGGCAATTGCCGGTGCCAGTGGCCAGAAAGAAGCTAAAATTATCTGTCATGATTTACAAGCTGAGCTGGTATCTATCGCGGGTAATTACTGGCTGAGCGATAAAATTGAAAGTGAGTTCTGGCAGAAAAAAGTGATGCTCAGCATGACTGATGACTCACTGCATTTTGAAGTACTCACCATTTAAAAAAATTCGTAAAAAATTCGGAAGGAAAAACTCAAATGGCACGCATCATTGTCGTTACGTCAGGAAAAGGTGGGGTTGGTAAGACCACCTCCAGCGCAGCTATCGCGTCAGGTTTAGCGCTGCAAGGTAAAAAAACCGCGGTAATCGATTTTGATATCGGTCTGCGTAATCTGGATTTGATCATGGGTTGTGAGCGCCGTGTGGTCTACGACTTTGTTAATGTGATCAACGGAGAAGCCACGCTGAATCAGGCGCTGATTAAAGATAAGCGCAACGAGAATCTGTTCATTTTACCGGCTTCCCAAACCCGCGATAAAGATGCACTGAGTAAAGAAGGCGTACAGCGCATTCTTAACGAACTGAAAGAGATGGATTTTGACTTCATCGTGTGTGACTCACCGGCCGGTATTGAGCAAGGTGCTTTGATGGCACTGTATTACGCCGATGAAGCGATTGTGACCACCAACCCGGAAGTCTCATCGGTACGCGACTCTGACCGTATCCTGGGTATTCTGGATTCTAAATCACTGCGTGCTGAACAGGGCCTTGAGCCAGTGAAACAGCATCTGCTGCTGACCCGCTACAGCCCGCTGCGTGTCACCCAGGGTGAAATGCTGTCGGTGCAGGATGTGGAAGAAATTCTGCATGTGCCTCTGGTCGGTGTCATTCCTGAGAGCCAGGCGGTACTGAATGCGTCTAACAAGGGTATTCCGGTCATTTTTGACGATCAGTCAGATGCTGGCCAGGCTTACCAGGACACAGTGTCACGTCTTCTGGGTGAGCAAGTGGAATTCCGTTTCCTGACCGAGCCGAAGAAAGGCATCTTTAAACGACTTTTTGGGGGCTAAACCGTTATGTCATTACTTGAGTTTTTTCGACCACAGAAGAAAACCTCAGCCAACCTTGCCAAAGAGCGTCTGCAGATCATTGTGGCCGAGCGCCGCAGCCAGAATGATCCGGCTCCGAATTATCTGCCGCAGTTGAAAGAAGACATTCTGCAGGTGATTGCCAAATACGTAGCGATTGACCCGAACATGGTCGAGCTGTCGTTTGAACACAAGGGCGACGATCTGGCAGTGCTGGAACTGAACGTTAAGCTACCGGATGACGAGAAGTAAGTGACAAAGAGCCGACCTGAGGTCGGCTCTTGTTTTTCTGCTATCCGGCTCAGCAGTGGTAATGCTCGGCAATATACTGCTCAAACTGCTGGCACAACTGTTCATCAGACTGCTCATTTGACGCAATCTCTTGCGCGCCGTTCACAACCTTAATGGTTGCATTAAGCGATGCCACCTCTGCCCGCTCACGTGCCGCCAGAGCGGCGATCTTGTCCTGCTGCACCTGCCAGGCCTGCTCAGATGATAAATTACACACATCCGCCAGGTACTTGGCATTAAACCCTTCCCCGGTCAGGCTCTTAATCGTGTCATTATGCGACCGACTATTACCGCACTGCCAGTAATGCTCAGCCAGCAACGGACCAATACGCGGATTATCAGTCAGGTAACCCAGTGTTTCGAGGAAGTAGGCGCGGGTCTGATAGACCGCCATGTGCGCCAGCAGATAACCGTGATAGGCACATGCCGATTCATCGGACAACAGATGCGGAATTGCCAGCAGCGGACGCGGGCTGCACCCTAAACCGACAATACGCTGCTCCGTTTCACGCGCCAGTGCAGTGATGCGCTCCGGCGTCAGTTCCGCATCGCTGAGCTCATACAGCGCACGTTCAAAGTACGGCACCAGCAGAATACTGCGCTCCTCATAAGCTTTAAACGGCTGGCGACTGAAGACCATGCTTTTAATCACTTCATCCGGCACCGCTTCACCCTTAGCGTTAAGGGCGTAGGTTTTCAGCCAGTCGGCATCCGTGAGCAGACTGTCGCAGAACATTGACTGGGTTTCCGCATAGGCCATAGAGGTTGGCGCAAACTCCTGAGAAAAACACGGCGCGTTCATTTTGACGTTGGCAAAGTGAGCCGCGTGACCACCTTCATGGAACAAAGTGTTAATACCATCGTAGCCGCTGCCAACCTGATCCGGCTTAGCGTTACTGGTGAAATTCACTTTTGCCGCCACCCAGTTGCCCTGGTCATAAAACGACGGAATCGGCCCGTGGCAAAAGCCGTTGGGATATTTGCCTTTGCGATCGAGCAGATCCAGAGTCAGCTCTGCGCCGGAATAATCAATATTCAAGCGGCCAAACGACTCCACCCAGCGACGCAGGGAACGGGAAAACGGCACGTAAGGGTCCAGCTCACGCATCACATCGCCGGCAAAAGAGAAGATGAAATTATGCCCGCTCAGCGACTGTTCGCCTTTCTCATCTGCCAGGTTATTCAGGCTGCGCAAATGGCTGTCACGGGTACGCTGCTCAAAATCATCCAGGATAGTAAACAGCTGCTCAGTAGTCATTTTTTCTTTCTTCGCCACCGAGTAATCAAAAAAGGTGGCGTAACCCAGACTGCGGGCAAATTCATTGCGCAGCTTCACCAACTCAATGAAGCCATTCTCCAGCAACCACTGCTCCAGACCAAGCAGCGCCTGATGAGCACTTGCACGCACCGCTTCGTTATCATTAGTACGAATGGTTGACGACAGCGTCACGATCGAAGCTTCAACCTGCTCGCCCTGTTCATTACGGTAATAGAGAGGATGCTGCTGCTTTTTCTCAAACAGATCAGACTCAAACTGAATCAACCTGGCTTTAAACTGCTGAGCCGATTGGGACTCCAGCGCATGAGATTCAAACATCGCCAGCCAGCCCTTGAGGCCGGTCAGAGTCTGCTGTTTCAGTTCAGGGTCGGCAATGTTGTGCGCCGCATCAATCTGTGCCCGGATGGTGGTTATCTGCTCACCAGCACTGAGAAACTGGGTCCAGGCGGTTTGTGCCTGAGTCGATCCGTCATGATCATCACTGATCCCCATGTAGGTATCCCAGAAAAAGTCTTCTTTGACCCGATGAAGTTGCAGATAACGATGATTGAGATCGTTGAGATATTGAGTCGCTGTCATTGGATTCCTTTTCAACCTTAACCGCCGTGCCCCGGCCTATACGCCAGCACCGCGCAATAAAGAATAATCAATCGAATCCATATCATAGCACAGTGGGGTCAGTGCTTTGCGATCCGGCAGGCATAACCCGCGATGACAATAACCTGTGCTCTCACATCATTCTCGCTCAATCAAAAAGAAAAAACCGGCCCAGGGCCGGTTTTTCATAAACAATGGAGCGTGAGCGGCTGACCGGTATTAAACCAGAGCCAGTAATTTGTCACCCAGCAACGGCTGTCGCCAGCTTTGCATCAGATCAGGCAGTTTGCCCGGATCTTTATCTTCAAACCAAACCCAGTTCAAAAGCTGGTTGATCTGCTTTTTGGAAGCCAGGAACTCAGCCGCCAGACCTGATGTTTGTGACACATTTTTCACTTCATCTTTAAGCTTTTTGAACAGCTGCTTATAGCCCGGACAATCCATCAGCGGCACGATTTTAGCCGGATACTGATCCGGTGGCGTCTGCTGTGCAGCTTTGACCAGCGTGATGATTTTACTGCTGTGACGACGAATCACATGTGGGTCAATGCCCTCTTCTTCCATCCGTTTCGGACTGCGTAGCGCAAGACGGGCGATGGTCAGCAAATCATTTTCACGAATCACAAAGTTGAGCGCCAAATCGCGTTTAACCGCTTCATTATAACGCCAGGTCGCCAGAGGCTTGAGTACCGCCAGTTCACGCGGTTTAAGTTGCCAGGCACCCTTGATATCCAGGTAGGCACGCTCCGGATCGCTGACGCGAACACGCTTATCCGACAGCAGTTCAGACTCCTGCTGCGCCGCTTCCCACCAGCCTGCTTTCGTCACTCGATCCAGCAACTGCTCATACATCGGCAGCAGATAAAACACATCTGCTGCTGCGTATTCCAGCTGCTTTTGCGACAGCGGGCGGGCCAGCCAGTCAGTACGCGATTCGCTTTTATCCAGTTCAACGCCCAGCAGATCCTGCGCCAGTGCCGCAAAGCCGGTCGACAGACCATAGCCCAGAAACGCGGCCATGATTTGGGTATCAACCATAGGAAACGGCACACAGCCGAAGCTGTTTTTGAACACTTCAATGTCTTCACCACAGGCATGCAGTACTTTCAGTACCGAGGTATCCTGCAGCAGTTCAACAAACGGAGACATCTCGTCCAGCGCCTGCGGGTCAATCAGCGACAGGTTTCTCGCCATCGAACAACTGAATCAGGCCCAGCTGCGGGTAAAAAGTACGGGTGCGGACAAATTCAGTGTCCAGCATCACCACGTCTGCGTCACGTGCCAGGCTGCAGACACGTTGAAGATCATTGAGTTGATTGATTATCTGATAATTCACAAATGGCTCGCTTTAAGGCTCCCTGCTGAAATCGCCCTGACTCCATGGGAATAAAAATGCCGACAAATAAAGTCGGCATTGTAGCACTAAATAGCAGTAAACATTAAATGATGGTACAGGCGTTACGCGCTTTTTCTCTGCTCCGCATGCTGTGCTTCATTCTCTTCCCGCAGTACCCGGCGCAGGATTTTGCCCACGTTACTTTTCGGCAGTTCGTCGCGAAACTCGACCAATTTGGGCACCTTGTAGCCGGTCAGATGCTTGCGGCAGTGAGCAATCACTTCGTCTTTGGTCAGGCTGGCATCGCTTTTCACTACGTAAACCTTGACCACTTCACCGGACACTTCGTGCGACTGGCCGATCGCCGCCACTTCCAGCACCTTGCTGTTAAGCGCCACCACATCTTCAATCTCATTCGGATAGACGTTAAAACCGGACACCAAAATCATGTCCTTCTTGCGATCGACAATATAAATCATACCCTGCTCATCGAAGCGCACGATATCACCGGTCGACAGCCAGCCGTCCTGATCGATCACTTCTTTGGTCGCTTCCGGGCGCTGCCAGTAACCCTGCATCACCTGCGGGCCACGCACCTGAAGTTCACCGGTCTGATCAAACGCCAGCACATTGCCCTCTTCATCGACGATACGCGCTTCAGTCGAAGGCACCGGCAGACCAATCGCACCGGAGTAATCCACCAAATCATGCGGGTTGCCGGTCACCAGAGGCGAACACTCGGTCAGACCATAACCTTCCAGCAAATGGATACCGGTGATCTTTTTCCACTTCTCGGCTACCGCGCGCTGCACCGCCATACCACCGCCGACCGACAGGGTCATATTGCTGAAATCAAGTTCACGGAAATCTTCATTATTGACTAGCGCATTGAACAGGGTGTTCACCCCGGTAATCGCGGTAAACGGATGCTTTTGCAGCTCTTTAATAAAGCCGGGAATATCACGCGGGTTGGTGATCAGCAGATTCTGCGCGCCCATTTCAATAAACAGCAGGCAGTTCACCGTCAGGGCAAACACGTGATAAAGCGGCAGTGCTGTCACCACCAGCTCACGCCCTTCACGCAGTACCGGGCCATAGGCTCCTTTTGCCTGCAGCACGTTTGCGACCATGTTGCGGTGGGTCAGAATTGCCCCTTTGGCCACACCCGTGGTGCCGCCGGTGTATTGCAGAAAAGCAATGTCTTCACCGGACATAAAGGGTTTGACGTATTGCAGGCGACGCCCTTTGTGCAGCGCTTTGCGCATCGAGATCGCACCGGGCAGATTGTACTTCGGCACCATGCCTTTGATGTACTTAACGACAAAATCCACCACCGTGCCTTTGGCACGCGGCAGCATCTGACCCAGGCTGGTCAGCACCACATGCTTGACGGCGGTATTGGCGACAATCTGCTCCAGCGTATTGGCAAAGTTGGAAACAATCACGATCGCGCGCACATCTGCATCGTTGAGCTGATGCTCCAGCTCGCGAGGGGTATACAGCGGGTTAACGTTCACGGCAATCATACCCGCTCGCAGAATGCCGAACAGCGCAACCGGATACTGCAGCAGGTTAGGCATCATCAGTGCGACGCGGTCGCCCTTTTTCAACTTGAGTTCGTTCTGCAGGTAAGCCGCAAACGCCCGGCTTCGCTCCTCCAGTTTACGGTAGGTCATCACTGACCCCATGTTAATGAACGCAGGCTGATCGGCATACTGACGGGCAGATTGCTCGAACATTTCGACCAATGACAGATATTGGTCCGGATTTATGCTTTCCGGTACATCACTTGGATAACGTGAGAGCCAAGGTTTATCCACGGTAAAACTCCTCGTCATAGGCTGGCATTATTATCGTTTATCATTATTAGAATGATGCTATTACAGCACAGCCGGCGAGCTTGAGCACGAAAGTCTCAAACACTTGTTTAAATTTTGTTAACTAAGCCTAAAATTAGTTCTGCGACGAGGGCGGGTTGCTCAAGATGGCAATGGTGACCACCAGAAATAGTAAACATCTCCAGGCGATCATCGGGGTAAATGCGTCGATCCTCTTTTAAATGAGGGTAACCTTGCTCACCCAGAATGACGCGCTGTACGCAGCGTATCTGCGCCATGATCGCTTCTGCATGCTCAGGGGCCATGCGATATAACGACTCACCTTTCAGCCCGCTGTCATGGCGCCAGCGCCATTGTCCGTCCACTTCGGCAATGCCTCGTTCCACCACCGGCGCGATTAAGGGCGCGGCAATCTGATTGGCTACGGCCCGTCGCTCCACTGCCTGCTCAAAGCTGCTATAGCCACGCTCCGGTTTACGCCGCAGACGCTGGCGGCTGAGCACGCCGCGCCGTAAACGCTCAACACTGAGTTCGGGCGCTTCGGACAAAGGGGCCAGCCCTTCAATCTGAACTAATCCTACCACTTGGTCAGGAAAGGCGGCACTATAGCAACTTGCGATTAATGCACCAAGTGAATGACCCACTAATATCCGTCTGTTTGCCGAAAAATGCGCCAAAAATTGGTATATATCGTCAATATAGTGATGAAATGGATAAAAGTGGTTATCCGCCTTATGGCTGGATAAACCATGCCCGGGCAGATCCAATGCACACAGATGCGCACTTGGCCAGCGCTGCTGCAGCTCGGCCATTACCGAGATAAAACTGGCGGCATTGTCCATCCAGCCATGTAAAAAAACGACCGAAAATTCGGCCGTTTGCGGGTCACCGGTTTCCAGCGCAGCAAGCTGGCCACCGGCTATCGAATAAGAGGTTGAACGCAGCATTATTTCACTTCTTGGATAACTCTGCCGTCGCGGGGGAAATCATCAAAATGACGACAGTAGAAATTGCGGCACGGGTAATGATAAGGACCGATATCGTCAATCACTACCCGCTCAGTGACTTTCCACAGATAATAGCCGCTGGCATTCATCACCGGCAGCATTTGCTCGAATTCACCGACCTTGCCCATCTCCGGCGATGTAGTGGTACCGACCAGAGTAATCAGACGTCCCTGGCCATAGGTGATCGGATCAAGGAAGCCGTTCACATACGCAACAAAGCGCCCCTGTGGCTCGCTGGTCAGACTCGGGCGACCCACATCATCAATCGGCAGATTAACGATTTCAATCCGGGTTTTATCAGCCAGATTGGTGACGCTGGCAATCACGCCACCGAGACGAACTTCGGCCTGACTGGCCGGATCAATCTCACTCCAGCGGGCATAATCGCTAATCACACTGTCGCTCTTGGCAGTAAGTTGGGCAGGTAAAGTGGCGCAGGCTGACAGCAACAAAGCTGCCAGGACGGTAATGACGGACTGAAGCTGAAAACATTTCATGATGTGTCCCCTTTTCGCTCAGACATAGTTCGTTAAGACATAGTTCGCTCAGACATCGTTCCCTAACACATAACTCGCTCAAACACAGATACTAAGCGATTCGATGTCACGGCTATTAATCAGATATAGATATCGACCCCGAGTAACTGAGCCAGTTCCTCTTTTCTGGAGTGATTCATGATATCCATATACTCCTCTAACGCCCTTCTCGATCGCCCTTCCGGCAGATCATACTGTACCTGGGCACGCTGAAAGTCAGACGGATTCATATTGCGGATAGAATTAGACACCGCCGTGGCGACTTTGCTGGTCTCGGCGACTTCAGACCCAGCCTGTTCTGCCTGCGGCTTCTTCTTCGCTTTGGATGTCCGGTTGCTACCCGGAATCCTTGCGGGTGGCAGTCCGTTAATTGAAACCATACTGTGTCCGCTCCGGTTAAAGAAGGAAGTTCCGGTTGAATAGGGGTCACTTTCATTCTGGACCAAAGAGCCGCATTATGCATCCTATCCAAGCCGCCGTATCCCAACATTCGATGACGGCGCTTGATGCAGCGGCTCCTGATATTCACTCACCGGCAAGGCTGCCCGAAGGTGGTGAACTGACCCGAAAGTGAGTCATCAGACTTAGGTCAGTGACTGTTACGTTAATTACGGTCAGGTCAACAAGTTATGGTTTGCGACTTAACTTATAGTCTGTAACTTAACTTATGGCCTGTAACTTAGCTTAGCTTATGGCCTGTAACTAACTTATATTGCGCAACTCGGCGTTATTCACGACCTGGCAGTTTTTTCCACGCCACAGTATCACGCAGATAGACCGGACTGGAGTCTGCCACTGCGACGGTGTGACCTTGCTCAAAAGCCTGCTTGGCCAGAATCACCATGTCCTGCGCCTGCGGGTAAAGCACTTCACTGCTTTGAGTCGTGAGTGGTAGCGTCACCAGTTCCTCAGCATAAGCATCCCAACCGGTCCCCACTGTTGTCCAGGTCTGCTCATCCGCGGTGACATTATCTGTCAGGGCCTGTGGCGGGATCACGCACTCTTCATCCACGGTCAGCCAGGTGCCGTCGGTCTGACGTGCATAACGTCCCCAGTACACTTCACTCATACGCGCATCAATCGCACACGCCACATGGGTTGCACCCTGAGTCCGGTAAGCGCCCTGAGCCATTGCCGCCAGAGTCGAAACACCGATCATCGGCAAGTCGGCACCAAAAGCCAGTCCCTGTGCGATACCGATACCAATCCGAACCCCGGTGAAGCTGCCAGGACCACGACCAAACGCCAGCGCGTCTAACTCTTGCAGGGTTAAGCCCGCTTCTTTCAGCACCTCATCCACCATTGGCAGAATCTTTTTGGTGTGATCTCGGGGAGCGACTTCACTGCGTGAATACAGTTTATCGCCCACCAGGAGTGCGACCGAACACGCTTCGGTTGCGGTATCGATGGCAAGAATTTTTGCGCTCATGAATATCTCTAAATTATTGCTGTTGTTAATAAATCCAAACAAAGTCGCCCGGGCAGAGTGCCGTTAATTTCGCAGACCTACTTTGCCTGATGTATTTGTTGCAGAAAGTCCTTCACCACATCCAGATCCCGGGTTCGCGGGATGGGCGGTAAACTACTGAGGAAGATGCCGCCATAATCTCTGGTGACCAAACGGTTATCACAGATGATCAGCGCTCCCTGGTCTTTCTTATCGCGAATCAATCGTCCGACGCCCTGTTTGAGGGTGATGACCGCCTCGGGTAACTGAACCTGTGCAAACGGATCGCCGCCACGCAGACGACAATCTTCAATGCGTGCTTTGAGCAGCGGATCGTCCGGTGCCGTAAACGGAAGTTTATCGATGATAACACAGCTTAAGGTATCGCCTCTAACATCGATCCCTTCCCAGAAGGCGCCAGTCGCCACCAGCAACGCATTACCCAGTTCCATAAATTCCGCCAGGGTCTTTTGCTTACTGGTTTCGCCCTGCATCAGCACCGGCAGAGAGAGCTGTTCACGAAAGCGCTCACCCAGTTCACGCATCATACTGTGTGACGTGCAGAGGAAAAAGCAGCGTCCCTGGTTTTGCTCAATCACAGGTGCCAGCATAGTGACCAGTTTATTCGCAAGGCCGGGACTGTTTCGGCTCAGGCAGATAGCGCGGCACGCACAATTTGGCCTGCTGCGCATAATCAAACGGGCTGGGCAGAGAAAATTGCGCCGCCGGCTCTAATCCGAGCCGATGGGTAAAGTGGCCAAAATCGTCGTTAACCGCCAGTGTCGCCGAAGTAAAGATCCAGGCGCCCTGTTTCATTTCCATCTGTTCGTGAAACTTATCTGCCACGGTCAACGGGGTAATGTGCAGGCTGAACTGACGCGGCGTGGTGTCGTACCAGTAGGAATAACCGGTAATCGAGACATCACATACCCGCTCAATGCGACCTTTGATCAAGTTAGCCCGCTCAAAAGCGGTATCAAGCAGTTGACTGCGGCCCAGCGCCAGTTTGAGCACTTCGATAGCAAAATCCAGACTTTCCCGCACCCGCTCGACTTCACGAGCAATTGACGGTGACTGAATCGCCTCGCGCCAGTTGCCGCGAAAACCGGTATCACCCAGCGCGATGCGTAAATCCATCGCTGACTGCACCAGCTTATCGCCGACTTTTTGCAGCTGGCGCATGTCTTTCGCTTCGGTGCGGTAACCAATCTCGATGTCTTTGGCCAGCTCCTGAATCTGACGGCTGGAGACTGACTGGCCAAAATACTGGCTGGCGATATCCGGCAACTGATGCGCTTCATCGAAAATGAAGACGTCCGCTTCCGGGATAAGCTCGCCAAAGCCGGTTTCTTTTATCGCCAGGTCGGCCAGAAACAGGTGATGGTTCACCACCACCACATCGGCATCCAGAGCTTTGCGGCGCGCTTTGGACACAAAGCAGTCCTGATAACTGGCACACTCTTTACCCAGGCAGTTATCGTTGGTGGAGGTAATGGTCGGAATGATCATGCTGTCTTCCGGCAGCTCATCACAGTCACCCAGGTCACCGGTTTTGGTCTCCGACGCCCAGCTGCGCACTTTGACTAACTGGGTCAGCAGCGTCGGGTCAGTCTGATTGGTGTGACTTTCCACCATCTGGCGACTGAGCCGGTCGAGGCAAAGATAGTTCGCCCGACCTTTCAGCAGAGCGACACTGCCGTGAAAACCGAGTGCACTGACCATCAGAGGCAGGTCGCGGTGAAACAACTGCTCCTGGAGGTTTTTTGAACCGGTACTGATGATCACCTTCTTACCGCTCAGCAGAGCCGGCACCAGATAGGCGAAAGTTTTGCCGGTTCCCGTCCCCGCCTCAACCACCAGCTGCGAGTCGTCTGCAATAGCTTTAGCCACTGCTTCAGCCATATCGATTTGCGCCTGACGAGCCTGAAAGCCGGGAATGGCTTTACCCAGAGCGCCCTGCTGAGAAAAGGTTTTTGCAATCATCCTGCGAGCTGTCGAAAGAGAGAATGCGGCGATTATGGCAGTTTTCCCACCCGGGTGCGAATCCGATTCGCTCAGCGCGATCTTAACGGGTTACATCACCGAACCAGAAATAATGTGACCAAGCGCCCAGATAGTGGTTGAAACCATACGGAGAATCGATTAATTATAAAGACTGCTTGGGCAGCCTTACCGTTCCGGCTTGCCTACCCTGTAATACATCTGACCTCATTGAAGTCGTGCTCGGACCACCAGCCGGTGAACCGACTGCCGCAGACCACTTCACCTCAGAAAGGTGTACATAACCAAAAAGAAAATGCACGGAAGTTGTCATTAATGGAAAAGAAAACGCTGCTTACGCATTGTACCGATGCGCCGGGTCTGATCTCGAAGATCACCAATATTTGTTACAAACATCAACTCAACATCATCCACAACAGCGAATACGTGGATAACACCAGCGGCCACTTTTTCATGCGCACCGAGCTTGAGGGCTACTTTAACGATGAAACCCTGCTCGCTGACCTGGACAACGCACTGCCACAAGGTGCCAAACGCAAACTGATCAGCTCAACCCGCAAACGTGTGGTGATTCTGGTCACCAAAGAGTCGCACTGCCTGGGCGACATCCTGATGAAGAATTTCGATGGCAGCCTCAATGTCGATATCGCTGCAGTCATTGGTAACTACGATGTGCTGCAAGGACTGACCGAGAAATTTGATATCCCGTACCACTGCGTATCACATGAAGGCCTCAATCGTCAGGAACATGAACAAAAGATGCTGGAAGTGATCAACCAGTACGATCCGGACTTCGTGGTGCTGGCCAAATACATGCGTGTGCTGACGCCTGCTTTTGTTGAGCAGTACCACCACAAGATCATCAACATCCACCACAGCTTCCTGCCAGCCTTTATCGGCGCACGCCCATATCAGCAGGCTTACGAGCGCGGTGTGAAGATCATCGGTGCCACAGCGCACTTTGTCACCAACGATCTCGATGAAGGTCCAATCATCAAGCAGGATGTGATTCCAATTGACCACACCTTCAGCGCTAAAGACATGGCGCAGGCCGGACGTGACGTTGAGAAAAGCGTACTGAGCAAAGCACTGGGCAAAGTGGTCAACGACCATGTTTTCGTGTACGGCAACAAAACCGTTATTCTGTAACGCTCGTTGACCGAAACCGATAAGATAAGGGCGCCAGAAGGCGCCCTTATCAGTTATTAACATCAGTTGTTGGTCAGGAAAAATTTAGTTACTGCTACAACCAACGCCTGTCAAAGCGTCAGCGCCAGCGTGACGCCCTGACGAATGGCGCGCACAGCGTCCAGCTCACCAGCCAAATCCGCACCACCGATAACATGCAGCTTATCGCCCAGTTGTTGCCATTTGTCCTCAAACGGACGTACCGACTCCTGACCGGCACAAATCACCACTTTGTCCACTTCCAGCAGTTGTGGGTGACCACTTAACGAGATATGCAGCCCCTCGCGGTCAATCTTCTCATAACTGACCCCACCCAGCAGATGCACACCGCGTTTTTCCAGGGTGCGTTTATGGATCCAGCCGGTAGTCTTACCCGGCCCTTTGCCGACCCGGCCTCTGCGCCGCTGCAGCAGCCACACTTGTTTATCACTCAGCATCTCCGGATACGGGTACAACCCACCCGGATAGGCAATGTCGGTATCAATGCCCCATTCGTGCAGCCAGTCGTCGAGTTTATAAGCCGCAGGCTCAGTAATCATGGTCGCTACATCCACCCCGATACCACCGGCGCCGACAATGGCGACCTTGTCTCCGACCGGAGTTTTGTCACGGATCAGGGTCTGGTAATCCACGACCTTATCCGGATTATCAATGCCTTCAATCGTCACTTTACGCGGCGTGACACCGGACGCCATCACGACTTCATCGTACTCATCCAGCATCGAATAAGTCACTTCGGTATCGAGGTGTAAACGTACGCCGGTCTGCTCAATCCGGTTAGCAAAATAGCGAATAGTCTCCCGGAACTCTTCCTTACCCGGGATCTGCATGGCGAGGCGAAACTGACCTCCTATCCGGTCATTGCGCTCAAACAAGTCCACCTGATGGCCACGTTCCGCCAGCATGGTCGCGCTGGCAAGGCCCGCCGGACCTGCGCCGATCACGGCGATGTTTTTCTTTACTGCCGCCGGAGTGACCGTCAGCTCGGTTTCATAACAGGCCAGCGGATTGACCATGCAACTGGCGCGCTTAGCCTGGAAGACATTATCCAAACATGCCTGATTACAGCCGATACAGGTGTTAATCAGATTGGCCTGGCCTTGCTCGGCTTTGGCGACAAAATAGGGGTCGGCCAGGAACGGACGCGCCATCGAGACCATATCGGCCTGGCCGCTGGCGAGTATCTGCTCGGCCTGCCCCGGGGTATTAATCCGGTTACAGGTAATCACCGGCACCTTGAGGTGTGGTTTGATTTTCTCAGTCACCCAACTGAAGGCAGCGCGTGGTACCTGAGTTGCAATAGTGGGAATGCGCGCTTCATGCCAGCCGATACCGGTATTAATCAGGGTGACACCGGCCTGCTCTAATGCTTTAGCAAGCTGAACCACCTCTTCAAAGGTGCTGCCCTCTTCGACCAGATCGAGCATCGAGAGGCGGAAAATAATAATAAACTCTTCACCGACTGCAGCGCGAATAGCTCTTACGACTTCAAGCGGGAAGCGAATCCGGTTCTCATAACTGCCGCCCCAGGCGTCATAACGCACGTTAGTACGTTTACAGATAAACTGGTTGAGCAGATACCCTTCCGATCCCATTACCTCGACCCCGTCGTAACCCGCTTGCCGGGCCAGCAGCGCACTGTTGGCAAAGTCATCGATGGTAGACCAGATCTGGCGCTCGCTCATTTCTCCCGGCGCAAAACGGGCAATCGGCGCTTTGATAGCGGAGGCGCTGAGAGAAAACGGATGCATCGCGTATCGGCCGGCATGCAAAAGCTGCAGCGCAATTTTACCGCCGTGGTGATGGACCGCTTCGGTCACCACCTGATGCGCTTTTGCATGTTTGGCACTGCTGAACTGAGCACTGAAAGGGTGCAGACGACCACGCAAGTTAGGTGAGAATCCGCCGGTCACAATCAGTCCGACGCCACCTTTGGCGCGTTCGGCGTAAAAAGCAGCGAGCTTTTGCAGACCTTCCTTGTGCTCTTCAAGGCCAGTGTGCATTGAGCCCATCAGGACCCGGTTGCGCAACTGAGTAAATCCAAGATCTAAAGGCTGAAGCAGATTTGGGTACATGGCAGCGTCACTTTTATCGTTATCTTTAATGGTCTGACCAGAATATGCAGTCGTTTACCAAAAATCAAACAGGTGTTTACATTTCTGTAACCACGATCAATCTTGCGGTTGTTTGAGTATAATGAATAACGTAGGATGACGAGGATACCCAAGTGACTGGTCTTAAAGGCGAACCAAGCCGTCTCTCCTTTGCTGAACTCGATGCTGTGTGAGAGTGACCCTCCGGTGAGGCCCAACGTTACGCTGCGCGCCATAAAGCTGTGGCTGCGCGCTGCCGTTTAACCGCTAATTCACCTTAAGCGGTAGCTCACTTGGTTGTCTTATCCCGGAATTACCCGCGTATCATCCTCAGCAAGCCATTTACTTGTTGCGTTGGAGACAACATGAAACAAATATTTCGATTTATAGGTCTGATTTTCAAAGGTATTTGGAAATTAATCACCTTTATCAGACTGGCTCTGACCAATCTGCTTTTTCTCCTCAGCCTGGCAGTTATCTATTTCATTTACATTCATGCTGATTCACCAGCGCCGACCGTCAGACAAGCCTCGGCTTTGGTTCTGAACCTGTCCGGCCCCGTCGTTGAGCAGAGCACCTACATCAATCCACTCGACTCGTTTGCCGGTTCTGTGCTGGGTGATGACCTGCCGAAAGAGAACGTCTTGTTTGATATCGTTGATACCCTGCGTCAGGCCAAAGATGACAGCCACATCAGCGGACTGGTTCTGGCGTTGCGCGACCTGCCGGAAACCAATCTGACCAAGTTGCGTTATATCGCTAAAGCCATCAACGAATTCAAAGCATCCGGTAAGCCGGTGTATGCGGTTGGCGATATGTACAACCAGAGCCAGTACTACCTGGCGAGCTATGCCGACAAAGTGTTCCTGGCCCCCGACGGCGCCGTGATGCTGCGTGGCTACAGTGCCTACAACATGTACTACAAAACGCTGCTGGAAAATCTCGACGTCAACACTCACGTTTTCCGTGTCGGCACCTATAAATCCGCTATCGAGCCTTTTATTCGTGACGACATGTCCGATGCCGCGCGCGAATCGGCTTCACGCTGGCTAAGCCAGTTATGGGGCGCCTATGTGGACGATGTGGCGACCAATCGCCAGATTGATGCCAAGACCCTGACCCCGAGCATGGATGAGTTTCTGGCGCTGCTGAAACAGTCTTCCGGCAATCTGGCCGATCTGTCACTGAAAGCTGGTCTGGTCGACGAACTGGCCACCCGCCAGCAAGTGCGCGCACAACTGGTGGATGCCTTCGGCAGCGATGGTGAAGACAGCTACAATGCGGTCAGCTACTACGAGTACCGTTCATCGGTGAAACCGAAATTTGACGTGAATGCCGACGATGTCGCGGTGGTCGTTGCCAGCGGCACCATTATGGATGGTGATCAGCCACGCGGCACAGTCGGCGGCGACACCCTGGCCTCACTACTGCGTGAAGCGCGTATCGATGACAAAGTGAAAGCGGTCGTGTTGCGCGTTGACAGCCCGGGCGGCAGTGCCTTTGCCTCGGAAGTGATTCGTAACGAAATCGATGCCATCAAAGCGGCCGGCAAGCCTGTGGTCATCTCGATGTCGAGTCTGGCGGCTTCCGGCGGTTACTGGATCTCGATGGGCGGTGATCAGATTGTTGCTCAGCCAACCACACTGACCGGTTCAATTGGTATTTTCAGTGTCATCACGACCTTTGAGAAAGGGCTCAACAAGCTTGGCATCTACACCGATGGTGTCGGCACCTCGCCGTTTCTCCGGCGTCGGCGTTACGACGGGCCTCAATGACGGCATTAAACAAGCACTGCAAATGGGGATTGAAAACGGCTATCAACGCTTTATTTCTCTGGTGGCAGAGAACCGTGACATGTCTGTGGATACCGTTGATAAAGTCGCTCAGGGCCGGGTCTGGACAGGTCAGGACGCACAACAATATGGCCTGGTTGATAAACTGGGTGATTTTGATGATGCGGTCAAACTGGCAGCGCAACTGGCTAATCTCGACAACTACAACCTGTATTGGGTAGAAGAACCACTTAGCCCGGCGCAGCAGTTTGTACAGGACCTGTTCGCTCAGGTGCGGACCAGTCTGGGATTGGATTTCGCCACTATGCTGCCAGAAGCGCTGCAACCGGCAGCGAAACAGTTGAGTGCCGACGCCAGTCTGATGAGCAGTTTCAATGACCCGAAAGGTTACTACGCGTTCTGCCTGCCCTGTCAGGTGCAGTAGCGACGATAGACGAAAACTAACATCAGATACCGTACGCAACACTGATCTTACCACTCGTTAAACAGGGGGTGCTTTGTTAGAAGCGCCCCTTTTTATTGGCTAAGATTTCGCTATAATCCGCGCTCTGTTCCCTACAATAAGTGGTTTCCCCCATGACAAGAAAACATATCTATATCGCTTACACCGGCGGTACAATCGGTATGAAGAAATCCGATCATGGCTACGTGCCAGTCGCTGGCTTTATGGAAAAGCAGTTGGCTGCCATGCCTGAGTTCCATCGTCCGGAAATGCCGGAATTCACCGTGCATGAATACGATCCGCTGATCGATTCATCAGATATGACCCCGCAGGATTGGCAGAAAATTGCCGATGACATCCGTGAAAACTACGAAAAATATGATGGTTTCGTGATCCTGCATGGTACCGATACAATGGCATATACAGCGTCTGCGCTGTCGTTTATGCTGGAGAATCTGGGCAAACCTGTCATCGTCACCGGCTCACAAATCCCGCTGGCTGAGCTGCGCTCTGACGGTCAGGCGAATCTGCTGAATGCGCTGCACATCGCGGCCAACTACCCGATCAACGAAGTAACCCTGTTTTTCAATAACCAGTTGATGCGCGGTAACCGCAGTACTAAATCCCACGCGGATGGTTTCAATGCCTTCACCTCACCAAACCTGCCGCCTCTTTTGGAAGCCGGTATCAATATTCAGGTCAGCAACAACGTCAAACTGGACGTCAAACCTGAAGGTGACTTCCGCGTGCAGAACATCACACCACAGCCGGTTGGCGTGATTACCATGTACCCGGGTATCTCCCATGAAGTGATTCGTAACACCCTGCTGCAGCCGGTTAATGCGATGATCCTGCTGACCTTTGGTGTGGGTAACGCCCCGCAAAACAAAGAACTGCTGGCTCAGCTGCATGATGCCTCTGAACGCGGCGTGATCGTGGTGAACCTGACTCAATGTCTGGCCGGTAAAGTCAACATGGGTGGCTACGCCACCGGTTGTGCTCTGGCCGATGCGGGGGTAATCAGCGGTTTTGATATGACGCCTGAAGCGGCACTGGCGAAACTGCACTATCTGCTCAGCCAGAATCTTTCTTACGAGGAAGTGAAAAACCAGATGCAGCAGGTGCTGCGCGGTGAGATGAGTTTGTAATTAGAACGACAGTGTTACAAGCCAGGCCCTAGTTTCCTAGGGCCTGAACCCTGCTACTCTTGGTTGGGATTCACCCGAACGATATCTTCCTGCCCCTGTTGAAAACGCTTTTTCAACTCCGCCTTAGACTTAAACATCATCTCGCCACCGGCACTGATACTCATGTGATCCGCATCTTTGTTGTGCTTAGATTGATACAACATCACAGCTTGCATACAGTAATCTCGCTGCTCCGGAGAAAGTGGTGTACCCTCAGGCCACTTACCCGTTTCCACTGCGAATACCAAGCGTTCATACGCTTCGGGAGTGATGGCATCGATTAATTGATTAGCATCCATGATGATTTCCTACTTACTACTGTGTGATGAATTACGTGCTTGGGTCACAGTAACGACCTGGCGTATTCAGTCAAGATTAGCTAAATAAATAAGTGTATCGGATCACAAGCCATAATTATGAACAACGTCAAAACTCTAGTTATCTTATCTTTGCCCCTGATCCTGAGCGGTTGTTTTGAAAATCGTAAGAACACCGACAAACTGTGTGCGGACAATCCGGGGCTGCGCTGTGAACTGCTTAATGTCGATGACGGCCAGTGCCGTGTGCCGCGCACCGATCTGATTTGGCAGCGTTTTGAAGTTCTGAAAAACCCCAGCGTCGACAATAAAATTCACGAGTACCAGCTGGTCAGTGAATATCGTAAATGCCTCGAACTGGCCGCACAGATTTTGCCTATCGACCAAACCGAACTGAAACAAAAACGTTTCTCCGCTCTGATACACAGTGGTGACGAACAACAGCGTCTGGTGGATGAACTGCACCAGATGCGTACGCCGCAATCCCTCTATTTTCTCTGGAGCCAGACCGGCGATAATCAGGCGCGACGCGAGTTTTTGCAGATGGAAGGCAATCCGGAACTGGATACCGCAGAAATGCAGTACGCGCTCGCAACCTTCTACACCAGCCGGGATCGCGAGAAAACCATCCAACTACTTAACCGGGCGCTGGAACTCACCAAAGGACAGCCGGTCAATACCGAGATATTCAAATCTCTCGCCAGCACCTATCAGGTTCTCAACGACAAAGAACACGCCTATGTGTGGGCAATGGTGGGTAAAGAGTATGGCGTCCCTCTGGCTTCGAAGGCAGAGCTGGACTTATTGTATGGATTTGGTGACGAGAAATTTGAACGGCTGGAGAATGTCGCGGCTGAAGTTGTCACTGCAATTAAAGCCGGCCAGTTTCTCCAGCCATATGGTTCCTAACTCATTGGAATAATGTAACCTTTAAACATCCAATGGCGCAGAATGGCGTCGCTTAGTTACTTTTGTTGAAAATTAACGACACCGAATTGACACAGTAACGTTCCCCGGTCGTCTTCGGACCATCGGGGAAAACATGCCCCAAATGGCTGTCACAGGCTGCACAACGAATCTCCGTTCTGCTCATTCCGTGACTATGATCATCTAAATATCGGATAGCACTGTCATGCGCTGGCGCATCAAAACTCGGCCAGCCACAGCCGGAATCGTATTTGTTCCCTGAGTGAAACAATGTGGCTTCACAGCAGGTACAGTTATACAGACCGGTGTCCTTATTGTGCAGTAACTTACCGCTGAATGGCGGCTCGGTTCCCTGCATTCGACATACGTAGTACTGCTCCTCGTTCAGGCGCTCACGCCAGTATTCATCAGGCTTCTCGACGGTTTCAACTTTTGGATTCACGTTGTTTTTCTTCCTTATACACTACCTAGTTATGTGCTTTTTTTAGATAAAAACTTGCGCGTGGCGCGCTTTGTGGCACATACTTTCTCACCATAACATGGCGCGCTTTCTATTTGTAAGCGACCGACGATAATTTAGGGATTTTACGTCAATTTGGTAGAGGACTCGCAGAGTCCAGTCTAAAAAATAGTCATTTGCAACCTAATGTTAAAAAAAGCGGTGCTTTTTTTTGACTTTAAACAAGTTAAGTCGGATTATCTGTTGCAGATGTTTACTGGATTTTGTAATTTTACTACCAGTTATCTTTAATCAGAAATTAAGTTGTGGAGCAACTATAATGACTATCAAAGTAGGTATTAACGGTTTTGGCCGTATTGGCCGTTTCGTTTTCCGTGCAGCACAAGAACGTAATGACATCGAAGTTGTAGGTATCAACGACCTGATCGACGTAGATTACATGGCATACATGCTGAAGTACGACTCAACTCACGGCCGTTTCAACGGTACTGTTGAAGTTGAAGGTGGTAACCTGATCGTAAACGGCAAAACTGTACGTGTAACTGCAGAACGCAACCCAGAAGACCTGAAATGGGACGCAATCGGTGTTGACGTAGTTGCAGAAGCAACTGGTCTGTTCCTGACTGACGAGACTGCACGTAAGCACATCACTGCTGGTGCGAAGAAAGTTGTTCTGACTGGTCCTTCTAAAGACGCAACTCCAATGTTCGTTAACGGTGTAAACTTCGAAACTTACGCTGGTCAAGACATCGTTTCTAACGCTTCTTGTACTACTAACTGTCTTGCACCTATCGCTAAAGTACTGAACGACAAGTTCGGTATCGAATCAGGTCTGATGACTACTGTTCACGCAACTACTGCTACTCAGAAAACTGTTGACGGTCCTTCTGCGAAAGACTGGCGCGGTGGTCGTGGTGCTTCTCAGAACATCATCCCATCTTCAACTGGCGCAGCTAAAGCAGTAGGCGTTGTACTTCCAGAAGTAAACGGCAAACTGACTGGTATGGCTTTCCGCGTACCAACTGCTAACGTTTCTGTAGTTGACCTGACTGTTAACCTGGTTAACGGTGCTTCTTACGAAGACATCTGTAAAGCAATGAAAGAAGCTTCTGAAGGCGAACTGAAAGGCGTTCTTGGTTACACTGAAGACCAAGTTGTTTCTCAAGACTTCATCGGCGAAACTTGCACTTCAGTATTCGATGCTAAAGCTGGTATCGCACTGACTGACAAATTCGTTAAAGTTGTATCTTGGTACGACAACGAAATCGGTTACTCAAACAAAGTTCTTGACCTGATCGCTCACATCTCTAAGTAATGTAAGCATTAGCGATAAGCTTGTCTTTGAAAGATAAGACGTGAAGAAAGGCGGCTCTCGAGTCGCCTTTTTTGTCTCTGATTTTTGCCGGGATACCAATAGATTCCGTGATTGATGCACTAATCTATATCAATCAAAACACTAATTTGCATCAATTAGTACGCTGAGTTATACCAATTGATACACTGAGCGATGAGCCGTTGTGCACCGTGCGCAGCCAATGACCTTGCGAGCTTATGACATTACAGTTCGCCAAATTCAGGAGCGTTACTTATGGATTTACACTCTCTGCCTGCCCTTACTGTCCTTTCCGATTGCGTGACCATTATCGAACATGACCAGGTAAAAATGGTGCGCATCATCCACGATAAAGCTACTGCGGCGATTGCGCTGCACGGCGGTCACGTGGTCTCTTTCCAACCTGCGGGTCAAGATGACCTGATTTGGATGAGTGACGCCGCTCTGTTTGATGGTAAAGCCGCATTGCGAGGCGGGATCCCGGTGTGCTGTCCATGGTTTGGCCGTCTGGCAGCGCCGGCCCACGGCTTTGCCCGTACCAGTGAATGGCAGTTGCTCGAACATCGTGAAAATGAGCATGGCGTTATCCTTGTCCTTGGCCTGTCTGACAGCGAAACCACTCAGGCTATCTGGCCGTACCAATTTAATTTGCGCCTTGAAGTCGAAGTCACAGAGCAGCTCAAGGTCAGCCTGCAAGTCACCAACCAGGACGAGAAAGCCTGGACGTTCTCGGGTGCCCTGCACACCTACCTCAATGTCGGCGATGTACGCCAGGTAAAAACCACTGGCATGGGCAGAGAATATATCGACAGCCTGCAAGATGCCAAGGTATGTCAGGGCGGGGAGACTCTGGTTCTGACCGATACGATTGACCGCGTTTATACTCAACCGGCTTTGCAGATCGAAGTGCAGGATCCGCTGCTGGATCGCTCTTTAGTGGTGGAAAACAGCGGACACAACTCTGCGGTTTCTGTGGAACCCGTGGGCACAAGGTGCAGCTGCCATGGCCGATATGACCGATGATGGCTACCAAACCATGCTGTGTGTCGAATCCGCCCTGCACTCGCCTTGCCTGTCCGCAGGCCAGACTCTGCAGCCTGGCGAAAGCCATACTCTGACAACCACAATTTCAGTGCGCTGATTGTCCGTTTCACAGGCCAGATTGTCTGTTTCAGAGGGCTGGTTCTTAGTTAGCACATGTTATAGTTGGTGCCTGTTAACAAAAGCCAGAGGACAGCACACGCTGTCCTTTTTATCGCTTGCTCTTCTGGCTATTCCCGATTGAATTATCCCAATCATTCCGGCCTGAATTGGTATAGAATGAGCGCTTTGATTTTTTCAGCCGAGATGACCATGTCTTATCAGTGTCCCCTTTGTCAGCACTCTTTGCAGCTAACCGACCGTACTTACACCTGTGATAACCGCCATCAGTTCGATATGGCGAAAGAGGGCTATGTTAACCTCATGCCGGTTCAGCACAAGCGTTCCAAAGATCCGGGTGACAACAAGGAGATGATGCAGGCAAGACGCCGTTTTCTCGAAGCCGGACACTATCATCCGATGCGTGCGGAAGTCGCGCGTTTATGCGCCGAAGCTCTGCAAGGCAGCGAACACCAGCTGCTCGACATCGGTTGCGGCGAAGGTTACTACACAACCTTTGTGGCTGACACACTGCTTGCTCAATCGGCGCAAGCGCAAGTACACGGGCTGGATATCTCTAAAATCGCGATTCGTTACGCCGCCAAACGCTATCATAACTGCCAGTTCGTGGTTGCCTCCAGCCACCGACTGCCGTTTGCAGACCAGTCACTGGACGCCATTCTGCGTATTTACGCCCCGTGCAAAGCTGAAGAGCTGCAACGCTGCGTGAAATACAACGGCGTGGTCATCACCGTAACCCCGGCAGGCCGCCACCTGTACCAGTTTAAGCAAGGCATCTATCAGGATGTTCGTCTGCATGAAGAAGAACCTGAGCAGATCGATGGCTTTGTGCTGGAAACCCAGCAAAAGCTTAATTACCCGATGACGCTGAATGGCGAGCAAGCCTTTGATCTGCTGCAAATGACACCGTTTGCCTGGCGCGCCAGTGAAGCATTCAAAGCAGAAGTGAAAGCGGCGACGCAGTTTGAGTGTGAAGCCGACTTTATGATTCGCGTCTACCGGAAAACAGTGTCGTAATTCGCTGCACTTCCCCGTGCTTCGGCAGTGCTATCAATTGACACTGAAAGTCCTGTTCATTGGCTCTGCGAGTGCTTTCAATTCGGTCTGGGAAACGGCACCTTTAGTTCAGCAGTTGCAGCGCGCAACATGCTCTTCATCTCAGCTTCGCGTGGTCGGTTTGCAATTCGTTGCGGACTCACTCACCATGCAGTGAACCTGAACGGAGAGTTTGCGATGCGCGCTATTATTTGTCTGTTGACCAGTATGATAATGCTAGGCTGTACCTCGGCCCGGCCTGTCCAGCATTTTTATGATTATCAACTGGCTACGCCGCACGGCAAGCCTCTCAACCTGACGCCGCTTCCCGCAACCTTGGCAAGCGCTGACGTGATACTGGTTGGCGAATGGCACACCCACCCTGGTATCCATCGTTTCCAAACGGATTTGTTACATCATCTGCTGCAGCAGAAACGACCGGTTGCCCTGTCGATGGAACAATTTGATCGCTCCGCTCAACCGATACTCAATCAGTATCTGCGCGGTGACATCGGCGAACAATATCTCATCAAACAAGCGCAAGCCTGGCCGAATTACCCAAGTGACTACCGTCCTCTGGTCGAGCTGGCCAAACAGTATCAGGCTCCTGTCATCGCTGCCAATGCACCGAAAAATATTGTGCGCTGTATCGGGCGGCAGGGTCCTGAATACCTCGATCGTCTGGACAGCACGCAGAGAGCCTGGGTCGCCCGCGAGGCAGACCGCTCTGATTCACCTTATAAGCAGCGCTTTGTGGCCTCGATGCACCATGGCACAGAGCAGCAAAACGAACGTCAGTTTGCCGCACAAATCACCTGGGACGAAACCATGGCAGAAAGTATCAGCGATTATCTGCTTCACCACCCTGGACATCAGGTAATGCATATTGCCGGACTGTTTCACACTCAGCAGGGGCTAGGTATTGCCGCGGCACTAACGCGCCGCCTGCCGGATATCCGTATCCTCATTATCACGCCGGTGAGCGAGATCAAAGCCGACGACAGCGACTATCAGCTACAGGTGTTAGCGCCACCAGCACGTTACGTCCAGCCAGAGCATCAACGCCAGGCCTTTCAAGCTTTAGCCCAACGTAACGATGATCTGCAATGCATCCCTTAAGGCTCACTTCAAATGAAGCCACTACTTATGGCGTGTATCTCTCGTGGTTAAGGCACATTCTTTGCTTATTGAAGTCATTATGACCCCAGCGGCAATCTGAGAAAAAAGTGCAAAAGTTTTTCCTCGCCCTGTCGATAATATGACTGTAGCAAGATTAAGGAGAGATGTATGAATCCAGTAGGTGTAGGCGCAGCGCAGCTGCACACTACTCAGACGGTGAAATCTCAGGCTCCGGTAAACACCGAAACCAAGGCTGAAAACCAGTCAGCCGCACCGCTCAAGGTAGAACAAAATAAAGTGACTTTATCTGATGAAGGTAAAGCACTGCTGGCTGCTCTGAAAGATATTGAACAGGGTGAAACGCCGGACATCAAAGACAAATCGCTTGGCGATAAAGTCGAGTCTTTCACCTACGGAGCTCTGGGCATGGACCGTCCCGACGATGTAAAGAAAGATGATGACACCTCCTACTCGGCAGGGAAATATCTTTCTGCAGCGGCTACAGTTGGCAGCTTGCTTCTTTTGCTGGCATAAAGATAAATTTACTCGCATAACCAGTGCTCGCATAACAAGTGATTGGCGTATCGGGCCGGAGCATGGAGAAACTGACTCCATCATTGACTCCGCCCTAATCGCCAGTGACTGAGCTTACTTTTCTGTTAATAAGCAGACACGTCGGTTAACCGTTAATAAGTACACTTCCGTTAAATCAGTACACTCCCGTTAATAGTACGAAGAATGGCACAGTGAAATAACAGCGTGGGCAATTTATTGCCCACCGACTCTATTTTAATAATAACGAAAGCCCACCCCTCCTAACGGAAAATTTATTTCCGTACGGTAAAAAGGCCCGTAAAATATTCACTACCCAATAAGAACAACAGACACTAATTAAGAAAAACCTTAATTAAATCTACGCACTTTGCACACTAAATACGCTAATTAATAACAATACAAATAAGTACAATAATTAAGCTATTTATTGCACTTTACCGTACTATTAATAGTAAAATCGTTATTCACAGACAGCACAAATATCATCAATACTATCAGTAATAAGCCATGAAATGATTACATTACTTCGTAAATCCACTGGATAAATGATTAATTAATAATTAATTCATTCATTATCCGGAAGTAATGTAACGATTGTATAATAAAACCAAATTAAGACATGGACATTATTATTCATGTAATCTAACTTGCGCACTTCAACAAACCAAGGAGTATTATAATGAAATCTTTTTCTAAAGTTGCAAAATTAACGTTGGTTGGTGCTGCGTTGGCTATTCTTGCTGGTTGTACTGGTACTACTTACAACAAAGAGAAAAACTGCTCAGAAGATTACCTAATCCACCCTGCGATTTCTATCCCTTCAGTAATCGGAGCTTGTGACTCAGTTAATAAATAACGGTCACTATACGCTGATTTTGCAAAAACCCGCTCTCAAAGCGGGTTTTTCTGTTTACGGCTCATTCTCCTATCAACATGCCCGAACGGCGACTCAACTTCCACGCTTTGTACCTCACTCCTGCGCGTGACCACCGCTAGGGTAAACTTGATCCCATCACACCACTCTTATATGTTACCTGTCTGAAACTTAAACCAGCCTGACTATCCGCTTTGCTTGGCGCACGACAGGTCTACTCAGGATAACTATCATGCACATCAACGCCGACTTTACTCTGCCTGTATTCATCAGTACCCAACAATATCAATGGGTATTGTCGACCCAATCCGGCGTCGAGCGCATGATGCTGGACAGAATCGGAGCGGAAAAAGCCCGCGCCACCAGCATAGTAAAATACGCACCGGAATCTGTCTTTCCGCAACATGCCCATCCCGGCGGAGAAGAAATTCTGGTTCTGAGCGGTACCTTTTCTGATCAGAGCGGGGATTACCCGGCAGGTTGGTATCTGAGAAACCCGCCCGGGACCGCGCACAGCCCGCATAGCAAATCAGGGGCAACCATCTTTGTAAAATTATGGCAAATGGGCGCCGCAGACACTGAGACAGTGCGTATCAATACTCACGATGAGCAGAACTGGCAACAGCACTCTGACAGGCAGATCTGCCCGTTATACAGCAACGGTAACGAGACGGTGAGCGTACAAAAAATCACTGCGCAGCAATGCATTTTCACTGCGCCGGGCGCTGCCGCCGAGCTTTTGATCCTGCAAGGAAGTATCGACAACGCCGGTAAACAGTATCCCGCAGGCAGTTGGATCCGCCTGCCTGCAGGAGAGTACCCGCCGCTCAAGTCAGGCTCCGATGGCGTCACCTTTTATTTGAAAAGTGGAGATTTCCCCAATATTGATTTTGCCACTAATAAATAATAGCGAGCTTCCCCACTTTATATCCACACTATTAGTAAGTGTTAGTTAAATCGACTAAGTCCGGTCAGCCCACCGTACGTAAATAAAATTTACGGAAACAAAGATTACGTAAACGGATTGCTAAATTTAAGTGGTCTAATTTGATCGGGATGGTCACAGGCATACACTTTTTCTGTACACAAATAGCAACGTGTATAACTAAAACTCCGGCAGTTAACTTAATCTATTGCCAATATAAATATAATAAAACCTCTCATAACCCTACATTATGTCTTTGTTATCATTGTCGTTTCAGCGTTTCTGCAACCAGATCACGGCTTGACGGATTCAGCGAATACCTTTGATAACGGTCAACTAATAAGCAGACTCTGCTACACTCATTATTGCTATATCAATAACTATTCATCGGGTAAATAACTTCTGACCGGTTTCATCAATCCGTTACGTGATTCAATTTGCCCGGAGATTACAGAAGCAGCCTATTGATACAGCAAAAATAGTTCAGCACTTCATCATTATTATTCTAAAAAAACATATCAATGTTAGGAATCAATGGAAGCTATGAATAAAAAATCTCCCCACCTGGAGACATCGGCTCAACAGATGTCACGCAGGAAACTACTCAAAGGGGTGGCGTCAATCGGCTTACTTTCGCTTGTTGCTCCGCTGCCTCTGAGCGTACTGGCTCAGGAATCGGCTCCGACCGACCCAATCACTCTTTTCACTCTCGTTTCAGAACGGCTGACCGAACGCCAGGGGCTTTCCCCTATCCTCTCGGAACGTTTTTTCCAGGCACTGCAAGACCGTACCCCGGAGTTTGAATCCAGACTCAAATCTCTGGTGAAAGAGATGGCGCAAATCGAGACTCAACTTTTGACCACCACTCTGACTCCGGCCGCACAGCAAACTGCCAAATCCATCATCTCAGCCTGGTACACCGGTATTGTTGGTAGCGGACTTGATGCTCAGGTCATCACTTACCGCCACGCGCTGCAGTTTACCGCTGTTGATGATGTATTGGAGATCCGTTCTTACTGCCCTAACAAGCCCGGATTCTGGGCCGCTAAACCAATCGAGAGGAAAGCATAATGACCACCACCCAACAAGCCGATGTCGTCGTTGTAGGTTCCGGCGTTGCGGGCGGACTGGTTGCGCACCAGCTGGCGCTGGCCGGTAAATCCGTCATCATTCTCGAAGCCGGTCCGCGTTACTCGCGCGGCGAAATTGTCGAACGTTTCCGTAATCAGCCGGACAAGATGGACTTCATGGCGCCGTATCCGTCGACTCCCTATGCCCCTCACCCGGAATTTAATCCGGATAACGGCTATCTGGTGCAAAAGGGCGAACAGGCCTATGACGCGCAGTATATCCGTGCGGTCGGTGGTACGACCTGGCACTGGGCCGGTTCGGCCTGGCGTTTTATTCCGTCCGACTTCAAACTGAAATCGATTTACGGTGTCGGTCGCGACTGGCCGCTGGAATACAAAGATCTTGAGCTTTGGTATCAGCGCGCTGAGGAAGAACTCGGTGTGTGGGGACCAGGCGATGAAGAGCTGGGCTCTCCGCGTTTCCAAGCCATATCCGATGGCTCCGCTGCCGATCTCCTACAACGAGAAAGTGATTAAAGATCGCCTCAATGAAAACGGCTTTTATGTCGTCACTGAGCCGGTTGCGCGTAACAGTCGCCCGTATGACAACCGCCCGACCTGCTGCGGTAACAACAACTGTATGCCTATCTGCCCGATTGGTGCGATGTACAACGGTATTACCCACGTCGAAAAAGCCGAAGCCGCCGGTGCCAGACTGATCGATAAAGCCGTGGTGTACAAAATTGAAAAAGGCGCCGACAACCGTATTGTTGCCGTCCATTACAAGACGCCCGACGGTGAATCAGTCAAAGTTGAAGGGAAATACTTTGTTCTGGCCGCCAACGGAATCGAAACACCAAAACTGATGCTGATGTCCGATGTGGGTAACAGCTCAGACATGGTGGGCCGTAACCTGATGGACCACCCGGGTACCGGTATCCGTTTCTTTGCTGACGAGAAATTGTGGCCAGGCCGCGGCGCGCAGGAGATGACGTCCATTATCGGCTGGCGTGACGGTGACTTCCGTTCTGAATACGCGGGTAAGAAAATTCACCTGTCGAACATGTCTCGTACCGACCAAATGACCCAAGAGCTCCTGGCTCAGGATCGCCTGATCCTGGGTAATGTGCTGGATAATGAGATCCGTGATAAAGCGGCGCGCTACGTTCAGTTCGACAGTTTCCATGAACTGCTGCCGCATCCGGAAAACCGCATTGTTGCCAGCCGCTCAAAAGATGCGATGGGTATTGCCAAACCTGAGTTCTACTACGCGATTGATGACTACGTAAAACGCAGTGCGGTTCACACCCGTGAAGCTTACACCAAGATTGCTCAGCTGATGGGAGGGACTGAAATCCAGTACAGCGATGACTTCTCTAACAACCAGCACATCTGTGGCACTGTCATCATGGGTGACAACCCGAAAGACAGCGTGGTGGATAAAGATTGTCGTACTCACGACCACGATAACCTATTTATCGCCAGCTCAGGCACCATGCCAACGGTGGGTACGGTGAACTGTACGCTGACCATCGCCGCATTGTCGCTGCGTATTGCAGCTACGCTGAACAAGGAGGTGTAAGTCATGACACTGAAACGGTTAATCCTGTCAGTGATTGCACTGGCTGTTATCGTCTTTGGCCTGATTGTCACTGGTATCTGGGGGCCGAGCGGCCACAACCCGGCACAGGAGCAGCAAGTACACACCACGCAAACGCCATCAGGCATGAGCCGTGGCGAGTACGTGGCAAAAATGTCTGACTGTACCGCCTGTCACACCACCGAGAAAGACAAACCTTTCGCCGGCGGTCTGGGCATGCCACTGCCAATCGGTACACTGTATTCGACCAACATCACGCCGGATAAAGAGACCGGTATTGGTAACTATTCGCTCGACGACTTCAAACGCCTACTGCGTGAAGGGGTGCGTAAAGATGGCGGTCATCTGTATCCGGCCATGCCGTATACCGAGTACACCAAACTGTCCGACAGCGATATTGCCGCCATGTATGATTACTTCATGAACTCGGTACAACCGGTCAAACAGGCCAACCGATCGAATGATATTCCTGCGCTGCTGTCAATGCGCTGGCCGCTGGCAATCTGGAACTGGATGTTCCACGAGCAAGGCGCTTACCAGACTCAGCCGGACAAAGGCGCAGAGTGGAACCGTGGGGCGTACCTGGTGCAAGGTTCAACCCACTGCGGTACCTGTCACACCCCGCGCGGCGTCGCAATGCAGACCACAGCCAATGATGAAACCGAAACCGGCTTCCTGTCAGGCTCTGATCTGGCCGGCTGGCATGCATTCAACATCAGCAATGATAACGCCAATGGTCTGGGTGACTGGAGCACTGAAGAGATTGTTCAGTACCTGAAAACCGGTTCGGTGGCTGGCAAGGCTCAGGCCGCAGGCCCGATGGCTGAAGCGGTGGAAAACAGCTTCCGTTTCCTGACGGATGATGACCTGAACGCTATCGCGGTTTACCTGCGCTCAGTACCGGGCGTATCTGAGGGCAGCACATCACGCTATGCACAGGGCGAAGCGTCGGCTCAGGATCTGCAACTGCGCGGCCTGCCAATCGAAACTGCGCGTGAAGAGATGCCGGGCGAATACCTCTACATGGCTAACTGCAGCACCTGTCACGATGCGGACGGCAGTGGCTCTCCGGATGGTTACTACCCGTCGGTGTATCACAACAGCGTGGTCGGCAGCGAGAAAAGCGGCAACCTGATCCAAGTCGTGCTACACGGCGTGAAACGCCACACCAATGACGGTGAAGTGTTTATGCCCGCCTTCGGCCAGCATCTGTCTGATGACCAAATCGCGACGCTGGTTAACTTCCTGACCGATACTTATGGTCAGGGCAACGCTCAGGTTGGGCCACAAGATGTCGCCAAACTGCGCGCCACTGCCGAGTAAGCGCCCGGTCGTTAAGTGAAAGCCAGTAAGTGAATAGGGAGCAGATGTCTGCTCCCTTTTTTTGTCAGCGTGTATTCACAGTAATGATGTCGTGCAATCAGTCTGTGATTCAACTGCCTTCAATCTTTGGGAATTGACTCTTCAGCCTGCGCCTCTTCCAGCCAGCGGTACAAGGTCCGGCGCGTTACGCCGAGGATCTGCGCCGCCTGCGCTTTGTTACCCTGGGTCTTTTGCATCACGTAGTGCACATAGTCTTGCTGCAGCGATAACAGCGGAGGCATCGCCTCAGACGATAAGCCCTCGAATACATTTTTCAACGCAGAATCCTGCGACTGGCGCATACGTTGCGGCAGATGTTCCGGCATGATCTCTTCACCATCACAAAATACCGCGGCACGTTTCTATCGCGTTTTGCAGTTCGCGCACATTACCGGGAAAACCGTAATTAAGCAGGAGTCGCCATGCCGCCTGACTGAGTTGATGTGCCTGCGTTTTACCTTTTTGCTGTTGCTGAGTCATAAAGTAACGGGTGAGCAGTGCGATGTCATCGCCGCGCTGGCGAAGCGGAGGCACCTGCAGGGTGAAAGTTTCCAGCCGGAAAAACAGGTCTTCACGGAATTGATTCTCAGCCACCATGGCTTCGGGATCGCGGTGAGTGGCAGCGATAATGCGTACATCAACCGCCACTTCTTTATCACTGCCCACCGGACGCACCGTGCCCTCCTGCAATACCCGCAGCAGTTTCGCTTGCAACGCAAGCGGCATTTCACCAATTTCATCCAACAGCAGCGTACCGCCGTGCGCTTCACGCAACAGGCCCTGCCGAGATTTACCCGCTCCGGTATAAGCCCCGGCCGCATGCCCGAAAAACTCGCTTTCTAACAGTTCATTGGGAATACCGGCACAGTTCACCGCCAGAAACGGCCCTTGCTTGCGCTCACTCTGCTGATGAATCGCTTTCGCCACCAGCTCTTTACCGGTGCCACTCTCACCCAGCACCAGCACCGGACTGTCAGCCCGCGCAACCTGTTCGATATTTTTAAACAGGCTTTGCATCACGGTGCTTTCACCCAATATGCCGTGAAACCGACGTCCGCCGACGCTTTCTTTTAACTGACGATGCTCAAGTAAGCGGCGGACCGTTAACAGGCAGTGGTCCATATCAAACGGTTTGGTCAAAAAGTCATCCGCCCCGGCTTTGAGCGCCTGCACGGCCTGATCGACCGAGCCAAACGCAGTGATCAGCAGCATCGCCGGCGCGTGGTTCATCGCCTTCACCACCGGCAGCAGGGTGATACCGTTACGACCCGGCAGACGCAGATCAGAAATCACCAAATCAATATTGGTCGTGGCCAGAAGTGGCTCGGCGGCTTCTACACAATCGACCACCGCAACCTGATAGCCCTCGGCTTCCAGCTCTTCACACAACAATTCCGCCAGATCGGCATCATCTTCCACTAATAAAATATTCATGCTCTCACTTCCTCAGGAAAACTCAGTGACACTTGCAGGCCGCCAGCCTGAGCATGGCTTAACCGCAACTCACCGTGATGATCGCTCACGATGTTATGCACAATCGCCAGGCCTAACCCTGTGCCCTGCCCTTTGGGTTTGGTGGTAAAAAACGGCTCCAACAGCTGCTGGGGGTCGAGTTCAGCGTCAATACCGGCGCCATCATCCCACACCGACAGACACCAGCCATCCGTATCGCTCTGATAACTCACGCCGACCTGAGAAACGGCGGCCTGACAGGCATTACGCAATAAATTCACCAGCAGCAGTTCAAAGCGGGCCGGATCAACCGTAACACTGGCCTCAACCGGGATATCCAATGTAATTTGCGGGGGCTCTGAGGCCAGTTCATGTTTGATTGAATCCACCGCAGCCTGCACCGATTCGCGCAGCTCAATCGCTTCACGCTGTGCGCCGCTGCGTGAAAAATCCAGCAGTTGATGGACAATTCGGGTCAGGCGCTGCACCTGACCACGAATGGCGTTGAGTTCATGCTCGGCGGACTCATCCTGATTATGCCGGCTTAGCCGACGTGCCCGGCCATCAATCACATTGAGCGGTGCGCCAAGTTCATGCGCAATACCACTGACTAAACGCCCCAGAGCGGCCATCCGCTCCTGACGTTCCAACTGCTGGTTTAAAGTCGCTTCCTGTTGGCAGTGCGCGGCAATCGCCTTCTGGGCCTGCTCCATATCATCCAGCATCTGGTTAAACGCCTCAGCAATCATGCCCAGCTCAGTGGCACTCGATTGCGGCGCCCGCACTCCCAGCTGACCGCGGCCCACATCCGCCATCACGTTGGTTAAATTCGCCACCTGACGGCCGACCGCCTGCCGATAGCCGAGCAGCACAATACCCAGCGTCAGCAAACCCACCACGCCCCAGCAGCCCCAGGCCCAGAAAATAATGCGGTCCATGGTGGCAGAGAAATCACTAGCGCGGCGGGTCACTTCCACCATGCTGGATATCTTGCCGGTTTCATCAGTCACCGGCACAAAATGGGAAAACACCCGGCGCCCGGCCTGATGCTGATAGGCATCGCCATCCTGACCGACGCGCACCAGCTGCTCGGCCAACGGGTTATCAGTACTGTCTTCCTGGCCGGCAATACCGGCAGCTGCGATACGCTGACCATCTTCGTTATAAACCGAGGCGCCATACACCTGACCGAGAGAGAACACCGCATCCAGCGTACGCCGAACCGTGGCTAAATCCCCCTGATTAATCGCTTCACCGATGGGCACCCGGATCGCGCGCGCGATCAATTTAATATCGTCTTTGAGCTTACGCGTCTGCTGCTCAGCCATGTAATGGGTGCCAATCCCTATCGAGGCTCCGGATAGCGCCCATAACGGCACAAACACCAACAGCAATATGCGCATGGTTAAGGTCATGCGATATTTTTTCTTCACAAGTGCCTCCGTATCCGTGTTTATTCAGCTCACCCCGCCTCACGCGAGTGTATATTTTTGTCACAACCAACAGATTCAACCGTATCACAAGTAAACATTACGGCTCACAATACGCAGGTCAAATCCATGTCAAAACTACAATTAATTCAATATAAACAATTAGATATATATAGATTTAAAAAGTTGGCAAGGTTCTCGCAATAGTTAGAGCGAATCACATAAAACGGAAGGAAGTTCTATTATGCGCAAACTAACCATGACCGCCCTGATGACTGCAATGCTAGCCTCTGTCACTGCCACCTCAGCATTTGCTGCCCAAGAGGGACAGGCACAGCAGCAACAACAGCAAGCTGCTGCACCGCAGCAAGCTCAACCAATTGAAGTTAACGACGAGCAACTGGAGCAGTTTGCCGAGGCTCAGGCATCCGTGAATGAGATCCGTGTTGACGCGATGACCAAGCTGAAAAACAGTGAAGATCCAAAAGAAGCACAAGAGATTCAGCAGCAGGCCAACCAGGAGATGGTTGACGCCGTGCAGGACACCGGTTTGTCCGTGGAAGATTACAACCTGATCGCGCGTGCCGTGCAGAACGACACCTCACTGCAATCGCGCTTACAACAGATGAGCGAAGGTTAATGACCGGGCGGCGTACCTTCGGGTACGCCATTTTCTTTTCCTCTCTTAGCTTTGCCCGTTGAGCAAAATCCGGCTACAACAGTGTCACCCCGGCACTCACTAAGCAATGCTGCCGCCACTACACAATAACTCTGATAAAAAACGGGTTGTTTTTCCGATATGCAACTCTGTATTTAATGATAAAATTTGTGTTCGCGTAAAGTCCGGACAAATTGGAATCATTTCTTTTGAGCTCAGCAAATCCCGAATATCCGCCGCTCGTCTCTGAGTTGGGGCCCTTTCAGATCTTCACTCTGTTCCTGTCGATATATGTTCTGCTGGAATTATTAGTCGAAAGCGCGTTTACCCTGCCATCCGACACTCTTGAGATACTGCATTTTACCGACAATATCGTCTGCCTGTTTTTTCTGGCTGACTTCTGTATTCGCTTTAAGGCAGCAGACAGTAAAATGCGCTTTATGAAATGGGGCTGGATCGATCTGCTCTCCAGTATCCCGATGCTGGATACTTTTCGCTATGGCCGAATCGTGCGCGTAGTGCAGGTCCTGCGTATTCTCAGAGCCGTACGTTCAACCAAATTCATTATCGGCTTCTTATTTCGCAATAAAATGCACGGCACCTTCACGCTGGTTTCTCTGGTGTCGATTCTGCTGGTGATCTTCGGTGCCGTCGCGATGTTGCAGCTCGAAAAAGGCATGCCCGGCTCCAACATTCACAACGCCAACGAAGCCATCTGGTGGGCGTTCGTCACCATCACCACGGTCGGTTACGGCGATTATTATCCAGTGACTTTCGAAGGGCGAATTGTCGCAGCTGTGCTGATGACCGGCGGCGTCGGCCTGTTCGGTGCCTTTACCGGCTTTGTCGCATCCTGGTTTCTGGAAGAAGATCAGGAAGACCAAGGTAAACACATCATTAATAACCTGCGCGATGAGATCCAAGATTTGAAAAGTGATATTGCCGAACTGAAAGCGCTGATCGAGAAAAATAATGGCGGGACTTGAGAAGGATGACAATACTCTGAGTTGATCGATCAATTCATAACCAAAACCTTAAGCCCAATATCGCGAGTCATTCACATTTAGCCCTTATAGGGCATGCAATAACTATTGATAAACAAGACATAGTGATATGCTTATGCAATCGATCCGATAAGAATTTTCAAAACATACATGAACATAGCCACTGTGAGGCAATCACATTCAACGCTTACCAAGCAAAAAGTTGGATGTGATATTTGCTGACGGCACAGTAGAAGTAACAGAAAAAGACATCAAAGTGGTTGGCCGCATAGCGGTGACACCGACGATAGAAAAATATTAAGTAGTTGGCAAGGAGAGTGACAATGGAATTGTTGGTTTTAGGTTTAATAGTTTTTGCTATCTATTGGGTTCGCAAATCAAAGAAAACAATGCATGACCCCGATAAGGTCGAGGTAACACCCAGTAAAAAGGCTGCACCAGCACCTACCACAAAAGTTACACCGCAAAAATCAATCGCGCCTGAAGCTGCCGAAGTTGAAACACTCACACCACGTAGAGAAAAAGCGCTCTATAACCTAGCCAATAAAATTCTAGAAGATGACATTGTTGATCTAGAAGAATCTAAAAAGCTTCGTGCATGGTTTAAGCGCTACCCTGAATCGAAAGAAGACCCAAAAACTAAAGAGCTGGCGGCAACTGTTGAACTTTACCTAGAAGACAAAGTACTCGACAACGATGAAGCTCTTCATCTATTCGTCCTTCTAACCGATTTCTGTGATGGGGTCGAGGAACGCGAACAAGCCAACGAAAAGCCGAAGAAGAAACCAGCTCCAACATCCGGAAAGCGAATCAATATAGAGAAATCATCCGGATTATCGTTTCTTAATGAGCTAGAACCAGGCGCCCAATACTTTATGAACTACAAGGACGCTGCAGGGAAAGTATCTGATCGCGAGATTGTTTTAAGAAAAATTGAGCAGAACGCCAGTGGCGATACATACGTCAAAGCTTTCTGTTTGATGAGGAATTCTATTCGCACGTTCAGAGCAGACCGAATCACTGGTATCTGCAATGTAGAGACTGGTGAGGCGTTGGTTTAGTAGATGCTAGGCACGGTACCTGATTGATATCGACGGCACGCTGTCGATCAACCACATCCAACGCTTACCAGGTAAAAAGCTGACTGTGGTTTTGGTAACACCACTGTTGAAGTGGCGGAAGAAGATATCAAGATTATTGGCCGCGTGGCGGTGCCTTTGAAGAGAGAGTAAAACTTACTTAAATTGATTTCTGAGTTAATTATGGCATTTTCTTGGCGTTGTCCATATTGTGATCAACACGAAACTATTACCACAGACCAGATTTCAACAGACCGGCACACTTTCAATAACAACAAAACTGGGGATACACTGCGATTAGGAACTCAAGTCGTTATGCGTACAAATGCATAATGTCGTGAATTTACTATTTCTTCTTTTCTTGGGCGTGACGATTCATATAACTCGTCAAACATAATCAACAAGTTAATGTCTTGGTCACTGAAGCCCCAATCTTCCGCTAAACCGCTTCCAGGGAAGCGGTGATTGAAGTTGCAAAGCAAAAGCAGGAAGCTAAGCACAATACAAAAGTTGAAGAATAACCCTAGGTATGAAGGAACGACTATGAGCTTTCAACTCAAAGCATTAGAACTACTAGGCGCGAAAGAGCATCTACGTGATTACTTCGGCCTGGATTATTTGTTTGAGGGTGAGTTGGAAGCTTTAGTTGACCACGATGATAGAAATACAGCGATAACATGAAAAAAAAACTACAGCTTGCTGACAGTCTCAATGCCAAGCGATATTTGAGAACATCAAATAATAAACACCGTACAGTTTTTGAAGGTACCGGTAGCACTCAAATTTCTAGTCATTTCCAGATTAGTACTTTGTTTAGGAAACCGGTGTTACCAGCTCCAAAACAACTCGATTTGTCCGATAATGGACTTAATGACGAATTGTCAGCTTTCTTCATACAGCTTGAAACACTTTTGGAATTGCATAAACACATTTACCTTTCTTTCGAAGAAACAGTAGTTGCTCGGTTACCAATGTTTCTTTTAATCGTGGCTCTGCAAGACAAATATGAAGCAAAGATATCCATTATCTGGTCGAAAAAATCTCCGAGTGTAAACTGGTTAATCCGCGACGCAGGCTCTTTTCTGCCTGCAGCAGAAAGAAGAACAGAAATGTTCAATGCGGATATACCACGAATCCCTGTTATTAGCGGTAGTAACCAGGAATTCGATGAGCTATCTGAAGCTCTCGTAGATGCAATACGAGACAAATACTATGACGGTGATATTCCCCCAAATATCGAGTCTAGAATTTCACAAGCCATCATCGAAACTCTAGAAAATGTAGGTCGTCACGCGTATCCCAATGAACCACTAGATTCAAGTAAAAGATGGTGGCTTATTTGCTCTATTGGACGTAATTATGTATCCAAGCAAGACCGTTACATGTATCTGGCAATCTATGATCGAGGACGAGGCATCCCTTTGTCATTCGAAGATAGCCAAGTGTTCCAAAATCGGGTAAAAAAGCACTATCCGAAAGAATACAGGGAGCTAATCCTTGGTGAAGACAGCAATCTAAACAAGGTTGGTGCAGTCAGAGGCTTACTCCGAAGTATGAAGTCGTATGTTGCACCTTTAAGAGATACAATTGGTGACTCTGGCTTAATCTATGCCTCTATGATGCATGAGATCACGCGGATTGATGATGCGAATCATGGTCAAGGAAGCGTTTCAATAAAAGATGTGGTAACTAAAGATCCAGATAGCCGTTTGCTGATATTTAGTAACAAGGGTTGCTACCAATACAATAAGGGTAGCGAAGAAGAGCATTCAAGATTCGAATACCAAAACGAAACTATCAGGTACATTGCTACAATGGAGTATAAATTTAGATGAACTCTGTTAAAAAAATTACTGTAACTGAAGACTTTCATCCTAGACCTAAAGGTCGCTACGAAAAAGATGCGCCTGGCTGCGAGTTTACAGCTGGCGAGGTTTTCAGAAAAAACATTTTGGTCCCTGCACTCAATGAATATGACCATGTAATCGTAGACTTGACTGGGTACAACAGATATGGACGTTCATTTTTAGATGAAGCATTCGGTGGCCTCATTTCCCGTGCTGGTTTCACTAAAGATGTCTTAGACAGAAAGCTAACAATTCAGCATGATCATGTGGAGAATTTTGTCACCATAGCCAATGAAAGAATTGTAGCAGCAGAGAAAAAGCGTCTAACTGATGGGTAGTTGGTTCAAATTTGAGTGGGTATTCATTAGCTGGATTATAAGCCTGTTTATCCACCATCACAGCATAAAAAGATCCGCAATTTCATCAAAAAAAGATGAGCTGGTAGATTTGCTTACCTCGTTATCAGATTTTAAGTGGTTAGAGAAAGAAGACGGCCCTCTCTACCAAGAAGAACGTTACAATGCAAAAATTGCTCGAATAAGCTGGAAAATCAAACAGCTAAACCAACTTTCTTCATGTAAGTTTATCGATGAAGGTGAAATAACGCCACTTTATGGATTCGATGTTGAAAGCTATCTAGCAGATGACACATCACCAGAAAACAGATCTAAACTGAAATTTTCTCTGCAAGAAACCTGTGAAGACATCGTCGATAAGATTGAGAACGCTCATTTTGAAAAAGTTGTAACCTCCAAAGGTTATATTTTATGGTCGGCTCGCCACTCAATTTTCGGCGTCCTCACTGGATTGCTAATCGTGTACCTGTTTATAGAAATAATGAGTTTTTTCTTCAAATAATTCCATATTTATCCATACGAAACCTTAAAGAGAACAGCGAGAAGCCTTGGTTTTGTGAGTTCTCCCCGCAAGGTCCGTCAGGCAAAAGAATTCGCAAGCGCTTTGCCACCAAAAGGAAGGCGCTTTCTTGTGAAAAAATTTGTCCTCGCGAAGTTGATGACAAACCTTGGTTAAGAAGATAAGTAATACAACATGAAAATAACAAACCATATCAATAAAATCGCGTTTTCTTCTGGTAATACATATCCACAACAGTGGCATATAACATCAGCTAAACAAATCAATTTCTACATCGGCCCCAACAATTCTGGTAAAAGCCGAATGTTGAGAAACTTATTTTCCTTAGACAAAAAAAAACCTTTTTTCGATTCCGATTTACTTCCAATTGAAATCATCGTCAATAGATGGAAAAAGCAAGGTTACCACGTAGATAATCCATTAAGAAACCAGACTGGTTTCGGTCTTAGTAATTTTATTTCATCTGCAGAAAATATTTTAAAATCGCGAAAACCGCTCTGTTATCTGAATATTTCTAGTCTTATATTAGAAAAATTAGAGCCTTCGAGAAGTTCTACCGCATCTGAAAATTACGTTTATGATACTTTGGTACAAAGCTTTATAAATAAAGATGAGATAGCTAAGGATGTAATACCAGAGATATCGAAAATATCTTGGAGTTCTGTATATATCCCTACAATTAGAAGCCTTCGCCATATTCATGAAGACGACCTTTTTTGTGCTCGGACGGTTAAAGATTACTTTCCTAAGTCAAATATAAATGACAATCTATTTACTGGTCATAGTCTTTACGAAGATCTCAAACGTCATCTTTTGGGTACTCATCAGCAAAGACAACGAGTCCGAGAGTATGAGCTATATCTATCTCGCAACTTTTTCTTTGGTCAAGAGATTTCACTAGTTCCAAGAATCGGTGAAGATATTGTTTACTTCAAGGAAGGTGACAAAGAAGAACGACAGATATTCAACCTAGGTGACGGAATCCAATCAATAATAATGTTGACTTATCCCGTATTTATGGCAGAGAGTCCGACGATGTTCTTTATAGAAGAGCCCGAACACTATCTACATGCCGGACTCCAGAGAACACTGATCGAAACATACGGTGGCCACGAAGAACATATGTTTTTCATGACAACTCACTCCAACCATTTCTTAGACATAGCACAAGAACGAGATGACATTTCTATTCAACAAGTTAGTCAGGAAAATGGGGAATCAATAGTAACCCCTGCCAGTAAATTTGAAGAACTACTCTCAGATTTGGGCGTTCGGGCATCATCTGTTTCTTCTGGCTAACTGTTCAATCTGGGTCGAAGGTATTACGGACAAACTCTACCTAAGGACTTATCTCAAGAAATATATAGACCAGTTGAAGGAAAAAGGTGACGAAGAACGAGCGAATAAACTTTCAAGCTACCATGAAAACTTACACTTCGTATTTACAGAGTACCAAGGAAGCAACATCACCCACTGGTACTTTGGCGACAACGAGCAGTCGGACTCAACCTCTACTACACCTGCGAAGAAACTGAACAATAAAATACTATTAATTGCAGATGCAGACATTGATTCAAAAGGCGATCGAGTAGAAACACTACAGCAAAATTTAAGCGACAACTTCATCCTATTGAAATGGAAAGAGATAGAAAACTATATCCCTCATTCAATATTACTAAAAACTGCTCAAAAGCGCTGGGACACCTTCAATGGGAAAGATGATTGTACCTTCAACATAAGCAATATTAACGACGATAGGTTCGAAACGGATAAAGAAGGTATTGGGAGAATACTTGAACGGTACGTCGATAAGCCAAAAGGGACTGAACGGAGTTTCTACTCAGATAAGTCTGGCACTATCAAAGATAAAGTTAAGTTCTGCCAAACAGCAGTAGCGATCATGCAAGATGAAGAGTTTGAATGGTCACTTACCGATGAACTCAATGAGCTTTGCGAAACAATCTGGAAGCATATTGAAGCGAGTAATTAGTTAAAAGCAGAAACAATCAAAACTACCAAACAACAAAGACGAAATTACAAGTTTTTTGGAGTCCAGTGGAATTCGTTTCTCTGAAAGAGAAATTTTTCCGTATCACCGTATTTTGATCAGGGGTTGCTCTTTATTGACTCAATTCCATGGGAATCTATCGCTGCAATAATCGTTGCGTGGATAGCAAGAAAACCCAAAAGGCGAGTTAAATTACGTTTATAGATAATACCTACGTTGATGGTACCAATTATTCAAAAGAAGAATTAAAAGACCGGTTGAGTGTACACAGGCAAGCAAATATGCACCTTCAAGATGAAGGTGATAGTGAGTCTAAATAGTTAAAGCATTGTTCGCATCCACCGATTTTAAACATTGAAGATCTCATCTCGTCGACATACCGTACATAAAAACAGCATATCGGTATTTCTATGGCTACCCGAAACCTAAAAGACGGCAACAAAAAGCCTTGCCTTTGTGAGTGCTACCCTACTGGTCGTGGTTGTAAACGCATCCGTAAACGCTTTGCTACAAAAGGCGAAGCATTTGCTTTTGAACAATTCACCATGCGTGAAGTTGAAGACAGGATAGCACTTATACCATAAACATAATCACCAACATGCTCGAATTGCACAACGATATCGATATAACTTTATTCAAAAACTTAGAGAAAGTTCGTACCTAAAGAAACAATATCGCTCATGGCGACATTAAGTATCAACCAAAGATAGAACATTCAGATCTAGCTATAAACTCCGCGATAAAGCTCATCCGTATAACTCACTCTTTGTCTATTGAACCAAATTTAAACTTTCAGACTTCCGGAGTACCACGATAAAAAATCATTAAGTTGTTTGTATCCAAAATAGTGGCGACAAAGTGGCGGCAGAGAATAGTAAAATGTGCGTTTTGAGGCGATTTATGGCGATAAGGCATTGATTAAAGCCTTATCGCGCCTTGATACACCTACTGGCGCGAAGGGTGATTCAAAATGTGATCTTCCCAGTCCACCACGTCAATCTCGTACACCACTTTATTGCGTACGCTTTCGCCGGCGGCGTGCATCGCGGCTTTGGAGCCGGTGATCAGCGGGTGCCACTCCGGCAGGGTTTGACCGTCGGCCAGAAGGCGGTAAGCACAGGTATCCGGCAGCCAGTGAAATTCATCGATCTTGTCGCGGGTCAGTTTGAGACACTCTTCGCCTGAACTGAAGCGGTTCGGGTAATCTTTACAAGAACAGGTTTTGCTGTTCAGCCAGCTGCACGCGACATTGGTGTAATACACCTCGTCTGAGTCTTCATCCATCAGCTTGTGCAGGCAGCATTTGCCGCAACCGTCACACAGCGACTCCCACTCTGCTTCGGTCATTTGATCCAGGGTTTTGCTTTGCCAAAATGGAGTACTCATAACGTCTGTTTTTCCTGTCTTGTTTCAGGGGGACGATTTATACCCTCCTGCCCTACAAAGTTCAAGGATAAATATTCTGCAATCCCGCTGCGGGCAGCGACGATTTCTGTTAGGATCGCCGCCCTTATTGAGCGAACACACAGAAGTAGGTAAATGATGGAATGTAGACTGGGTTGCGGCGCGTGCTGTATTGCACCAAGTATTTCTTCCCCGATTCCAGGTATGCCCGATGGTAAGCCAGCCGGTGTACGCTGTATTCAGCTCAATGATGACAATTTATGTAAGCTGTTTGGCAAGGCGGAGCGCCCTAAGGTGTGCCACCAGTTCAAACCATGCCCGAGTGTGTGCGGCAGCACTAATCAGCAGGCACTGGACAATATTACCGAACTGGAACAGCTGACCTGAGCCTTACGCGCAACGCAGCTCAGATTGAGAGATTAAAAAACCGCGCCATGATGCGCGGTTTTTTATTACAGTTTTTGTCGGCCCAGCAGCGAGTGAGACAGGGTGGTCCCGTCGACCAGCTCCAGTTCACCGCCAACCGGTACGCCGTGGGCAATACGGCTGGCTGAAACATCGTGCTCGCGGCACAGCTCTGCGATGTAGTGCGCCGTTGCTTCACCTTCCACCGTCGGGTTGGTGGCCAGAATCACTTCGGTCACGTCACCACGTTGCAGGCGAAAATCCAGCACGTCCAGGCCAATATCACTCGGCCCGATACCATCCAGCGGTGACAGGTGGCCCATCAGCACGAAATAGCGACCGGAGTACTGACCTGTGGCTTCTACCGCCGCAATATCTGCCGGGCTTTCCACCACACAGATCTGGCCGTTTTCCTGACGCTTCGGATTTTGACAAATATGGCAAATGTCCTCTTCAGTGAAGGTGCGACATTCGCTGCAATGGCCGATTTCAACCATTGCCTGACTCAGAGCATCTGCCAGTTGCAGGCCACCTTTACGGTCCCTCTGCAACAAATGAAAGGCCATACGCTGCGCTGACTTGGGGCCAACCCCAGGCAGACAACGTAAGGCCTCCATCAAATGCTCCAGCATATGACTGGTGCGCATTAAACTGACTCGTAATTAAAACGGCATTTTCATACCCGGTGGTAGTTGCATACCGCCGGTAACGCTTGCCATTTTTTCTTTCTGAGTTTCTTCAACGCGACGCGCCGCATCGTTAAATGCTGCAGCAATCAGGTCTTCCAGCATTTCTTTGTCATCTTCCATCAGGCTGTCGTCGATTTCGACACGACGTACGCTGTGACTGCCAGTGATAGTGACTTTAACCAGGCCAGCACCAGATTCACCGGTGATTTCCATGTTTGCAATTTCTTCTTGAAGCTTTTGCATGCGATCTTGCATCTGTTGGGCTTGCTTCATCAGGTTGCCCATTCCGCCTTTACCAAACATCTTTGTCTCTCTGGTTTATCTCATTGTTTCACATACTGTGGGGGTAATTGAGCGAAATCTCAAGTCCACAGTCGCAGTTATATCGGTCTAACACTGTCTTTATCGAGAGCAGCGCTAAAACGTCGTTCAATAAATTGTACGTTAGGATCCGCCACAAGGTTATCAATCGCCTGTGAAAGTTTGCTCTGATACAGGCGCTCTCTCAATTCCAGCGGCGTTTCGCCCTCTTCACCGATAGTCACCGACAGTTGACACTCTTCATTAAGTTGGTCATTCAATGCCTGCAGAAGTTCACTCTGGGCACGGTCGGTGTTGAGGTGGGCATGAGTCGGACGCAAAGTCAGCTCAATGGTTGCCCCCTGTTTACGGTAAGTCGAGTTGAGCGCTAATTGCTCCACCAGCTTAGGCGTATTGAGGCGCTGGATCAGGGCGGCCCACTCATCTTGGGCATTCGCCTCATCGATAAGCTTTTGCGTCATCTCCGGCGTTTTTTCATGCTCCAGCGCGCGTTTAATCTGAGTTGGAGTCAGCTCATTTTTTTGTGGCGCTTCAACCGGGGCTTCTTGCATCGGACGCCATTGGTAAGCTTCATCACTCGGCGCTTGATCTTCGGTCTGCTGCGCAGAATAAGGCGACATCTGCGCGGCATGCTGACCACGCTGGGCTACACGCTCAAGAAACCGAAACCGGCTTGGCAGATGTCGCATCAGACTTTTTTCCGTCGTTACCCTTTTGCGCCAGTCCCTGACGCTGCGAGCGCAGTTGATGGCGCAGCCCTGCAACCGGTGATGCCGGCGGAGCTTGTTGCGGGGTGGTCTGAACCGGCTGCTCTGGCGCTGGTTGTGGTGCAGGAGCCGGACTCTCAGATGGCATTGGCGGCTGATAGCCACCGCTTTCCGTCGAATTGGCTGGCATGCTTTGTGGGTTCGCAGGCATGCTTGGCTGAGTAGACGGAGCATAGCCGGACGCCGGTTGTGAAGACTGCGGCGCCGTTTGAGCCGGAGCCGCCTGCATGGCCGGTACCTGCGGCTGAGCGGCCGGAGCGTGTGTCATAGCCGCTGGAGCCGATTGCGGCTGGGCAATCTTCTGTGCAGCAGGCTGCGGCGCAATTACATTCGCCAGCGAGGTCTGTGAGGGACGAAATGCCATCATACGCAGCGCAATCATCTCAATCCCGATACGCGGGGTTGGTGACAGCGCCAGATCATCACGGCCTTTGAGCGCGATTTGGTAATAGAGTTGGACATCCTGCGGCGCCAATGCTTTGGCCAGCCACTGGATTTGCTCAGCATCCGGCTGCGCCTTATCAACACTGGATGGCAGCGCCTGATACATGGCAACACAGTGCAATTGAGTCGCGAGCTGTTGCAACAAACCATCCCACTCAACCCCGTTTTGCGCCAGAGCGTCGATACGCTCCATCACGGTTTGTGGTTGCTGACTGCTGATGGCCTGGAGCAGATGAAGTGCCTGATCGGTATCGAGCGTACCGAGCATATGCGCCACAACATCTTTTTGTACCTGGCCATTACCTAAAGCAATGGCCTGATCGGTCAGGCTGAGCGCATCACGCATACTGCCATCGGCAGCGTGGGCAATCAGTGACAGGGCTTTCGCCTCACTGTCGACCTGTTCTTGCTGCAGAATATGACTGAGCTGCTCAGTAATGGTGTCAACGTTGATCGGTTTGAGGTGGAACTGCAGACAACGCGACAAAATGGTGACCGGCAGTTTTTGCGGATCGGTCGTCGCGAGCAGAAATTTCACATACTCTGGCGGCTCTTCAAGCGTTTTAAGCAAAGCGTTAAAACTGTGGCGCGAGAGCATGTGCACTTCGTCGATCAGGTAGACTTTAAACCGGCCTCGGGCCGGTTTGTACTGCACGTTATCCAGCAGTTCACGCGTATCTTCAACTTTGGTTCGTGAAGCAGCATCGATCTCCAACAGGTCAACAAAACGGCCCTGATCGATCTCTTTACAGGTATCACACTCACCACAAGGGGTGGCCGTAATTCCCGTTTCACAGTTAAGCCCTTTGGCAAACAGACGACCTATGGTCGTTTTACCGACACCGCGTGTTCCGCTGAACAGGTACGCATGGTGCAGACGGTTCTGTGCCAGAGCATTTTCTAAAGCTGTTAATACATGTGCCTGACCCACGACTTCATTAAATTTTGTGGGCCGCCACTTTCGCGCTAAGGCTAGATAACTCATGAAACCTTCCGATTTAGTGACCTTCAAATTCACAAATGCTGTAAACGTTCAAGCCTAAACCTTCCAGGCGCTTGTCACCACCAATTTCTGGCAGATTGATTACGAACGCCGCATGCTCCACTTCACCGCCCAGTTGACGAATCAGTTTTGCAGTCGCTTCGATGGTACCGCCAGTTGCCAGCAGATCGTCTACCACCAGTACTTTGTCGCCTGGCTGGATAGCGTCTACGTGAATTTCCAGTGTATCTGTACCGTATTCCAGATCGTACGTCTGACCCACGGTTTCACGTGGCAGTTTGCCCGGCTTACGAACAGGAACAAAACCTAACCCCAGTTCCAGAGCCAGTGGTGCACCAAACAGGAAACCACGTGCTTCTGTACCCACTACCTTGGTGAAACCCATCTCTTTGTAACGATCAACAAACAGCTGGATAGTCGCCTGGTAAGCTTTCGCATCTTCAAGCAGACTGGTCACGTCGCGGAACAAAATGCCCGGCTTTGGATAGTTCTCAATGCTTTTGATGCTGGATTTAATCAGTGAAAGAGTTTCGGTTGTCATAACAAAATTAACTTTGATTGGCCCGACGCGGCATCTCTCCGCTTGGGGTATTTACGGTTTCTGCACTGTAAAAAACTTTCCATGTGCCGAAAAAACAAACGCCCACTCGAAGAGCGGGCACACTTCCCCACAATGCTAGTGATTTTCTTGTTGGTTAGCAACCAACTCGTGAGTAGGAAGACGCAGAAACACGATAATCAGCACCACTAAACCGACCAATAGCAGACTCTTTAACCAAAGATGAGGAACAACGGCGATAGAAACCGCAAAGCTGAGCACAATAAATACACAGCCGCGTTGCTTAACCTGCTTCGATACTGCTTTGTTCTGCTGCCAGTTGATAATGATCGGCCCGAATAGCCGATGTTCATGCAACCAGCGATGAAATCTGGGGCTGCTGCGGAAAAAACACGCACTGGCCAACAGAATAAACGGCGTGGTGGGAAGAAGAGGAAGTACGATACCCAGGACACCCAGGCAAACGCTCAGCACACCAACAACATTGAGTACAGCATGTCGAATATTGATGGTGAACCTCACTTAACTATTACGCGCGCTACCTAGTCAAAAGCATGGTAGCGCGTTGGTGGAATGAGCGGCAGTCAGCCGTCATCGCAACCTTAACCGATATCAGAACCCGGCGTAACCATTGACCACACGAATCCAGGTCAGGGTCGCAGGTAAGGTCGGTACTAACAGGGCCAGGATGAAACCTAAAAAGTATAAAACATTATAAGGTTCTTTAAACTCTTTGTCTGCCATGATTCGCTTCTCTGTTGTAGGTGACTTTCTGTTATTGCCGACTCCCGTCTCCGGTGAACCAGCTTATCCCCCGACTTTATGGCGACTTACTGCGGAAACAGACTGCGATACAGGCCTTATCCCAAACCGCACGCCGGGCTGTGGTTAATTATTGGCGCTGACTATAACTTAAACAACCCACCATAAACACTGACTATAAATAGGGATATTAACAACCGGTTAACTGGCTCACATTGTGCCTGAAAGCACGCTGAGCCTGATGCAAAGCCAGCTCAGCGGCAGATACGAAAATGCAGGGCCAAAGCCCTGCATCTGAGAAAGACAATATCAATATCACCAGCAACTAACTTTCCTAAGGTAACTAACTTTCCTAAGGTAACGAAAGAAAGCAAGATTCCGTCACTCTGGCCTGCTGTCAGTTTTGGTCTGCGATCAGTTATTGCTGCCCTGATAAATGTCCAGCACAAAGCTACAAGATCCCAGACAGCTCAGCGATAACTGACAGGCATCGTGAATCAGTAAGTCTTTGGTAATGAAGTTTTTCAGGCAGTTTTCACCCAGATTCACTCCCGCGGCTATGTGCTGCGTCATGTAGCCGTTTGACCACTGGCTATCCAGTCCGGCGGGCAAAATAGACAAGGTTCCGTCTGACAGATTAGCAACCCCGAACAGAGCCGCCACGGGCTCAGCGCACTCGGAGCATTCCAGCCCGCGCTCGACAATCTCAGCCAGATCTTTCAAATCGGCACTAAAGCTGCGCAAATTACGTAAGTAATCATTAAACAGGGCACGGACCAGCAAAGTACTCGCCACTCCTTTGTCTTGGCTGCTCGATGAGTCCACCACATAAAACGCAAACTGGCCATTCATCAGCCACGCATAATCAAACACTAACGGCATCACATCCGCTGACTGCAACAGACGATAGCTGCATTTCCACGCGCCCTGTGAAGTGTCTTTTTCCGGCAGCAACGCATGTAACAGATCTTTGGCCGCACTCGGGTTGTCGCGTAAATACTCCAGGTGCCAGTGCAACTCCTGCTCTTCCGGAATATCACCGCCGCCGTCAACCTGGAACCACTGACTGGCGAAATCGCGCTGATCCGCTAAATGATTACAGGTGTCCTCGAGCGTACTTTCAATGGCACAACTTAAGTGTTCATGATTGCCAATCGGCTTGGCGAGGAAATCTTTAATGCCATAACGCAGCGCTTTGGCTACATCGGACATTTCGTCAGTGGCTGACACCACGATCATAGGCAGAGACGGATACTCCAGGCTGACCTCTTCGACAAATTCAATACCGTCCAGCACAGGCATCGACAAATCACACAGCACCAGATCCGGTTCGGTCTTCCTCAGTTTCCTCAGTCCGTCCAGTCCGTCTTCGGCTTCCATCACCTTATAGCCTTGTGCAGACAGGTAGCCACTGGTGATACGCCTGAATATCGGATCATCATCCACCAGCATGATTAACTTCTCATCTGGCACTTTGGCAGCCGATAAATCTGGCGTTTCGATGTGTGTTTTGTACATAGCTCCCTACCCCACTATGCGTTCGCGCTACGTCCGGCGTTTGCGCTACGTTCAGCGTTTACGATACGTTTGCTGTTCACAATTTGAATTATTGTTATAAGATGGTTTCTCACGTTACTTAAAAGTAGCCTTGAAATAGGATTTATACAAATATTCCACTTTGCACCTGGGTTGCATACTATATGTATGGAATATCACAAATCGTCCAACAAGTTGACATGACTCAATCTTTGCCTTTGGATATCCGTATAAATTACTCAAATTCGTAAAATAATGTGTCAGGAACGATGAAACTAGATGATCTAAACCTTTTTCGACTGGTTGTCGAAAACGGTAGCTACACCGCCACTTCTCGTAAGACGATGATACCTGTAGCGACCATTACCCGACGCATTCAAGCGCTTGAAGATTCGCTGAATCTAAGACTTTTGAATCGCCACGCTCGTAAACTGTCGCTGACCGAAGCCGGTGAACGTTTCTTTAAAGATTGCTCACCCTTGCTGCAGCGCCTGGCTTCCATGACGGAAGAGATTACCGATGAATGTCGTGGTGCCTCCGGTAAAATTAAGATTTCAGCGCCCTACAATTTGACCAAACGCATGATGATGCCGATGTTCAATGACTTCATGCGCGAGTATCCTGAAATCAATATTGAGCTGACCACCAGCAACCATGCGGATCAGCTTGATCCAACCGAATGGGATGTCATTTTCCGGGTCGGACCGCAACGAGACTCTAGCCTGATAGCCCGTAAAATCAGCGATGTGAAAGATATTCTGGTCGCAAGTCCGGAGTACCTGGCCACCAATCCGGCGCCAAAACATGCCGAAGATCTGGTGCGTCACTCACTGCTGAAAGGCTACCCGCTGATCAAGTGGCAACTGACCAGTACTAAAGGCGAAGTCGTCACCAACAACGACAAAGGACGCTTTCAGGCTAACGCACTGAATGTCGTACGCAGCGCCTGCTCAGAAGGTTTAGGCATTACTCTGATGCCGGACGTCATGCTGCGCGAATTTATTGCCGACGGCAGCCTGGTTCGGGTGCTGGAAGACTGGAGTGCTAACCCGCGCGATATCTATATGCTTTACAACCATAAAGACCATCTGCCGGAAAAAGTGCGCTTGTTCATAGATTTCGTGATTGCGTACAACATTCACTAACAGGCAACAGCGACCAAATAAAATGCCAGTAACTTCACGTTACTGGCATTTTTTGTTCTGAAGTAAACTGAGGGTAAACAGACTGACATTCAGCGCTGTTATAGGTATTCCACAAACTGGCTCAGTTCACGCTCCGGTGCTTTCATCGGAGTGCTGGTCGGAGTCCCGAGATACAGGAAACCGACGATTTCATCTTCACCTTCCAGACCAAATGCCGCACGCACATCGGCATGGAACATCCAGTTACCTGAACGCCAGATCCCCTGATAGCCTTGCGCGACCGCTGCCATTTGCATCGCCTGCACTGCGCAGCCGGCCGACAAATGCTGCTCCAGCGCCGGGACTTTCTCATGCGGCGTGACCTTGGCAATCACCGTAATCACCATCGGGGCACGGAATGGCGCATTCTTCAGCTTGGTGACTATGGCTTCTTCACTGTTTTCTGCCAGCGCGGCCTTAACCAGAATATCAGACAGTTTCTGCAAACCGCGTCCCTGAGCAATCACAAAGCGCCACGGGGTCAGGTTGGCGTGGTCCGGCGCACGCAGGCCCGCGCGGATGATGTTCTCCAGCGCTTTACCTTCCGGCGCAGGTGCTTCCAGTTTGGCTACCGAGCGGCGGTTTAACAGCAGTTCAAGAGCGTCCATATTGGGTCCTTCTTAGGTTCTTGATAATTCGGATAATGCTAGCACACTCCGCAGACAAGTTAGAATACCAGCCGTCACGCATCGCGGCCTTTATCTGGCAACGTCAGCCGGGGAAGTCAGCCAAGGCCAAATCGGAACAAATAAAAAAGCGGGGCCGATACTGGCCCCGCGGATGTCGGATCATGCCCGCTATTTATATCGCCACTTAATCAGCATAAAAGTTCTCACCCAATCCGGCCCGGGTCAGCAGGCCATCACAAGGCGCAAAGCGGTCGCCATATTTTTCAGCATGCTGGTTCATTATCTCAACCAGAGCTTTAATCCCAATCTGCTCGATATAACGGAACGGACCACCGAGAAACGGCGGGAATCCGATACCAAAGATCGCACCGATATCGCCGTCACGCGGACTGCGGATGATATCTTCATCTAAGCAACGTACCGCCTCATTTAACATCGGCAAAATACAGCGCATCGCGATATCTTTATCACTCAGCTTCGATTCCGGCGTCAGTTTAAGCAACTTATAGACCGATTTATCCACCTCTTTCTTTTTGCTGCCTTTATAAAGATAGAAACCTTTACCGGCTTTACGCCCTTTGCGGCCATCCTTGAGCAGAGTGTCAAAAACATCCGGGCCTTTAAATCTCGGGCCAAGCTCATTAATCAGAATCGGCATGATCTTGGCACCGATGTCGACACCCACTTCATCGAGCAGCGTAATAGGCCCGACCGGGAAACCAAAATCAAGCAGCGCAGAATCCAAACGCTCAATCGGCTCACCGCCCATCAGGATTTGCGCGGCTTCATTCATGTAAGGCGCCAGAATACGGTTCACATAAAATCCGGCACAGTCTTTGACCACGATCGGCGTTTTACCCTGCTTGCGCGCCAGCTCGACAACAGTCGCGATGGTTTGATCCGATGTGGTCGCGTGCGGGATGACTTCCACCAGCGGCATTTTTTCCACCGGACTAAAATAGTGCAGTCCGACAATCTGCTCCGGGCGCGCAGCTTTCTCTGCAATCTGACCAATCGGCAAAGAAGAGGTATTGGTAGCAAAAATGGTGCTGTCCTGCGCATTGGCTTCAATATCCGCCACCATTTGCTGCTTGAGTTGCAGATCTTCAAATACCGCTTCAATCACCACATCAGTCTGGTTAAAAGCGGTAAAGTCAGTTCCGCCACTGAGCATGGTCATTTTAGCCTGTAACTGAGCCTGGCTCAGAATGCGGCGCTTACGCAGCTTGGTGAACAACTTATAGTTGTAACTTAATGCGTTAAGTACACCGTCATTAGAGACATCTTTAATACGCACCGGCAGCCCGGCTTTCGCAACACTGACGTGGCTGATACCCGCGCCCATCAGTCCCCCGCCAAGCACACTAATCCGGCGTACTTTAGCGGGTTTGGCGTCGCTGCCATGGTCCTTTTTCATTTCTGTGGTGGCGAAGAAAATCGAGCGCAGTGCTTTGGACTCAGAGGTCATCACCAGTTCACCAAAGCGCTTGGCCTCAAGCTCAAGACCGGGCTGCAAGCCCTTTTCCAGACCATGTTGGATCACTTCCAGAATTGCTTTGGCAGCAGGATAATTATCTCGTGTCTTGTGCCGGGTCTTTTTCTCAGCCTGATCAAAGATCACTTTACGGCCGACACCGGTGCGGGAAATCAGACGTTTCTTTTGCCGACAGCTTAAGCGGAGATTTTCTCTTGCCCTTGCTGTCAATAAAGCTCCTGGCGACATCAAGCAACACAGATTGCGGCACACACGCATCCACCACTCCGAGCTTTTTGGCCTTTTTGGCGCGTAATTGTTTACCGGTCAGAATCAAATCCAGCGCCGGCAGCAAGCCGATTAAACGCGGTAAGCGCTGGGTACCACCGGAACCGGGCAGCAGGCCCAGCATCACTTCGGGCAGGCCCAGCCGGGTTTTATCGTCATCGCTGCAAACCCGGTAATCACAAGCCAGAGCCAGCTCCAGACCACCACCGAGACACGGGCCATGAATCGCTGCCACTACCGGAAACGGCAGCTCACTCAGTTGCTGAAACATCTGCTGCCCCTGCACGGCCAGTGCCTGGGCTTCCGGAGCGGACTGACACGCTTCAAGCATGCGTACATCAGCACCCGCAATAAAGTTGTCTGGTTTGAGTGAGTGCACAATCAAACCTTTGAGCTGATTTTTCTGACTGTCGAGCCGGGCAAAAACTGCGGCCATTTCATCGGCAAACGCAGCCTGCAAGGTATTCATTTTTTCACCGGGCACATCAATCGCCAGCCAGGCAATTTGCTGTTCATCCACACTCAGCTGGAACGCTTTCGCTTCACTCATTACTCCACCTCCAGAATCATGGCTGCACCGAGGCCACCAGCTGCACAGGCGGTGTTGAGTGCCAAACCACCGCCGCGTCGTTGCAACTCACGCAGAGTCTGGGTGATCATGCGAGCACCGGTTGCGGCAAACGGATGGCCGTAAGCGATAGAACCACCCAGCACGTTAAATTTATCCATATCCACTTCACCAATCGCCTGACTGCGCCCCAGCTTTTGCTGGGCGAATGAATCACTGGCGAACATTTTCAGGTTAGCCAATGTTTGCGCAGCAAAGGCTTCATGCATATCAATTAAGGTCAGATCGCCCAGAGTAATACCCGCTCTGTCCAGCGCCAGCGGCGTGGCATAGGATGGTCCCATCAACATGTCCTGTTCGACGCCAATCGCAGAAAAAGCATAGGAACGCAGATAACCCATGATCTCCATACCCAGTTCTTTCGCCTTTCCTTCACGCATGAGAATGATCGCCGCAGCACCGTCGGTGAGTGGCGTACTGTTGGCTGCAGTGACACTGCCGTAATCGCGATCGAATGCCGGACGCAGTTTGGCATATCCTTCCAGGGTCGAGTCATGGCGAATATTGTTATCACTGTCGAGCCACTTTTTATAAGGCTCAGGAAACGCCGTCATCACTTCATCACGAATTTTCCCTGCCTGCCACGCCTTAGCAGCCAGAGTATGAGAGCGATGAGCCAGAGCATCCTGATCGTGGCGGGAAATGGCATGTGACTTCGCCATCTGCTCAGCGGTTTGTCCCATCGATAAACCGGTTGAATATTCCGCGACCGCAGGAGGTACCGGCATCAGATCTTTTAACGAGAGGGATTTGAGAACCTGCAGTTTCTGACCCAGAGTTTTGGTTTTACTCAAAGCCAGTAAGCCGGAAGCAAGCTTTTTAGACACACCAATCGGCAAGACAGAAGAAGAGTCCGCACCGCCGGCAATACCGATGTCTATCGTACCGGCCATGATGCTCTCGGCGACATTCACCGCAGACTGAAAGCTGGTCGCACAGGCACGGGTAACGCTGTAAGCGTCAGTATGGATGTTCATCCCGGTGCCGAGCACAATTTCACGCGCAATATTAGGCGCGGCAGGCATCTGAATAACCTGCCCGAACACCACCTGCTCAATCAATGCCGGATCTAAATCGCAACGTGCCAGCATTTCGCTGACCACCATTTTGCCCAGATCCAGCGCCGGAACCTGCGCAAACTCGGTACTTTGCCGTGCAAAAGGCGTACGTAGCCCCGCAACGATAGCCACACGCTCTCCCGAACGTGTTGTGACTTGCTGAGTGCCCATTGTTTCTCCTTCCAATAAGAGGTCTGACCTGAACCCATTGTAACCAAGTTGTTAACACAATCAAACGAGCGTTTAAATAAACGTGATATGCACACTGAAACACGCGATTTCTTGTTTACTCTCGCACAATCGCCCCAGCCGTTAGTAAAGAGATTGAAAGTTTTTCAATAAACAGACAGAGCGCACATATGCAGGTAACCTGACGCCGTGCTGGTATCGGGTGCCGTCACTTGGCAAATGAGTCGCTGGCAAATGACAGGCAAAAAAAAACCACACAGAACTGTGTGGTCGGAATGTATTCAAGCAATTAACTTACGCCAATTGAAAAGTAATCAGTTTCCTGATTAGGAGAAAGTAAAGTCAGCCTTCAAAAGGAAGTGTCATCTTGCTCAACACGCTAGCCACAAGGACTAACTAGATGACGTGAACCACTATAACGCGCTCAGCACAGCACATTTTGAATTAGATCAATTTTATCGTGGTTTTGAAGAGTCATTACTGCCTAAACTTGATTCAGAACAATCTCTGACCACATTTCACAACCGAATCGGGATTCAGTCTGGCAAGCAAGCCAGCTACATACGGTTCGCGCACGGAGAATTTTGTGTCATTACTGAAAAAAATCGGAAAGAAATTTTCCAAACCTCCGGTCAATACCGGTATGGACAGACAAAAAAAATATGAAGCACTGGTTCGTGCTTACCACCGCGATCTCTACCGTTACGCCTACTGGCTGTGCCAAGATCAAAGCGTGGCTCAGGATCTGGTGCAGGAAACTTGCCTGCGCGCGTGGAAATCACTCGATAGCCTGCAAGATGAAAAGGCGGCAAAATCTTGGCTGATCACTATCTTACGCCGGGAGAATGCGCGCCGTTTCGAACGCAAGCAATTCGATTTGGTCGATTTGGATGATTACAGTGGCGAAGCCAAAGTGTCGGATGATGCGCATCATCAACAGGAGTGGCTGCAGGCACAAATCATGAAGCTGGACATCGATTACCGCGAACCGCTTTTTTTGCAGGTAATCGGTGGCTTTAGTGGCGAAGAGATCGCCGATATACTGGAGCTCAATAAAAACACTGTGATGACTCGTTTATTCCGGGCCCGCAATCAATTGAAAGACATGTTAGATTCCGCAGACAACTACAGGGGGCAGCAAAATGGATGAATTAGAATTCCGTCGTCGCATTCTGTCCGATCCGAAGCAGCGCGATAAAGAGATACAGCAGGCCATCTCGACCAGTGACAGTAACGCCAGGTACGCGGAAGATATTCTCAATCTTGATGCGAAAATTGCCGAGGCGATGCGGGTCGATGTTCCCGATAGTCTGGCGGATCGTATCCTGTTCAGTCATAACGCCGTCAATGACAATGTTGTGCGTCCGCGCTTTATGCGCCGCGCCATGGCAATGGCCGCCTCGGTCGCATTTGTGTTCGGCCTTCTCGCCGGCCAACTGAACTGGGGTAATCTGTTGGTGCCACCGGCCCAGGCCAGCCTGGCGGAGATGGCAGTCAGCCACGTGTTGAATGAAGAAGGATTTGTGGCTTCGATTGATGAGCAGGTCAGTTCACGACAAATCAACGCCAAGATGCGCCCGTTCCATTATCAGTTCGATAAGAACTTTCCGTACCACGTCTATTACCTAAACCACTGCGGTTTCGGAGACTCCAATGCCTTGCATGTGGTGTTCCAAGGCGAAACAGGCAAAGTCACGCTGTTTTTGACCCATATGCCCGCAGAAGGCAAAGTCGATTTCAACCACAATGGCATGACCGGAGTGATTGAACCTGTCGGTAATATGAGCCTGATACTGGTTGGTGGTGAGGGTGAAAACGTCGACAAAATCGCCCGCCATCTGATGCCGATGATAAAATCATCAAAATAATCTTTCCGACCCGCTCTATTGAGCGGGTTTTTAAATGTTAAAATAGAGTTAAAACTCTAAAGTTCTACATTTATCCGCATTTTCGTGCCAATTAACCTCCAATTCTGTAACTTTACCGTCCAATTAGACAATGGTCGGATTTCTATCTTATATACTAGCGTCTAGTATCAGCCACCAACTGAGCAATTGCTCAAACTAACGCCCGAAGAGGCGAAATAAAAAGGAAAAAAGCATGAACAAGACGCGTCTGTTTAAGCAGTCACTATTAGCAGTGACAATCTCTCTGGCTACGCAGCAAGCAGTGGCTGCGGGCTTCCAGCTCAATGCACAATCCGCAACCGGCCTTGGCCGTGCCTTTGCAGGTGATGCCGTTATCGCAGATAACGCGGCGGTTATGGCACGTAACCCGGCCGCGATGGCGCTGTTTGACAAAACCGCGCTATCACTGGGTTTTGAGACCATTACCACCGATATCGAAGTAAAAAATGCGACTCGCACTAACGTACTGGGAGAGAGCCAAAACGCCGACTATGACGATGCAGGTGCAACTTCAGTCGCACCTAATATCCATCTGATCGTGCCGGTCAACGAAACCTTTGCCTGGGGTGTGGATGCCTACTCAAACTTTGGCACCAAAACTCAATTCAGCAGCTCATATAACGCTGGTGAGTATGGCGGCGAGACCGAAATTCTAAGTATGAACTTTGGTTTGGCCGGTTCTTACCGCCTCAACAAACAGTGGAGCTTTGGTGCTGGCCTGGATCTGATTTACGGCCAGGGAACATTGAAACGTACCTTTAGTGATGATGCTTTCAGTGCACCGCTTACCGCTCTGAACGGCTACAAAGCCGTAGATGTCGATAAAGCTGATGGCTGGGGTGTCGGTTTTAACGTTGGTACCGTGTACGAAATGGATGAAAACAACCGTTTTGGTCTGGCTTACCGCTACAGCCCGGAAATCACCGCCAAAGACGGTGATAAAGAAGTCAAACTGCCGCTGCCTGATATTGCTGAGTTCTCCGGTTACCATCGTATCGACAATACTCCGTTTGCGGTTCACTACAGCATTCAGTACATCGGCTGGGATACGTTCGACCAAATCAAATTCAAGAATGAAAACGTAGACAGTAAAGCATACGAATGGCAGGACGGCTGGCACTACTCTCTGGGTGGTACTTACTACATGAACAAAGACTGGACGCTGCGCGCCGGTTACATGTATGACACCAGTGCGCAAGATGAGTTGACGTCGATTTCCGTGCCAGATTCGGACCGTCAATGGTTCTCAGCCGGTTTCACCTACCATATTGACGAACAGTCAAATGTCGATTTCGGCGCCACTTACCTGATGGGTAAAGATGTGGAAGTATCAGAATCCACCTCAGCAATGGGAACCACAGTTTCTACGCTAAGCGGCACCACCCGCGCCAATGCGATCCTGTTGGGCTTACAGTACAGCCGTACTTTCTAAGCTGACTAAGATCCACAACACCACTTTAAAGGGCTGGCTTACCAGCCCTTTTTATTTTCAGAGTCCTGTTGTTCACTATTTCAGCGCACATACGTTCACCATACGGTCGGTTACACCCTACATGTGTACGCTGAAAAGCCAATACCCCTACAATTGCTATCAGTTAATTTAACCAAATATCGTACGTTTTGCGGTGTATTTATTCAAACAGCCGCTTTTTGACATATTTAATTTTTAAAGTAAAAGCTCTACCCGTAAGATCGCAGATCCACTTTCAGATAAATTCAGCGAACATGATAATGACAAAAAATAAAACTCTACTCTCTTCTGCTATTGCATGTGGTTTATTGAGCGTTTCAACTGTCACTCAGGCAGCTGGCTTTCAGTTAGCCGAATACTCAGCCACCGGACTGGGACGCGCTTACGCGGGTGAAGCCGCTATGGCGGACAACGCCGGCGCGCAGTGGCGCAACCCTGCCATGCTAACATATCTGAAAGGGACCCAAGTGTCCGTCGGTGCGGTTTACGTTAACCCGAATGTGGATGTCGACGGCACCGTATCTCACGCTCTGCTGGGCAGCACCGACGCCAGTGCCAGTGACTATGCCGATGATGCTATCATCCCTAACTTCTACTTTTCTCAGCAGATCGACGATCGCTGGGCCATCGGCTTTGCGCTGGGCACCAACTACGGCATGAAAACTGACTTATCTGGTTTCAACGCCAGTCACTTTGGTGATTCAGCCAACATTGAAACCATGGAAGCCAACCTCAACCTGGCGTACAAGTTAACTGACGCCGTCAGCGTTGGCGCCGGTGTACGTTATGTTGAAGGTGAAGGCCACTTTGGTGCCAGCGCACCGACCCGTAACGCATTGTCACTGCCGCAAGGCACAACCCTGAAATACATGGAAGGAGATGATGAGAGCTGGGGCTGGCAGGTTGGTACTGCATGGCAGATCAATGATGCACACCGGGTAGCCATCACTTATAAATCTGAAGTCGTGATGGACTTCGAAGGACATGCTGAAGGCGTCAGCTATGGTACGCATAAACCGGGTAAGCTGTCTGTCACGCTGCCGGCGACCGCTGAACTGGCGACCTTCCACCAGTTGACACCAAGCTGGGCGGTACATACCAGCATCAACTGGACCGACTGGAGCGCATTTGATCAGCTGACGGCCGAGTTTAACGACGGCAGCTCGGATTTGATCAAATCAGAAAACTGGAAAGATAACTACCGCTTTGCTGTGGGTACAACCTATGCTCTAAATCAGGATTGGGTCGTGCGTGGCGGTATCGCGTATGACCTTTCAGCGGTCAGTGAAGAACATCGCACCGCAACGATTCCGGAAACCGATCGTACCTGGCTCAGCATCGGTGCCGGTTATAACGTCACCAAACAACTGACCATCGACGCTGGCTTTACCTACATTTTTGCCAAAGATGCTTCAATGTCTGAACCGCGTGATGCATCCGACCAGACAGCAGCAGCGATTGGCGGCGCCTTCGATGCTCAGGTCACCGGTAATGTCTGGATTGCCGGTGTGCAAGCCAGTTACCAGTTCTGATCGTCATCTGTTGCGCTTGTCCTCTGGCCCGATACGGGCCAGAAGATGATAATAAAACGGCCCGCTGTGATAAGCAGGCCGTTGACATTTTTAAGCCGGGTCCAATGCGCTGCGCTAGCACTGACCTTTACTTTTGAGTTTGTGCAGCAGGCTGTCAGACGCCTCTTCAATCAAATCCAGCACCAGTTCAAAACCATTCTCGCCCCCATAATACGGATCGGGAATTTCATCATATTCTGAACGGCCATGGCTTAAGAACAGCGACAACTTATGCTGATGCTCTTTAGGGCAGCGATTAGCGAGATCGTTAAGGTTTTCACTGTCTGCCGCCAGAATCATGTCAAAACGGGCAAAATCCTCATCGGTCACTTTACGCGCCTGCATCCCTTCAAACGAGTAGCCCCGTTTTTCTCCCGCAGCCCGTGCACGCGCATCCGGCGGATTGCCCTGGTGGTAACCGATCGTCCCGGCAGACTCAACATGCAATTGAGCGCCAAGTTGCTGCGCTTTTGCTTTCAGTACGGCTTCGGCTGTCGGCGAGCGGCAAATATTGCCCATGCAGACAACCAGAATTGATAAATCATCTGAGTTGTTCATTGTTGTCCATTCACTTATCCAACATTCCATCTTCCAATGAAACCGAATGCTGCGCGCAGGTCAAACAAGCAAGGCGGTTTTTTTAGTTATTCGTGTTATCGCTCACGAATAACTACTTAGTCTATATGCTGTTCACTTCAAAATAATCATCGGATGAATTTGATAATACTGCCATTCAGGTCGATATTTAGCATTTGGGCCAAAATCAGCTTGTTGAGGGAAAAACATGTTTGGGTCAAACAAAATTAAAAGTGCCTATCGAGCATTAGAAAGTGAAAATTGTCAGTTACACAGCTTCAAAGAGTCGATTAAGGAGCAGGTGCCCTATATCGAATTTACTCCCGATGGGCACATTCTGTTTGCCAACTCTCTGTTTCTGAATGTGGTCGGTTACCGTCTGGAAGATATCCGGGGACAGCATCACAAAACGCTCTGTTTTCCGGAAGATACAGTGACCGAAGAATATAAGAAGCTGTGGCAAGACCTGCAAAGTGGTCAGCCGGTGCGCGGACGCTTTATTCGTAAAAACAGTCAGGATCTGGCCATTTGGCTCGCCGCCACCTATTTCCCGGTTAAAGTCGATGGCAAGGTTGCCTACGTCGCCAAAGTAGCCTCTGACGTGACGCAAGAGCAACAGGAGCTCGAACGGAATCAGGCTCTGCTCAAAGCCATGGATAAGTCGTTAGCCGTGATCGATTTCGCTCCGGACGGCACCATACTCAACGCCAATAAAAACTTTTCACTCTGTATGGGGTATGACCGACAGGAGATCATCGGCCAGCATCACCGCATGTTTTGCGATCAGGAATTTCTCAGCCAAAAACCAAATTTCTGGAAAGATCTCGGCGCGGGTAAAATCCAGTCAGGCTTGTTCAAACGCGTGGATAAGTATGGCCAGACGGTGTGGCTGGAAGCCACTTACAACCCGATTTTTAACCACGAGAATAAGGTCGTCAAAATCATCAAACTGGCCAGTAACATTACCGAGCGGGTTGAACAGGCGATGGTCGTTCGCGACGCGGCGAAAAAATCCAGTCAGATCGCAGAAGAGACGGTGGCCATTGCCCGTCAGGGTCAAGACTCGGTCGCCTCGATGCTCGCCAACTCAAAACAGATTAATGAAGCGGTCGATATGGTCACCGAGCTCATCAACCAGCTCAATGATCAGTCCAAGCTCGTTGAAGCGATCGTATCCACCATCAGCGATATAGCCGGACAAACCAACTTACTGGCACTCAATGCAGCCATCGAGGCGGCCCGGGCAGGCGATCAGGGACGCGGCTTTGCCGTCGTCGCCGATGAAGTGCGTAAACTGGCGTCTCGCACCTCAGAATCAACCACTGAAATCGCGTCAGTGATCGAGACTAACTCAACCATTATCAACCACATTGATGACAAGATTAAGGTGGTACTCAGCAAGGCGATGCATGGTGAGCAACAGGCGAACAGCGTCTCGGAGGTGATCGAGGAAATCATTGTCGATGCCGATCTGGTATCTGAAACCGTGAAAAAACTCGCCATTTAGAAACGACGATAACAATGCGGCATTGTGAGCTGGCGAAGCCTGTAAGTCAGTCGCCTTATCTATCTCCATACGAATCGTTGGTTTTTGCCATGCCTGAGTTACGTTATGATATGGGCCATAGTGATGATAGCGCGTAACGTTATCACCCCGATATCAATGAAATAAATCAAAAGGATTGCGCATGTCCAGCGATGACATCAAACAAGAAACGCCATCAGGCACGCCAGCAGAAAGTCAAAGAAAAAGTCGACGCACGAGTTGCAGCGGCTCAGGAAGTCAAAGGCCTGCTGCTGATCATCACCGGTAACGGTAAAGGTAAATCGACTTCGGGCTTTGGCACCGTTGCGCGTGCGGTTGGACATGATAAAAAATGTGCGGTTGCCCAGTTTATTAAAGGGACCTGGGATAACGGCGAACGCAACCTGCTGGAAAAGCTGGGCGTTGAGTTCCAGGTCATGGCCACCGGCTTTACCTGGGAAACCCAGAATAAAGAAAGCGATACTGCGGCTGCACAAATAGTGTGGCAGGAATGCAAACGCATGCTGCAGGATGAGTCGCTGGATGTGGTTCTGTTTGACGAGCTGACCTATATGGTGAACTACGGCTACATTGAACTGGACGAAGTGGTGGAAGCGCTGCAAAACCGTCCGCACATGCAGTCCGTTATCATCACCGGACGTGGCGCGCACCGCACTCTGATTGAAATGGCCGATACCGTTTCTGAAGTGAAAAACGTGAAACACGCATTCGAGTCCGGTGTCAAAGCCCTGCAAGGCGTAGACTGGTAATCACAGGTCACCGTTCAGCGGGCCGGCACTCTCGCGGCTCAGAATGGGCCGTCGCCCGTCGCAGAAAACCGGTTCATAACATAATCGGTTCGTAACAAACGAAAGGGGCTGGAAATTCCAGCCCCTTTGTTTATCTTCCGCAATGGTCATTGATCAGTTGAACAGACCTTTCAGTAAGCCATCAACGGCTTTCTTAGTCTTCTCATCTTTGATCTTTTCATCCAGTTTCTCGTTCAGTTTTTCCAGACCGCGATCCACTTCTTTCTTAGCCTTTTCCTTCAACACATCATCAAACACCAGACGGAATTTAGGATCAGCCCACTGCCCTGACACATTGATTGGAATGGTCACGTCACGCAGTTCGTCCAGATTCTTACCACCCTGCCCCTGCAGCGTGCCAACAATCGAAGTGCGCACCAGAAAATCCACCGTTTCCTGAATGTAGTTCGCTTTGCCTTCACCGTGAATACGCAGCAACGGTGATTGCATATTGAGATCATTGGTCGTCACTTCACCCTTGCTCAATTTCAGCGTAGCCGTCATCGCACTGAAGTCTGTTTTCTGCACCGCTTTGGTTTCGTCAACCGATTCGCCTTTAAAGCGAGCGTAGTTGGTCCGGATCATCTGCGCAATGTTGATACCATTAACCGCACCGTCAGCAAAATTGATCCCGACGGTACCGGCCAGATTCTGCTTGATACCGGTCGGTGTCAGACTCTTACCTTGCAGATTCATCTCAATATTACCTGTACCTTCCAGACGATCGTTATCGGCCACATCTTTGAGCAGTGGCTGTACTTTCACCCCGCTGACGCTGTTTTTGACCGTGTACGAGGCTGGCGACTGGCGTGCATCGATGCGGGCGTTGGCCGCGATACTACCTTCGTACAGATTGGCACTGAACGACTTAAGATCCACGATGCCACGGTTGACGGCAAAACTGGTTTTAACGTTCTGCATCTTGGCGTTGCTGGCCTTAAATTTATCGATCACGATATCACCGGCAACATCCAGCGTTTTCAGCGCAGACAAGTCCGGCTCAGCTTCCGCTTGTTTCGCTACCGCGGGCTTACTTTCCCCTGAACCCGCCGCTGCCTCAGTTTGATTCAGTCCCAGGAACTCATCCAGGTCGATGTCCGGGCTGTGCAGGTTAAAACGGACTTTCGCGATATCGCCCAGAACCACATTGGCTTTACCATCGAACTGCAACGCATTAGCGGTCAGCTTTTCCAGCACCAGATTCAGCGTACTCTTGGTGATATCAAACGCCACATCCGATTGCATGGTCACTTTCATCGGCGACTGCGGTAACGCTGCACCTTCCAGGTTGGCAGTCATATCAAGCTGATTCACCGCCACTTTAGAAATGTCTTTATCGACTTCGACAGAGGCGCCACCGCTGGCATCCAAATCCATATCCGCTGCTTTGCCTTTTACCGCAAAAGTCAGTTTATTGGCTTTATCAAACTCGAAAGTATCCAGCGTCACTTTGGCGGAATCAATCTTAGTCGCCGCATCACTGTAGTTGGCGTCCAGATTAATGTTGCGCAGAGCGTACTGTTTGAAATCTTGTGACAGTTTGATTTCGGCCTGACCACTGGCACCAAACTGTTGCTGGTTCATGCTGCCTTTAGCGGAGAAATCAACGCTGGTCCAGGTATCGGCGGCAAATTCTGACACGGCAAGCTGAACATCATACAGCTTGGTCATGGTACCGGCCTGCTGATCCTGAATTTCCAGCAGCGCGTTGTTGACCGAAACGCCGGCCAGGTTAATGCTCCACGCCTGCTCAGTTGACGCTTGCTCGCTCGGCGTCGCAGATTCCGTATTGGCTTGAGTAGCCGAATCGTCAGCCTGTTTTGACGCTGTATCCTGGGCTTTGCTCAGGCTATCGAGGTTGGTGCGGCCATCTTTCAGCGTTTCGAGATGCACTTCAGCACCATCGAGACGAATATTACCGATATGCAGCTGTTTATCGAGCAGCGGCATAACCGAGACGTCGATGCCGACACTGTCTACTTTAAATAAATTCGGGCTGCTAAAGCCCTGTGGATTCTTGAGCTCCGTTTTGCCCAGCTCAAAGCCGATAGCCGGGAAAAACTGCCAGCCGATATCGCCTTCGATCACCAGGTCAAGGCCGGTCTGTTTTTTGGTCTGCTCAACCAAAAGTGGCTTAAATTGGTTTGGATTAACCAGTGTGACCAGTGCTGCGATCGCCCCTAGCACGACGACAACTAACACCCCTACTACCAGGAACAGTTTTTTCATCTGTTTGTTTCCTTGTATGACGGATAAATTTGGTAAGACAAGTAAACTCGTATTACGGATAAAGAAAGTGGCACCTAAAGTGCCACTAAACTTATCAGAAATAAAGAACGCTATTGCTAAGCATCGGTTAAATTTACGATTTTAGCAACTTTGCGATGTGCGCTTTCAGTACATCGATAGCAATGCGGTTTTTACCGCCACGAGGCACAATAATGTCGGCGTACTGCTTAGACGGCTCAATAAACTGCATGAACATAGGACGAACTGTCTTCTGGTACTGAGAAAGCACGGAGTCCATGGTACGACCACGTTCTTCAACGTCGCGTTTTACCCGGCGCAGCAGGCAGATATCCAGTGGCGTATCCATAAAGATGCTGGCGTGCATCAGATCACGCAGGCGAGGATCAGTCAGCAGCAGGATACCTTCCAGAATAATCACTTTCTTTGGGGTCAGAGGGGTCGTTTTTGCTGTGCGGGTATGCTCTGTATAGCTGTATTCCGGTACTTCAACCGCTTCGCCACGGGTCAGTTGCTGCAGATGCTCACACAGCAGATCATGATCCAGCGCGTTAGGATGGTCATAGTTGGTTTTGACACGCTCTTCCATGCTCAGATGGCTTTGGTCTTTATAATAGCAATCTTCCGTGATCACACCGATTTGATGGTCGCCTACTTTCGCACTCAGCTCGTTATAAATCGTTCTGGCGATCAGACTTTTCCCAGAAGCAGAGGCGCCCGCGATACCGACGATGACGCATTGATTATTATCAGACATGGTTGTGCACTCGATACAAATAGAAGAGGAAACTTGGGTAAACCGCCTGATTATAGGGAGTTCACAGGGTAGATACCAGTTTGTATTGGAGCAAAATGTCAGTAATTTTCAGGATTGAACAATATTAGTGCAGAGCAAACGATTACATTCGCTCTGCAAAATAATGTGATCTATATCAATCGACAACAGTGAAGCTGATCGGGTCCGGTTTTACACTGCCGTGCCAGTACAAACTGGCGCAAATTCGCTCAGCCAAATCGAGATAAATCGCGCTATGTTCACTGTCCGGACGCGCGACAACGGTCGGTTTGCCGGCGTCAATATCTTCACGCACGTGCAAATGCAATGGCACCTGCGCCAAGAGTGACAAGCCATACTCACTGGCCAGCGTCTGCGCGCCGCCGACACCGAAAATATGCTCTTTACCGCCACAGTGGCTGCAGATGTGGTAGCTCATGTTCTCCACCAGGCCCACCACCGGTACTTCGACTTTGTCGAACATCGCTGCCCCTTTACGGGCATCAGCCAAAGCAAGGTCTTGGGGCGTAGTCACGATCACCGCACCGGTTACCGGAATCTGCTGCGCAAGAGTCAGCTGGATATCACCGGTACCCGGCGGCATGTCGATCACCAGGTAATCCAGATCCGGCCATTCGGTTTCATTCAGCAGCTGAGCCAATGCTTTGGACGCCATAGGCCCGCGCCAGATAGTAGCGTCAGACTGATCCACCAGATAGCCTATCGACTGGGTTGCGATCCCATGTGCCATGACCGGTTGCATCCACTTGTTATCGCGCACTTGTGGTTTAGCATTCAGCTGGGCAAACATCATCGGCACTGAGGGGCCGTAAATATCCGCATCCAGCAGCCCCACTTTCGCACCGCAAGCCGAAATTGCCAGTGCCAGGTTAGCCGCCGTGGTCGATTTACCGACCCCACCTTTGGCCGAGGTCACTGCAATCACGTTTTTGACCCCTTTGATCGGGTTGGCGACTTTAGTCTGCATCGCTTTCGGCTTAACCGCCACATCGTATGCAAACCCGGCCACCTGGCCTGAAGTTTGCTGATCAGCAATCCATGCTTTGAGCTCTTGCACTACGGAATGCGCCGCAAACGGCAGTTCAATCTTAAACTGACCCGAGGCAGCAACGGTTACCAGACCCGGCGCAGCGGCCCAGTCTGGCGTTAAATTCGGATGTTGAAACTGAGATAACCAGGCACAAAAGTCCTGTTTGGACGTAAACGTAAGCATAAGCCCTCCTTTTCGCATCATGCTATCACTCTCCCGCCATAAGCAGAACCCACAAACAGTCAGGGCATTGGCTTGATCACCAAAAGAGCATCGGCCTTTGTATATCAAAGGCTTCTTTTTATCCCAAACGCAATAAACGCCCTGCTCCAGCCCCGACCCGACACTAACAACCTGCGACGTCTGCACAGTAAGAGTGTGCACAGCGTTTGCCCGCTGCGGCACCATTCATACCTTGGCGTACAGGGCGTCATCAGGTAATATTGTCCATCACATTAAATACCTATCAAACAAAGCGAATAATTAAGTATGGCAACTGAACCAAGAAACTTTCCTGCCAGGAAAATGCTGGTAACTTGTGCCCTTCCGTACGCTAACGGTTCGATCCACTTAGGTCATATGCTTGAGCATATCCAAGCGGATATTTGGGTTCGTTACCAACGCCTGCGTGGCAACATTGTAAACTTCATCTGTGCTGACGATGCTCACGGCACACCGATCATGCTTAAAGCGCAACAGATGGGTATGACTCCGGAAGAGATGATTGCCGCGGTCAGCGAAGAGCATCAGAAAGATTTCGCTGGTTTTGACATCAGCTTTGATAACTACCACAGCACACACAGTGACGAGAACCGTGAACTGGCGTCTCATATCTATCTTGAGCTGAAAAAGAACGGTTTTATTTCCAGCCGTACCATTTCTCAATTGTTTGACCCTGAAAAAGAGATGTTCCTGCCGGACCGTTTCGTTAAGGGCACCTGTCCGAAATGTAAATCGGAAGACCAGTACGGCGACAACTGTGACGCCTGTGGTGAGACTTACAGCCCGACAGAGCTGATCAACCCGCGTTCGGCCGTCTCTGGCGCAACGCCGGTCATGAAAGATTCTGAGCACTTTTTCTTCGACCTGCCTCAGTTCGAGAGCATGCTGAAAGAGTGGACCCGTTCTGGCTCACTGCAGTCAGAAACCGCCAACAAGATGCAGGAGTGGTTTGAGTCAGGTCTGCAACAGTGGGACATCTCCCGCGATGCACCTTACTTTGGCTTCGAAATTCCTGGCGAGAAGAACAAGTTCTTCTACGTCTGGCTGGATGCACCGATTGGCTACATGGGCTCATTTAAGAACCTGTGCAACAAACGTGATGACCTGGATTTCGATGAATACTGGAATAAAGACAGCCAGACTGAGCTGTACCACTTCATCGGTAAAGACATTGTTTACTTCCACAGCCTGTTCTGGCCAGCCATGCTGGACGGCAGCGGCTACCGTAAGCCAAACAACGTATTTGTGCACGGCTACGTGACCGTGAACGGCGCGAAAATGTCGAAATCAAAAGGCACGTTCGTTAAAGCCAGCACTTACCTCAAGCATCTGGATCCAGAGTGTCTGCGTTACTACTACGCTGCCAAGCTCAACAGCCGTATTGATGACCTGGATCTGAATCTGGAAGACTTTACTCAGCGTGTCAACGCTGATGTCGTTAACAAGATCGTTAACCTGGCATCACGTAACGCAGGTTTCATCACCAAGCGTTTTGACGGCAAACTGTCGGCTGAATTTGCAGAGCCTGAGCTGTACAACGAATTCGTTGCTGCTGCTGATCGCATCGCAGAGCTGTACGAAGCGCGTGAATTTGGTCGTGCGATTCGTGAAATCACTGCTCTGGCTGATAAAGCCAACCAGTATGTTGATGAAAAAGCGCCTTGGGTTGTCGCCAAGCAAGAAGGCCAGGATCAGGCACTGCAGGACATCTGTACTGTCGGTATCAACCTGTTCCGCGTACTGCTGACTTACCTTAAGCCGGTAATGCCTGGCCTGGCCGCTCGTTCTGAAGCCTTCCTGAACCAGGAAACTGACCTGGGATGGGGTTGCACAGCCGCTGACCAACCACGATATCAGTGCATTTAAAGCGCTGTTTAACCGTATTGATCCAAAGCACATCGAAGCCATGATTGAAACTTCGAAAGAAGAAGCTGCAGCCGAGAAAGCCGCCGCAGAAGCCAATGCACCAAAAGCTGAGCAAACCGAGCTGAGCAAAGACCCGATTGCTGACGAAATCGAATTTGATGATTTCGCCAAAGTGGATCTGCGTATTGCTAAAATCGTCTCGTGCGAGTCAGTGCCAAAAGCGGACAAACTGCTGAAATTCCAGCTCGATATCGGCGGTGAAATGCGTCAGGTATTCTCTGGTATTAAAGCCGCTTACAACCCGGAAGATCTGGTGGGTAAATACACGGTTGTCGTTGCCAACCTGAAACCACGTAAGATGAAATTCGGTATGTCAGAGGGCATGATTCTGGCCGCCGGCCCTGGTGGCAGCGAATTGTGGATCCTTGAGCCGCATGAAGGCGCTCAACCTGGTATGCGCGTAATGTAACCAGCTGTTCTGTAAGAACATTTAATTGAAGAACTCCCACTCTCTTTTGAGGTGGGAGTTTTTTTATTGAACTCGCTCACACTTTTAGTTCATCGTGCACACATTTAGTGCAAGATAAAGTTTAAAAACTTGTTAATTCATTGATTTAAAAGAAATAAAAAACTGGCATCAACCCTGCACTGGTTTAGGTACAGAAACATTAACAAGGAGTTGGTTATGTTTGTCTTAATATCAATGCTGATTTCTATCGGGATTTTAGGCCTGATGTTTTTCTTTGCCAAACAAAGAGAGTCAACCCTGCAACGTAAATACGAGCTGCTGGTCGATCTGCGCCAGGTGCTCTACCTCTGCCGCCAACACCGCAGTGCGACTCATCACGCGCTGATGTTTGGTGAGCACAGAGAGACCGAACTGAATCATCTGCATGATCTGATTCATGAGAAATCTAACCATCTTATTGTTATCGCTCACTTCGACAACAAACCTATGTACCGCATTCTACAGTTGAAGTTGAAAGCGCTGATGAAAGAGTGGTCAGATCGCAACATAGCCCGCAACCAGATGGTGCATGGCAAAGCGATTCGTCACTGTATGTTCCTGATGGACGAGGTAATGCTGGCGTGGCTGGTTGAATCCAACCGCGAAGATCTGAGCGACGAATACCACATGAACTGGCAGCAAGTGATTGATACCATGGAAGCACTGACTCAGCTGCGCATCTCTATCGAGGATATGCATAGCACCGAGGGACGTGCCCGCATGCAGCATTACTGCGATGTGGTACGACGTAAACTCAATCAGCTGGCGCTGATTAGTCCGCTCTCTATCGCCGCACCTGCGTGCTCAAAAGCGATGCATACACTGTCCGAACTGCATGACAATCCATCCTATGAAATTGATGCAGAACGTCTTTATCAGCTGACTTCCGACGTGTCACTCAGCATCGCACATGTGTATGACCATATGCTGGCCGAGCTGACCGAGAGCCTGTATATACCGCTTCCTAAACTGGTGATTGCGTAATCTGTTGATTAATTAAAGCTGATGATTGAATCAGCAAAGATAACAACCACTAACACGTTCAATTGGCATAAAAAAGCGCCCTGACAGGCGCTTTTCCTTTTTATCTTATCGGTCAGGCTCAGCTCAGCATCTTACGTGCCGCTTCGACCACAACTTTGATCGAACGAGCTTCTGTCTCTTTCAGCGTCGCATGATCAGGGATCTCTTGTTGGGTACGGTTGATAATAACCCCGGCCACACAACCGGCTTTGAGGCCTGAACTGGCACACATGGTCAGCAGTGTCGCTGATTCCATCTCAAAGTTAAGCACACCCATCTCCTGCCACTCTTTCATCGAGCCCTGGAAACGGCGCACAACGCGACCGGTAAAGGTATCGTAACGCTCCTGACCTGGATAGAAGGTATCACTTGATGCAGTGACACCCATGTGCACTGTAGCGCCACTCTCTTCCGCCGCCTGTTTCATTGCCGTCGCGACAGCAAAGTCCGGGACAGCCGGAAATTCCATCGGCGCGAAATGCAGGCTGGCACCATCCAGACGCACCGAACCTGTGGTCACGATCATATCGCCGACATTCACATGGGGTTGAATCGCACCAGTGGTGCCGACACGCAGGAAAGAAACGCACACCAAGCTGCGCTAACTCTTCAACCGCAATCGAGGTCGAAGGACCACCAATACCAGTAGAACAAACCACAACCGGCTGGCCATCAAGCTCTGCACGATACAGGGTGTATTCACGTAGGCTGGCGAGAAACACAGGGTTTTCCATCAGGTCTGCAATTTTTTGTACACGGGCAGGATCACCAGGGATGATCGCCAGAGTTGCACCATTGAGATCTTCTTGAGTAACACCAAGGTGGAACACAGCTTGAGACATAAGTTTCTCCTAGATTGTGGCTTATTCAGCGCATAGGTATATTTGGGTACAGAGCTACTTTAGCCGACTCACCAGTAACAATAAGTGACAACAATCACAATACAATGAACACAAATATTTTCATTTTCACAATAAAGAGATCAATATCACACAAACGTATCATTTGAGTACAAATAATCGCCAACTCAGAACAGTCACACCAGCCTCTGATCTCTGCCCCGCCAAGTATAGACCATTGCCAGACTATCTCTGGCGCGGCCAGAAACAAACGGATGACTTACTGTTTAAACTTGAGCAAACGCAGTGCATTCAGGGTGACCAACGCCGTAGCGCCACTGTCCGCCAGTACTGCGACCCACAATCCGGTGACACCAAGCAGACTGGTGACCAAAAACAGCCCCTTTAAACCCAGCGCCAGAGTGACATTCTGGGTGATATTATCCATCACCGCGCGTGACAGCTTGATCATGCCAGCCAGTTCTGTGAGACGGTTATGCGTCAGAGCCGCATCCGCCGTTTCCAGCGCAACATCTGTCCCGCCGCCCATCGCGATACCAATATGGGCCGCCTTCATCGCCGGCGCATCATTGATGCCGTCACCGACCATGGCGACCCGCCGACTATCTGCCAGCCGGGCAACATGCGTGACTTTATCCTGTGGCAGCAAACCCGCCTCGAACTCGATATTAAGCTTGTCGGCAATCGCCGCAGCACTGACGGCATTATCACCAGTCAGCATAGTGGTTCGAATGCCGAGAGCCTGCAATTCACCTATCGCCCGGCTTGCATCTTCGCGCAAGGCATCCTGCCAGGCTATCAGTCCGATGGCCTGCTTGTCCTGCAACACCACAACCACTGTCTTGCCCTGCTCTTCAAGCTGTCGGATATTTTCCTGCAGGTCCGCCCCTGCGGGCTGGTCGAGATACGCAGGGGCGAGAATCTGATAATGGTGACCGTCGAGTTCACCGCTGACTCCGCGGCCGACTTGCGCCTGTTTATCTGTGGCATGCGGCACGGCGATGTTACGTCGTTCGGCTTCTTGCACCACTGAAATCGCCAGCGGATGCCTGGACCCGGTCTCGATCGCCGCAACACAGCCCAACAAAGCATCAGGGCTCCAGTCCGGTACAGGTACCACATCCGTCACTTGCGGTTTACCCTTAGTCAGAGTGCCGGTCTTATCAAATGCCACAGCGTCTACCCGGCCCAGTCGCTCCAACGCCGCTCCGCCTTTGATTAAAGCACCGCGCGAAGCAGCGGCTGCCAATCCGGAAGTGATGGCTGCCGGTGTCGAGATAACTAAAGCACAAGGACAGGCGATGAGCAGCATAGCCAAACCGCGATAAATCCAGGTCTCCCACGGCTGGGCAAACATCAGCGGCGGAACCAGCACCACCACCAGCGCCACCACCATCATTAACGGTGTATACCAACGGCTGAATGAATCCATAAAACGAGCCACCGGCGCTTTATGCGACTCCGCCTCTTCAATCAAATGCAGGATGCGGTCGATGGCATTGTCACCAGGACTGGATGTGATGGTCATTTCTATGACCCGATCGACAACCACAGAACCCGCCGCTAACGCATCTCCGGCGCGATGTTCCACCGGTAAAGGTTCTCCGGTCAGAGCGCTTTCATCAATACTGGCCGCCGTATTCATCAGCTGACCATCGGCCGGAAGGCGTCCGCCCGGCGCCACTTCGACCCGGTCACCCGGGCGCAATTCAGAAACCGCTACTTCAACACGTTGCCCTGAGCGGAGACAAACCGCCGTTTCCGGCACCAAAGCCATTAGCGCCTGCACACCACTGCGGGCACGTGAAGCGGCAAAGCCTTCCAGCCGCTCACCAATCAAAAACAGCAGCAATACCATGGCCGCTTCTGCGGTTTCACCCAGATACAACGCACCTAATGCCGCCACTGTCATCAGGGTTTCAATCGCGAACGGGGTTCCGCTGCGCATCAGCCGCCAAGCTTTGGTCGCAATCGGCATTAATCCCACCAGGCAGGTCGCGGCAAACAGCCAGCGTCCCGCCTCAGGCTGCCACCACTGTACCCCCGTAGCAAGCAACATCATCAACACCAACATGACGATGCGGCAAGTGTCCGACTGCAGCCAGGTATTGGCCGGTTTATCCGCAGCACCAGACTGACTTTGCCCGCTGCTGCGGATATCAAATCCGGTCTTGATCACGGTTTGCTCAATCGCCTCAGCAGTCGCTGCATCATTAAACTGCACCACCAGCTTTTCGGTGGCAAACAACACTCTTACATCAACAATATCGGCTAACTGACCAACCGCATTTTCGATTTTGCGGGCACAGGACGGGCAATCCATCCCTTCGACCTGCCAACTCTGACGGTAGTTACTGTGATGCCTTGTTGTTGCCTGATCCCCGGCCTCTTCTGGCTGTGTCCCATCACGCTGTGAGTGATCGCAACAGCCGTGGTGATCGTGCTGTTGGGCGTGATTGCTTTCACCCTGTGATTCACAGCTCTGTGTCTCATGACTTTGAGACTCAGCACGCTTTGGCTCAGCACAAGCATGCGCGGAGCAGCAAGACGCTGCCGGTTTGGATGCAGCAGGACTGGGATCTTCGGAATGCGATACACCGCAACCCTGATGTGGCAGGCTCATGTTGGTCTCCTCTTATCAGCTATCAGTTCGCTGTCTCTTTCCGGCCGGCATTGTTGCAGTTGCACGCCTAATACTGCATGCAGACTTACCGTGCTTTAAACGTCAGTATCAACAACAGACGGAAAGCGACATTTGTAAACAGCATACACCTTGGAGCTAACTCCAGGGTCAAGCCTTTCTGGTAAAAAACACGAGGAAGCCAGTTAAAAAGACACGAGCGAAAAAGGGAATAAAAAACGGGCACCGTGGTGCCCGCAGACTGTTTGACAAAATTGACTGGCCACTAATAGAGTTGGCTCAGCGCAAACGTTATACCGGATGCTTAAAGCAGGTCGCGAGATTTTTGCCAATGGCCAGCAGTACATCCCGACGGGTTATGATACCGACCAGCTTATTATCGTCGACCACCGGATAAACTTTCGGTTTACCTACTTTCATCATCTGCGCCAGTTCGATGATCGACATTTCCGGCGAGACAGAGAGGACCTCTTCGTGCATGCAGTCGCTGACAATATGCGTATCCTGACAGTGATAGCTGACTTTAATCAGCTTTTCCAGTAAGTCCTGTTCGGACAAAAAGCCAATCACCCGTTTCCCTGTCATCAATCACAGGCCCACCCAGATGGTTCGAATGGATTACCCTATCCAACGCTGCGGTTAATGACATTTCAGGTCTAAATGTCACCGCTTTTTTAGTCATATAGTCTCTTACTTTTAGCGAATCCATGTCTGTCTCCTTAGCACACCGCTCCCTAAAGCTACTTATAGGATAAGTGTTGACTAATTTCTTGATTTTACTAAATGGAAACTGTCAATTTTGTTGATAGTTTTTCTCTATCAACTCAGAACACTGGCACAAAAGTCGTCATAAAGATGCATAAACCCAAATAATAACAACAGCTAAAGCGACCAGAGATAATCAGTCGGCAAAATAAAAGCGGCAGAGAGTTCTGCCTCTCTGCCGCTTTCCAAACCAAGATTACCGCCGTTTAACGGAAACAAACCGAACTTATTTTTCCCAGCGCTGTGCGGCTTTACTATCTGAATCTCGTGACTCAACCCAACGCGTGCTGTCGGTCGTGCGTTCTTTTTTCCAGAACGGTGCTTTTGTTTTGAGGTAGTCCATCACAAACTCACATGCCTCAAAAGCCGCACCGCGATGGGCACTACTCACACCAACAAAAACGATTTGATCGCCGATATCGAGATCGCCTACCCGGTGAATGACACGCAACTGAAGCAGGGGCCAGCGACTTTGCGCCTCGTCACAGATGTTCAGCAAGGCTTTTTCAGTCATCCCGGGGTAATGCTCCAGATGCAGACCGGTCACATTATCACCCAGATTCATATCACGCACTTTCCCGACGAAGGTCACCACCGCACCGGCTTGTGTACCCTCAGCCAACGCCGCATACTCCTGTGCCACGGAAAAATCATCGTTCTGTACCGAAACTCGGTTATCCATCTCAGCCACCTGTCACCGGCGGGAAGAAACGCCACTTCATCTCCGTCTTGGAGAGCAGAATCAAGCGCCACAATCGATTGATTGACCGCCGCCAAAAGCTTGCCTGGCTGTAACGCCAGCTCCCATTTACCTGGCTGGGCCGCAAGATGGGCACGTAACGCTTCAACAGTTTCGAATGACGCCTCAACAGTCAGACTGTCACACTCCACCAGCTCACGCGTCTGAGCAAAAAACAGAACTTTAATCATGCATCCACCTTAAAATGCCCGGATTTACCACCGGTTTTTTCCAGCAAACGGACCTGTTCAATCACAATATCTTTCTGTACCGCTTTGCACATATCGTAAATGGTCAGCGCAGCCACAGACGCGGCCGTCAGCGCTTCCATTTCGACACCGGTTTTACCCGCCAGTTTGCACACAGATTCAATCCGGACCAGGTTGTCCGCCTCTATCGCCTCCAGTTGCACTTCCACTTTCGACAGCAGCAGAGGGTGGCACAGCGGGATCAGATCCCAGGTTTTCTTCGCGGCCTGAATACCGGCAATACGCGCCGTGGCAAACACGTCACCTTTATGATGCTGGCCCGAAACAATCAGTTGCAGGGTTTTAGGTGCCATGCGTACAAAGGCTTCAGCACGAGCTTCGCGTACGGTGTCAGTTTTACCTGACACGTCGACCATGTTGGCCTCGCCGGAAGCATTGATATGAGTAAACTGGTTCATCCGCCTCCCCTTACACTGACAAGTGTGGCATGAAGTTGCACGGACGATGGCTGGCATCCATTTGCTGACGAATAATCTTAGTCCAGCCGGTACGGCAGGCACCGGTCGAACCAGGCATCGCAAAAATGACCGTGTGGTTAGCAAAGCCTGCCAGCGCGCGAGACTGAATCGTCGAGGTGCCGATTTCATCATAAGAAACCATACGGAACAGCTCACCAAAACCTTCCACTTCTTTATCAAACAGTGGCTTAAGCGCTTCCGGCGTGCTGTCGCGCGAGGTAAAGCCGGTACCGCCGGTAATCATTACCGCCTGCACATTTTCATCCGCAATCCACTGCGAAACCACCGCGCGGATTTTGTACATATCATCAATCACGATCTGCTTATCGACCAGTTTGTGTCCGGCTTCCTGCAGTTGTTCCGCCAGATAACGGCCTGAAGTATCTGTTTCTTCAGTACGGGTATCTGACACAGTCAGGACGGCAATGTTGGCAGGTTGAAATTTGTTTTCTGCGTGACCCATTTGTTCACCTTTCAGTTCTTTGTAATGACATTAAGCTTTGGATGATATTAAGCTTTGTAATGGCATTAAGCGTTAATCACAATAAAGCTTTGGATGAAAATTAGCCTTGTCTGCAAGGCCATCATAAATTTTTGGTTTTGAACCGTTCACTGTCGGCCGTTTAGCCGCCGATAGAGGCGAGATGAGGCGTCATACCCGGATTTCCGTCATGCAGGAAATGGCTGACCGATTTGGTTTGCAACTGGGACTGAATACGTTCAATCAGCTCATTCTTCTGCTCGTCCTGTTGTAAAAGATCACGCAGCTCAACGCCGTGTTCACCAAACAGACATAGGTGCAGTTTGCCCAGCGCTGAAATGCGCAGACGGTTACAACTGGTACAGAAGTTCTTCTCATAAGGCATGATTAAACCAATCTCGCCCTGATAATCCGCATGCACAAACACCTGAGCCGGGCCATCATTGTTGGCGCGCGCCTTCAGGATCCAGCCATCAGCAATCAACTGATTACGAATTGCCGTACCGGATACATGATGTTTGTTAAACAAATCATCCATCTCACCGGTCTGCATCAATTCAATAAAACGCAGTTGGATCGGACGATGACGAATCCACTCCAGAAACTTAGGCATGTCCTGGGTGTTAAGATCTTTCATCAGCACCACATTGACTTTGACCTGCTCATACCCCACTTCAAACGCGCGGTCGATCCCTTGCATCACCTGATGAAAGCGGTTTTCGCCGGTGATCTGGTGAAACATACGCGGATCCAGGCTATCAACACTGACATTAATATGGGTCAGCCCGGCTTCTTTCCATTGCGCCACATTTTTGGCCATACGATAGCCGTTGGTTGTGGTCGCGACTTTCTCGATACCGGACGTCGATGCGACAGTATGAATAATGTCGGTAAAATCTTTACGCAGACTGGGCTCTCCGCCGGTAATACGGACTTTGGAAGTACCGCATTCAGCAAACGCGTTCACCACGCGTTCGATCTCAGGCAGAGTCAAAAAAGAGGAGTTTTTATTGCCCGACGGATGATAGCCGTCAGGTAAACAGTACGTACATTTAAAGTTACAGACATCTGTAACGGACAAGCGCAAGTAATAGAACTTGCGTTGAAATCTATCTTCGAATTGTTGCGCCACGATACACCTTTCCAAACACGGGAGGCAACGTCATTTCCAACTATGCCCTTGTGACACAAAGTCACTGGCTTAGGCAGCGTATCTGACATATTTTTGATATACAGCAGACTTAGCTGAACTAAGCTCGGAGTTATGGCAACTAAAGAGAAACAACTAAAAAGCGCTCAATAGCAGCATATTGGTAAAATACTTAAAAAGTATAATTGATGCCACCCTCGGTGGGAAAAAAACTTACCAGCGGCACAATTTACCTCGAAATAAGTACCTGTAACGCGGAATAAGTAACTGTGCCTTGAGATATGTACCTATACCACCCCGAAATATGTACCTGTACCTCGAAATGAGTACCTGTCGCTCGAAATTAGTATCCGTATGCCGGGCTTTGCTCTACATTGAAGCGGGTTGTAAAAATAACAGCAGAATACAATGACTCTTTACAAAAATAAAAAAGTGGTCGCTATCGGTGGCGGGCACGGCTTAGGGCGCATGTTGGCTGCGTTGAAAATATTTGGCTCAAACGCAACCGGTATTGTGACTACAACCGACAACGGCGGCTCGACCGGACGAATCCGGGATTGCCAGGGCGGTATTGCCTGGGGCGACACCCGCAACTGCATCAATCAGTTGATTACCGAGCCTTCTATCAGCTCAATGATGTTCGAATATCGCTTTAAAGGCTCAGGGGAACTCGACGGCCACAATCTGGGCAACCTGATGCTGACCGCACTTGATAACCTCTCGGTCAGACCCTTGGATGCGATCAACCTGATTCGGACCATGTTGAAGGTTGATGTCAATATCGTCCCCATGTCAGAGCACCCCTCTGATCTCAAAGCGCTGTCCGTTGATGGCCTGTGGGTTACCGGTGAGACCAGCGTTGATGAGATGGAGCAGGATCTGAAGCGCCTCGATCTGACGCCAGCAGTACCTGCAACCCGGGAAGGGGTCAGCGCGATAGAACAAGCTGATGCCATTATCCTCGGTCCGGGCAGCTTCCTGACCAGTATCATGCCGCCATTGCTGCTGCCGGAAATCGGTCAGGCCATTGAAAGCAACACGTCGGCCAAACTGATTTTTGTCGAGAAACCTGTCGCCGGAATATGGCCCGGCGGGACGCATGTCACTGGAGCAAAAACTGAACTGGTGTGAACGAGCCTGCCAGGGGCGGCGTATTGATGTTGTTTTAGGTGGTAAACCGCACCAGACACCTTTGACCGATGCCTGGAACTGCGTGACCCGAGATCTGGCCTCACCCAACCGTGACTGGCGCCATGACCGTCTCAAATTGCGCCAGGCCATCGAAGAACAACTGGCACTAATGCCGCTGAGTTAATCGGCACAAAGCGGAGTTGGTTACAGAGACTACTTAGGTTGGTAGAAACTGATTGGGTTGGCAGAAACTGATTAGAGTTCACCGAAACTTCATGGGGTGGAAACATGCAGAACTGCATTCACTCGTTGATACCACGCCGCATTGATTCCATAGTCACTGCATCAGAATTGCAGTAATGGCATAACCACATAAACAACAAGAGCCGCAGATTTGCGGCTCTTGTTGTTTATGCGTGAGTATCTTGTTTATGCGTGAGTATCATCCTGAGATGGCTACCGGTAGCACAGCACTGAATTCAGCAGGCAAGCTGTGAGTAACGCTGATGGGTACGCTCCAGCAGCTCAATCATGCTGGCGGTATCATGCGCTTCATCAATGCCCTCACCGGACTTGGCTCGACTGTCGATCTCGACAGCTTTAGCGCACAGCAGCTCAGCACCAAAACTCGCCGCACTGCTTTTCAGAGCATGGCTGATCTCTTTCAGGTACTGCACTTTATCGTCCAGCTGATCACTGCTGAGATTCTGCTGATACATATCAAGTTCACCAAGAAAAATTTCGACTAAAACCGGCACATTCTCTTCACCGATTTCCCGGGCCAGACTGTCTACCTTAGTTTGATTCAACACTTCCATATAGACCTACTTTTCATTTTCCTTTTCTTGTTCTTTTTCGTTCCAGGTCTGCAGCTTACGATAAATGGTCGATGGACTGACATCCAAATAACCCGCCGCACGCGGAATATTACCATCACACGCTTCGATGGCGTTTTCAATCGCCTGTTTCTCTGTCATCCATAATGGGAAAATTTCATGCACAGAAATGCGACCCTGACCAACATTTGGCAAACTATTTTCCGATTCAATCGGCTGACTCAGCGGCGGTGGCAGCATTTCAAGTGCGATCTCACAGCCTTCATTCAATACCACCACGTTACGCAGCACGTTCTGCAGCTGGCGCACATTGCCCGGCCACTCATACTTTCTGAACCGTTCGACCACTCCCGGAGCCAGACGGACAAATCCCTTCCCTTCTTCTTTAGACATGTAGCCCAACAGGGAATAGGCAATTTCAATCACATCGTCACCACGCTCACGCAGTGGCGGCAAATGAAGCGGAATCACGTACAAGCGGTAGTATAAGTCTTCACGAAAGCGTCCTTCCTGCACCTCTTTCCAGGGGTCACGGTTGGTTGCGCAGACAAAACGGACATCCACGCTCTTCATTTTCGATGAACCAACTTTCTGAAAAGTACCGGTCTGAATAAAGCGCAGCAGCTTAGTCTGCAAGTCCAGATCCATTTCACACAATTCATCCAGAAACAGAGTACCGCCATCTGCCAGTTCAGCCGCACCCTGACGATCGGTGGCGGCACCGGTAAAGGCACCTTTGACGTGACCGAACAACTCACTTTCGATCAGGTCTTTCGGAATGGCAGCACAGTTAATGGCGATAAACGGCTTGTCGCCGCGCTTACTGGCGGCATGGATGGCTTCGGCACACACTTCTTTACCTGTACCGCTTTCACCGGTGATGAAGATACTGGCTTTACTGCTCGCAGCTGAGTCAATGGTGCGATAGACCGCTTGCATATTGTGGCTGCTGCCGATAAAGCCTTGGTAATTCTGGTTGGTGCTGTCGGTGTCATTTTTAAGCTTGCTGGCCTTACGGATCGCATTATTCACCGTGACACGCAAACGGTCCGCTTCACACGGTTTGATAAGGAAATCCTGAGCACCGTGCCGCATTGCTTCTACTGCTGTATCGATAGAGCCGTGCGCGGTCATGAAAATCACCGGAACATCCGGCGATTGCTTCTTCACTTCGTGCAGTACATCCATCCCCGTCATATCCGGCAGACGTAAATCGAGCAGGATCAGATCCGGAGTCCGTTTCGCGATACTTTCGATCGCGTCACGCCCGGTACCAACAATATTGATATCGATCTCCAGAGGAGTCAGATAAGAACGATACAGAGCCGCGACCGAAGCTGTGTCTTCGACCATCAGCAAATACTTCAACTTTTGATGTATATCGTTAAGTTGCATAACCTAGCCATTTATTTTTTTGCATTTTGCTTAATAATCGCATTTGGAATTGCATTTTGCAAACGAAAGACAGGTAAACAGCTAAAACAAGGTCAGTATTCCGTCACTTAAGCGCTTTTGTAACGCTGGCATACAAAATGCTTAAGTCTGTATGACCCGCAAGGGTCACCTAGCCAACTGACGTTGTTAGTGAATACGATATTCACGATATAACAGCCAATAGACGATTACTATTGGCTTTTTTTTTAGCTGTTGACGATAAACTGCTGACGCAGCTGCTCAATCTGATCCCGCTTCTCTGCGGCCAGTTCAAACTCCAGATCCTGAGCGTGCTTGTACATCTGCCCTTCCAGCCTGCTGATCTCTTTTTCCAACTGCTGTGGTGACATAGTATCGTAGCTGGCTGACGTTTCTGCAACCTTGCCCAGAGGCACCACTTTACTGGTTTTCTGCTTACGCGACTTGGTGATATCACCTAACTCCATAATGTCTTTAACATTACGCTTGAGCGCCTGGGGCTTGATGCCCATTTTCTCATTGTGCGCCTGCTGTTTCTCGCGTCGGCGATTGGTTTCATCCATCGCCTTTTTCATCGAGTTGGTAATGCTGTCAGCGTAGAGAATCGCTTTGCCTTTCAGGTTACGTGCGGCGCGACCGATCGTCTGGATCAAGGAACGCTCGGAGCGCAGGAAGCCTTCTTTATCTGCATCCAGAATCGCCACCAGCGAAACTTCCGGCATATCCAGTCCCTCGCGCAGCAGGTTGATACCGACCAGCACGTCAAACTCACCCAGGCGCAAATCACGAATAATTTCCACCCGCTCTACCGTATCAATATCTGAGTGCAGATAACGCACTTTGACCTCATGCTCGTGCAGATATTCGGTCAAATCCTCGGCCATACGCTTAGTCAGTGTGGTGACAAGCACCCGCTCATCCTGGGCGGCACGAATACGAATCTCGGATAACAGGTCATCGACCTGAGTTGCAACCGGACGGACTTCCAGCTGAGGATCAAGCAGCCCGGTCGGGCGCACAACCTGATCGACCACTTCACCGTCTGATTTTTCCATCTCATATTTGCCGGGCGTCGCGGACACAAAAATCGTCTGCGGCGCGATCGATTCAAACTCTTCAAATTTGAGCGGACGGTTATCCAATGCCGAAGGCAACCGAAAACCGTATTCCACCAGGGTTTCCTTACGCGAACGGTCACCTTTATACATCGCGCCGATCTGCGGCACGGTAACGTGACTTTCATCAATGACCAGTAAACCGTCATGCGGCAGATAGTCAAACAGGGTCGGAGGCGGCTCGCCTTCCGAACGGCCGCTCAGATAGCGTGAATAGTTTTCAATCCCGGAACAGAAGCCGAGTTCATTCATCATTTCGATGTCAAACTGGGTACGCTGCGAAATACGTTGTTCTTCAAGCAGCTTATTGTTATCAAGCAGATACTGACGGCGCACCACCAGCTCTTGCTTGATCTGCTCAATGGCTTCAAGAATCCGCTCGCGCGGCGTGACGTAGTGAGTTTTCGGGTAAACAGTAAATCTTGGCAAATCCCGCTGTTTGATAACCCCGGTCAAAGGGTCAAACAGACTAATGCATTCGACTTCGTCATCAAACATCTCGACCCGCACCGCTTCCTGCTCGGATTCAGCCGGGAAAATATCAATGACTTCGCCTCGCACCCGAAACTGGCCGCGTTCAAATGCCACATCATTACGTGAGTATTGCAGCTCCGCCAGGCGGCGCAGCATATCGCGCTGGTTAATCACATCACCACGGCGCAAATGCAGCATCATTTTCAGGTAGGAATCGGGATCGCCCAGACCATAAATCGCAGACACAGAAGCAACGATAATCGCGTCTTTACGCTCGAGCAGAGCCTTGGTCGCAGAGAGACGCATCTGCTCAATGTGCGCGTTGACTGCCGCATCTTTTTCAATAAAAGTATCGGTGGTCGGGACATAAGCTTCTGGCTGATAGTAATCGTAGTAAGAAACAAAATACTCGACCGCATTGTTGGGAAAGAAACTCTTCATTTCGCCATACAGTTGAGCTGCCAGGGTTTTATTGGGCGCCAACAGGATGGCCGGACGCTGAGCCTGAGCAATCACATTAGCCAGGGTAAAAGTTTTCCCCGAACCGGTTACACCAAGCAGGGTCTGGTGTGCCAATCCGGCATCGATCCCCTCTAATAACTGTCGAATCGCTTCTGGCTGATCACCGGAAGGTTGATATTCAGACACCAATTCAAATGCTTTGCTCATGTCGTCCTCATCAGGCCTGTTTTTCTGTACAGGTTATTGTCGCCGTTCGCGCCGGGCAATGGCAAGCGAATATTGGCCGCAACGGCTGTTAAGATTAGATACGCAATTGTTGTGCTGCCGATCGACGAAATAACACAAATACTGTTGGCATATGCTGACGGGGTTTGTTATTATCCTTCACCCCATCAGCCGTTCGGCACATAATTTCCCTAAAAATAATCCACTGGTTTTCCCCAGATTGCCCTATTTTGGCTTTTTTCAGCCCTGACATATCCCGTCACCGAGCAAAGATAAAAACAGTGCATAACCCAGGTAAATCAAGTTAAAACAACAAGTTAAAACCAAAAAGCAAACGATTACATTTAGAGTATTCACTTAAGCTTTACCGACAAATATAATTACTAAGAATCCATCAACATACTTATCCACAAAATTAGTGGATAACTAAATCCAGCGTAAGCCCGGTAAGGGATACAGAAAAGTAAAGCCTTTCTCGCAAAAAAAATCTTATATTTTTCACAGGGAAAGGTTGACACATTCCGGTCAGCTGGATACCATCCTCCCCGCATTAAGCAATTCCCCCTTAGTTCAGTCGGTAGAACGGCGGACTGTTAATCCGTATGTCGCAAGTTCAAGTCTTGCAGGGGGAGCCAAATTCAAAAGCCCAGCTAATTTAGCTGGGCTTTTCTCGTTTCTGGCCCTGATAAAATCACATCCTCTCAGGGCACTAGTGCTTTATTACTTAATCTTTTTGATGCGCCCTTCACACCAGTTGTCTCCGACGACTCATTGTGCAGCACCTGATACCAGGTGCCGAACAACCGGGTTCTGGCCAGAAAAATATCAACGCAGACCAGCAGGGGGACGGCAATCAACACACCCATTGCGCCCCACATCCAGCCCCATAACACCAGCCAGACAAAAATTACCAAAGGATTTAGATTAAATTTATCGCCGAGCAGTGTCGGGGTCACAAACTGGCTTTCAATGATGTTGAGAGCCAGGTACGCGGCGATGATGATCAATGCGTATTGCAACGAATCAAACTGCAGAAAACCGACCAAACCAAAACAGGCGACTGAAATCATTGGCCCGAGATACGGTGCAAAGTTCATCAGCGCGGCGAAACGCGCCCCACAAAAACGCATCTTCCATCCCCAGCATCGCCAGTACAGTACCGACCGCGACGCCGAGGCCAATATTAACGGCAGTGATCGTACTCAGATAGCGGAATAAGCTGGCCTGGATCTCGCGTACTACTTCTATCGCAACCCTTTTGTCTGCAAAACTGGGGAGCTGACGTAAAAACTGACGCAATAAAGTGCGTCCATAGCTGAGCATAAAGAACGCCATGAACAGCGCGATAAACAGCTGGGTCACTATGGTCGGGGTCGCCTTGACCACCTCTTTAGCCACCGACAAGGCTGTATTGGCTTTGATTTCTCCCACATTGGCATTTTCAATCACTTCCATAAAAGAGTCATCGCCACCGGCCTTGGCAGATGAAGAGTGATTGAACTGCTGGGACATCTCTTTCATCACCGATGGCAGTTTGGACCACCACTGCTGGGCGGGTTCAGCCAGAAAGCCTGCACTAAGAGACAGTGCCGCCAACAGGGTCATCAGCAGCACCACCACATTAATAAGGCGCGGGATCCCCATTCGGCTTAACTTTGTGACTATCGGAGCACAGAGCAGTGACACGAACCCGGCGATAAAAATTGGTAGCATCAGAGATTGAGTAAAATAGAGGCCGATCAACAGGCTAAGCGCCACCATGCTTCGGATCAGCGCAGCATAATAATTATGGTTCATCGTCGACTCCCTGTTATTTTTCAGCGGTCTGGCGTTAGCGGGGGGCAGACTGACGCGCCTGGTAAGCGACTATCTTTTGGCGTATCTGCGGTGCCAGCATACGGGCTATCTGTGAACCCAGGGCCATCAGGGGCCGGGAGCGGCTGCGGGTCAGACACACTGCAGCCAGGCACAAAATACCGCCGCTTTGCAGCGGATAGGCGGTGGCGTAATTCAACAGTGAGCGGGTGAACAAGTTCCATGATAGCCGACATTGACGGCTCAGCATTTGTCCCTCACTACGCTTTAACTTAATCGCCGCTTTGCGTTTGCTTACTGACCACATCCCAACCTTCCTTAACCTGTGCAACGGTATTACCAAATCCAACCAAACTGGCCAGTCGGGCCTGCTGCCAGATGAGTCCGGCCAGTACAGAGCCCAGCGCCACCACAAATCCTGCGTACCCGGCGAGCAGGCTGAGAGTAAAGTGGTACACCACCAGGCCGACCCCTCCGCACAAACTCAGTACAAAAAACACTGCCAGACAAATCAACAGCAGTTGCAGCACTATCATCTGCCGAATCGCCGCCAGGCTGGTCTTCAGTTCAAGCGAAAACAGCTCAGTGGTGGAATCAGCCCATGCCAGGAAGCGTTGCTGGCACAGGTTTAACTGCTGCCATAAGCTGTGCAGATCATTGACCGGATCGGCTCCGCTTTGCGCACGGCCTTCAGACTCAGGGGAAGAGGATTGGCCACCGTCATCGGTGGCCATGGTCGGTTGCTGTTCAGGCTTCATATCAATAGGGTATTACTTGATGAGCTTAGAGATCGCCCAGCCTGCAAGGAATGCACAGCCCACACTGAGCAGAGGACGTTCTTTGACAAAATTACCCGCCTGATCGGTTGCTGATTTCAGGCTCTCTTGTCCAGCTTCGATCTCCTCCATCACTTTCTCTTTGATCTGACCGACCGCCTCCAGAGTGGCCTCTTCAGTCTTGTGATAAGCGTCTTCGATTTTTTCCTGGGGTTCATCTTGCTGTTTTCTTGCTGTTGCCATGAGTTCCTCCACTTAATCCAAAATCTTACTGTTTTATCGACATTTACTGTTTGATCGATATTTAATGAGTGCACCGATACTGACCGTCGTCATCAATAGTGAATATTGTTAAACACTCAAAGTATCTTTCTGTAATCAATATCTCCGTAGTAAGTATCTGTGCCAGCCTATCTGTTATGAATAAGCCTTAATATTAATAAAGCCAATTTCATGCCAGGTTTTAAAAAGCGCTCAAGCCGCTATTTTTGGTCAATACCCTGCACGAAGATTGTAATATTTTCAGTTCAGGCCGGAAAAAGTTGTAAAAAATTCCGGCCCACTGTAGTGACTGATAATAAATGAGTCTGCTAAGCCTGCTTTCAGGCAGCATCGGCTGATTTAGACAGACTGGCACAATACATGCCTTATATTAATAGTAAGCAGACAATATTGAGCAGAAAATGTCACTGCGAGCAGAAAGCCATCAGAGTTCATTGGAGGCGTTATGAAGAATCAAGATCTTGATTTTATTATAAACCTGATTGAAAGCGGCAATAATATTTACGCAAAAGCGATCGACAATATCGATAACCATGGATTGGTGAGAGAGCTGGATGAGATCATCCGCATCAAGGAATACGCGGCGTTGCAACTGAGAGCGCACCGGGAAACCCGAATCGGATGTAGAGGAGGATGACATCCCCTCCTATGCGATCAAGGCGCGTGAACTGTACACAGATACGGTAAAAGATGTCAGCTTTGACAAAGAAAAGATGTATTTAAAACAGCTGCAGATGATTGAAGAGAAAACATTGAATGAGGTTAGCGACGTATTACGCCATGCTCAACCCGGAGATCGACAAGAAGTGTTATTCACCGTTCAGGAAGAACTCATTTCCTGTCAGAAGAAAATAGCCAATATAGCGATTATTGATTAATTCATGGTTTGAATTGGTAATAAACAATCGTTAATAGTGACTAGTTATGATTATTTTAATGAACAATCATCAAGAGATAACCGATATCATTGAAAAATTAAACCACCATTACTTGGCGAGTATTAATCTCGCCAATAATAACTTGCACTCCAGCCTGGACCGCAGCGTGAACCGCTTCCGTCAGGTCGAAAAATCGATGCTGGATAAACTGGCACCATTTGATTCATACCGGCGGGAAACAGATGCCGGACAGTCCGGCAACAGAGTGACGCCATTCGCCAGTCACGAGGTGATGTACCAGGCTAATCTCAGCCTGGTCACCTTTCTCAAACACAAACTGGCCGCGATCGAAAACGATGATATTCGGAGTTTTCTTTCTTATTGGGTCGCTGCGTTACAGATGGAGAATGACGAAATGGCCAAATACTTACCGGTCTCGTCACTCTGACCACAAGTCGCGGTAACAACCAGCCAAATACTGACAAAAAATCTCGCCAGCGTAGCCCTCTACCCTGACGAGATTTTTCACGTTTCCGCTCCATCAATAGCAACAGCAATATCGATATCAACAGCTGTTATGGCACACATACCTGTAACGACTGGTGCTTGATCTCGATCGTCAATTTATCTGCACTATACAGCTCACCATCCACGACATAATCTATCGTTTTATCGGCGCTGATTTCTACCCGCTGCGCACTGGCGTAACTGAACAGTTCGCTTTTATCCTGAATACCGACCGAAGCGAGAGTGATATCCGATAGTGCCAGCAAACGCTCCGCCACCGAATCAGCCTGATCAAGATAAGTAATATGCAACAGACCATCCCCCGGTTCAGGTTTCTCCGTGCCCTTGCGCCAGCAAAGTGGTAAACGGTGCGGTATTGGCGACCACAAAGCTGCGCACCAGCAATGACTGAGGCTCTTCATCATCGAGGCGGCAAGTCAGCTGAATCGGGTTATCCGCCATCACAGCATTAAAGAAACCGGTCAGATACGCCAGTTGGCCCAGCTGGTTTTTCTCCTCACGCTGAGCGTATTCGATCATCTGCTGCTCAAAGCCGATTCCCATCACCAACAGCATCAGTTGCTGATTACAGTAAGCGGTGTCTATCTGACGGGTATTGCCGGACAAAATCGCCTCACAGGTTTTGTCGATGGGCGCGGTTTTACTGCCGATACCATACAGCACATGACACAAAGCGTTGGCGGTTCCGAACGGCACTATCCCCAAGCGGGTATCAGAATGATCAACCTCACCGGCGACCTCACCGACTGTGCCATCCCCACCAGCGGCGATGATAAGATCGGGATTATGCTGCAAAGCCTGCCGGGCCAGCGCAGTCGCACTGACATCCGGCTCGGTAAACAGAAGCTGTAAACGATAACTGCGGGTTAATTCGCGGATCAAACGCTGGCCGAATGTCTGCCATTTTCCGCCGCCGGAAACCGGATTGGCGATCAGCCATGCAGGTTCATCAAGCTGCAACAGCCCTTTGCGATGCATAGATTGCAGCGCTCTGACCTGACGCCGGTTAAGGCATGCGCTACTACGCACCGAGTTGATCTGTTGCAAAACCTGCTCGACACTCATATCGGGATTCTGACTGAGCAGATAAGCTGCCACCACAAAGACAGATCGCCCGCGCCCTAGGGCACAATGAACCACCACAGAACGCGACTGGCTGATTTGCGTATCGATCCAGTTAAGCGCGTGGCGTAGCTTGCGATACTTTGGCACCTTGTGATCAAGCACCGGAATACTGAGATATTCAAACTGCTTATCTGTCATCGCGCTTTCCAGACCGGCAAATTCTGCCGTGACATCGACAATACAGTTGATCCCATTGGCATGCAGAACGTCGAGATCAGAACGCAGCAGGCGGCGTGACACATACAGGTGGGGGGCAATCTGATGGATTGCAGCGACCTTGTCATTGCGGCGCGACCAGTAATTATACAGCCTGACTGCCGCCAGAAACGGAATAAACGCCCAACGGATCCACCAGGCAATTTTCCCGTCACCGGATTTCATAAAAATCGAGGGTAAGTCAAAAAGATAAGCCAGAACGACCAGAAAAACGGAAAGGCCCGTCCAGCCCATAACAAGACTAACGACAAGGTTAGGGATCAGGAATGCAGCGGAGAAGCAGGCCAGCACAATCAGGAAATAGTATTTAACGACGAACATTGTAAGCCTCTGATTAACTTAAGGGGTCAGAAGCCTGCTGCGGGCTGCGCATTATCGCAAGCAGACCGGATAAACCGGTCACGACCTCTTCTCGGGAACGAGTCAGAGGCCCAATATCAACACAGCGGATTCATTACAGACTTCAGGTCGGCATTTCACAATTCAGGTCAATATTTAATAGTTCAGGTTAACGTTTAATGCTTCAGGTCAGCAATGAAAACGTAAGGCCACCAATGAATACTTTAAGGTTAACAACTTATATTGCGGTAAAGCACAGAACAGGACGGGCACTGCCCGCCCTGTCGCTGCTGACAGGTTAGCAATCAGTATCTTCAGCTTTCAGCTCACCCTTAATTGCTTCACATTTATCTTCTATCGCGTTTTGGGTATCGGTTGCCGCTTCATCAAGCTGTTCGCCCGCTTGTTCCATCGGACCTTCATCACCACAGGCTGCCAGCAGACATACCAGACCAAAGGTTGCGAATCCTTTATACATAACAGAAACGTGTAATCATGATAACTCCTAGTACTGAGTTGTAAGGTTTATTAAGTAACGTTATTCGTTGAGGTAACGCTACCCGTATCGGGTAACGTCAGCGGTTATTGAGTCACTTCCAGGTTATCGACCACATCGTTGACCTGGTCGGTATTGCGGGCGATATTGATGGCCAAATCATGTTCAGCGTCTGAATCGACACTACCGTTGAGAACCACAGTACCGTCATTGGTTTCCACTTCAATGTCGGTGCCGCTGACATCACGGTTCATCAGTAACTTGGTTTTCACCAGTGTGGTGATTTTCGTGTCCTGCAGTGCCCCCAGCGCCTGGTTCTCACCACTCTGTTCACCGCCTTGTACTGTCAGCTCGTTATTAACCGATTCGACCCCTTCCAGGCCGGCGACCAACTCACCGGCCAGATCTTTCTCGGTGCTGTTACTGACCTGACCGGTTAAGGTCACGACTTTGTTGTCGACATCGGTATTAATATCAAACGAATTCAGATTAGTATTTAGCAGTAATGCCGTTTCAGCTTTGCCATCAAGCCAAGCATCATAAGACTTATCTTTCCATTGATTGTCTGCTGCCATAACAGCCGAAGAAGAAGACACGAGTACTGATGCTAATATCAATTTAGGTGCGATGTTTTTCATTATTCGTTTCCTCTGGTCAGTGAAATTTATTAACTTCACTTCCACTAAGGCAACTGGCATGCCAAAAATGCAAGTTACTAATTTAATTGATTATTTATAAAAACCATTAAAACCACCACGAGCTTTAACGGTTAAAACCTGAATTATTTACACGCAAGATTTGAAAAAATTATCTGCCACTTAAACTCTTAAATCATGTAATTAAGCCAAAGCTAAATAAGCGCAGGTTAAATATTAATAATAACTTCACCTAACTCTGACTTTATTTTTAACTTGTGCTGAAATATAAGCCAATAACTCTCCGTCGTTCGTGTTATGCTGAAAACTGTTGCTGTGAATTGCAGAGGCGGACACATGCCATTACCTAAGCTATTTGTTCATATTGAAGACAAAAGATTAAAAGAAAATATTTCTGGTTTGGCAGTATTGGACAGCTTTTCGCTGCAATCCAAGCCAGCCGGGCAGGACTGGATCGAGCAATTACAGCAGATCCGCCCGGATGTGGCGCTGGTCGAAATGACTCACTTTGACCAGGATGATTTACAGCGTTTATCCGAATCGCAGGTTATTCAAACCACCGAGCTCGTAATCATTAGTTCCGGGATCCCTAACCCGAGCATAGACAACCTGATGAAGCTGGGCGCGATTTCTCACTACCGCCTGCCGGTCGACATTAACGTCGTAGCCGATACTCTGCTCGATTTCAGCCAGGACTATCAGCAGAAACTGGCCAAAGGCAGCACAATTTCCGCCAGTAGTCTCGACCAGTTTGGTATGTTGGTTGGCTCTTCAGCACCAATGCATAAGCTGTATCGAACACTGAGACGGGTAGCAAAAACTGATGCCAACGTGCTGATTGTCGGCGAAAGTGGTTCAGGTAAAGAGTTAGTGGCGCAGACCATTCATCTGGCCAGCGAACGTAATCAACAGCCTTTTATCGCGATTAACTGCGGCGCAATCGCGACTGAACTGGTCGACAGCGAATTATTCGGTCATGAGAAAGGCGCATTCACTGGGGCGAATAAATCTCACCAAGGGGTATTTGAACAGGCACAGGGCGGTACACTCTTTCTGGATGAAATCACAGAGATGCCGCTCAGTCACCAGGTAAAATTACTGCGGGTGTTAGAAACCGGTGAGTACCGCCCGGTGGGAAGCCAGCAGGTTAAGATTGCCAATGTGCGGGTGATTGCCGCCACCAACCGCGATCCGCAAGTGGCGATTGAACAGCAGTATCTGCGCGAGGATCTCTATTTCCGCCTGGCGCACTTCCCGATTCATATACCGCCGCTGCGCGAGCGCGGTCACGATGTTGTCGGGCTGGGCAAACATTTTATCGCCCATCGCAATGCCAGTGAAACCGTCACCAAAAGCATCCTTGATTCCGCACTGGATAAGATTGCCCAACACAACTGGCCGGGCAACGTACGTGAGCTCAAACATACCATCGAGCGGGCCTTTATTCTCGCCGATGACGTCATCAAAGATGAACACCTGATCTTTGATACCCCGCCGCTGGAAAGCGGAACCACGGTGGAAGAGATGGTGCCTTCCGGCGTCTCGCTGGAAGAGATAGAGAAAGCTGCGATTATTAACACGCTGGAAGAAAACGGCGGTAACAAAACCGAGACTGCGCAAGAGTTGGGCATCAGTCTCAAAACGCTGTACAACAAGCTCGATAAGTACAAAGTCAATCAAGGCTGATGCTGATGCCAACGCAACAAGTAAAAATCAGCCTTCTTAGAAGGCGGCTTTGGTTTACAGCCCCCTGAAAGGGGGCATTTCCGCGCTGTTAGTTCATCTTCAACTCTAACTGCGCCTCATGTTCTTGATCTTGCTTGTCTTGGTGCCTGACGTAACGTCTAATGATTTCTTCATTTACACCAACCGTATCGACAAAGTACCCTCGTGCCCAAAAATGATTTCCCCAAAGTTTCTTTCTTATATGCGGAAATTTGTAAAACAACCGGATTGCCGAGCGTCCCTTCAACACACCCATCAATGTGGAGATAGACACTTTGGGTGGAACTATCACAACTAGATGAACATGATCTGGCTGAACATTTAACTCCAAGACCTCACAATCTTTCATATTGCACAAAATGTAGATTGAGCGATAAAGCTCCTTACCTACATTACCTTTCAGGATCTTGAATCTATATTTTGGCGTCCAAACTATGTGATATTTACAACGCCAATGGACATGTGATGAACTTCTGTAATCGCCCATGTTTTTTGTTTCCTCTTACTTGTGGTGAATAAGAGATTTACTTCTAACATGGGCACTTATTCGGGCAATAGCCCCAAGGTACAATCACCACCGCCCAAGGCGGTGGTTTAGGGATGACAATAAAAAAAGAGGAAGGCTTATGCCTTCCTCTTTACTGTCAGCCTGGGAGCAAGCCATGCGCTGGCATCACTCGCTATGCTTTGCCGGGCTATTCGGTCACCAAACTGCGTTGCGCCATCATTTTCCAGCGCAATACATCGACGAGCATAAACAGCAGCAGACTGCAGCCAAGCACCGGCAGCGCCAGACCTAAGCCAATCGCCACCAGCACGGTCAGCAACTTGCTGATCGGAGCCAGATGAGACCAGATATAACTGATGGTTTCTTTCTCTGAGCTTGCTGCCGGGCGGCGCTTCCACCACATGATGTACCCCATCACAATCATAAAGCACAGGGTCAGACCGAAAGCGGCCAGCACGATTTGGTTCGGTACACCAAACAGCACGCCCATGTGCGCATCTACGCCCCAGCGAATCAATTTCGCAATCAAAGGATAATCACTAAAATTAGCGCGGCTGGTGACCGTCATCGACTGAGGATCAATCGAAACGCTGTCGACCTGGGTCGGCCACGAACGGTCAATTTCACTCACCACCCAGGCGCGAGAAGCGTCATAGGAAGGCGTCAGCTCGATTTTTTTCGCTTCGATGCCCGCACTTCTTGCCAGCGCAAGTACAGGATCAAACAGTTGATCGACCTGCTGCGGCTCTGCGTTCTGAACTGAACCGGCCAGTACAGGCAGCGCACGGTTCACAGACGGCGTTACCCAGCCAATGCTCTTTCGCCATTCGGCAATATTACCACCGGCCCATTTTGACCAGGTTAAACCGGTCGCAGAGAAAAACACCAATCCGACCAGAATGATCAAACCGGCTTTTTGATGGCGCTGCTTGGCTTTCAGGTACGCGTTTCTGCTGTTGCTCTTAGCCGGGCGTTTTGAACGATACCACAGCAGTAAGCCCCCCAATGCCGCTAACCACATCCAGGATGCCGCCAGCTCACTGTAAATCCGGCCAGTTTCGCCGAGCAGCAAACCGCGATGAAGAAAATCAAGTGTGGTCATAAACGGCAGGATGCCGCTGGTGCCGTAGGTCGGCAACGTATCCTGCACTGCGAGCGTGACCGGATCGACAAATACAGTCAGGCGCTGCAGGCTGTAATCCGGGTCGGCAAACATCACCCGGGTAGTAAACCCTTCACCGGTCGCCGGCCGCACAGCGGTCAGTTTGAGCGGACGCTGCAGTGACTGGCGCGCAACCTCGATTTGTTGCTGTAACGAATGTGCCTCACCGTGCGATGTGGTAGTCAGAGCATGCTGATAGAGCTGCTGTTCAATCTGCGGCGACACCACGTACAGTGTTCCGGTCAGTGCCGCGACGAAAATAAACGGGCCAACGAACAACCCGATGTAAAAATGGAGCCTTTTAATGAGCGCGATGATTCCCAGGCGAGAATCTTGCGATTGATTACCTTTCATAGTGACTTTCTCTTTCTGATTTAATGATAGTTATGCTTCAGGCAGAGAAAAAAGGCGGTGCGCGCGGTTGGAGATGCTCCAGAAACCCAGCGGTTAACATTAACTGCATAGGGGAAGACGATATGAATAGTATTGACTGCATTTACCACACTCAGAGAAGCAGCGCTCAGCCCATACCAGCTCAGATGGGACAATAACTTACAGTAACCACACCAATGATGCAGCAACGAGTTATCATCGCGGACGGACTGCATTCCGCTCTGCTCAGCCGATGCGTGCATATGACTGTGCTGCGCCGGGGTCTGACTGTGCAAACCGGCGTCATGCGTCATCACCCATTGCGATACAATAGGTGCGGTATAAAGCAGGGCGACTGACAACAGGGCAGAAAAAACAAACAGCTTCACTGTCCACCCGGGTTGCCGGCGAGTATTTCTCACAAAATGCAGACTCTGAGCGTAAAGGAGCGCGTAATGTAACAAAAACCAGCCCGAACTTACATCCCGGATGGCGGCACAAACCAGCTTGCCAGGCCGCGATTTTGTTAGCGAATGTTGACACAAAGACGTCGCGCTCCTCGGTTGACATCTTATCTCACCCACACCATCACCTTAACTTATCAGGCCTTGCCAACTCCCCGCCCTTAGCTATGCATCTGGGTTGAGCCAACCCTGCCTGATTGCGTATAATTTTTGTTCAGCAATCTAAAACCTTAACTTTCCTTGGTTGTTATTAGCGAAACAAAGCTGGATAATATCGGGATCGGAGTTGCAAACTTATAATATTATGACCGAATATCTTTTGTTGTTAGTCGGCACTGTGCTGGTAAACAACTTTGTACTGGTAAAATTTCTGGGCTTGTGTCCTTTCATGGGCGTGTCGAAGAAACTGGAAACCGCAATTGGCATGGGGTTGGCGACCACGTTCGTCCTGACTCTGGCCTCAGTGTGCTCATACCTGGTGGAAAGCTATATCCTGCGTCCGCTCGGCATTGAGTACCTGCGCACCATGAGTTTTATTCTGGTGATCGCGGTAGTGGTGCAGTTCACTGAAATGGTGGTGCACAAAACCAGCCCGACCCTGTATCGCTTACTGGGTATCTTCCTGCCGCTGATTACCACCAACTGTGCCGTGCTTGGCGTAGCGCTGCTCAACATCAATGAAAACCATAATTTCATCCAGTCGATCATTTACGGCTTTGGTGCCGCGGTTGGCTTCTCACTGGTTCTGATCCTGTTTGCCTCGATGCGTGAACGCATCCATGTCGCCGATGTCCCTGCGCCATTTAAAGGCGCTTCAATTGCCATGATCACGGCCGGACTAATGTCACTGGCCTTTATGGGCTTTACCGGTCTGGTGAAATTGTAATGACGACCATTTTAATCGCTGTATTAGCGCTTGCTGCTCTGGCTGCGCTGTTCGGAGCTATTCTCGGTTTTGCCTCAATCCGCTTTAAGGTCGAGGCGGATCCGATTGTCGATCAGATAGACTCCATTCTGCCGCAAACTCAGTGTGGCCAGTGTGGCTACCCGGGTTGCCGTCCGTATGCCGAAGCGATCGCCAATGGCGACGCTGTCAATAAATGCCCTCCCGGCGGCCAGGCCACGATAGAAAAACTGGCTGATTTGATGGGGGTCGATGTCCCTGAGTCGGCACACGATCTGAGCGAAAACGTCAAAACCGTTGCCTTTATTCATGAAGACATGTGCATCGGCTGTACCAAATGCATTCAGGCCTGTCCGGTCGATGCGATCGTTGGCGGCAACAAAGCATTGCATACCGTGATCGAAAGTGAATGTACCGGCTGCGATCTGTGTGTCGCGCCCTGCCCGACCGATTGTATTGAAATGATTCCCGTAGCCACCACTACGGAAACCTGGAAGTGGCAAATGAACGCCATTCCTGTTGTTAATGTGACTGACTCTGCTCCGGATGAAAACAATGTGTCAGGCAATTCGCACAATAAGGTGAGTTAAGGACGGGTATGTTGTCATTAATCGAACAAATTCGCAGCGGTTACCTGTGGGATTTTCCTGGTGGCATTCATCCGCCGGAAAACAAACACCAATCAACCAAAACGCCGCTGGTTGAAGCCAGCCTGAGCAAGGAACTGGTGTTGCCGGTCAAACAGCACATCGGTAAACCGGGTGATCTGCAGGTCAAAGTCGGCGATAAAGTGCTTAAAGGCCAGCCGCTCACCACATTTTCTACCACCTTTATGTTGCCGGTCCATGCACCGACATCCGGCGTGGTCAGTGCCATTGAACCACGCACCGTTGCCCATCCGTCCGGTCTGAGCGAGTTATGCGTGGTGATTGAGCCGGATGGTGAAGACACCTGGTGTGAACGCCACCCTGTGGCTGACTACACTCAGTCCAGCCCGGAAGCGCTGATCGAAATCATCCGTAACTCTGGTATTGCCGGTCTCGGCGGTGCGGGTTTCCCGACCGCGAAAAAAATCCACTCCGGCCTGTCACGGGTCGAGATGCTGGTAGTCAACGCCGCCGAATGTGAACCTTACATTACCGCCGATGATGCCCTGATGCGTGAACATGCCGAGGAAATCATTGCCGGTATTGGTGTGGTCGAACACATTCTGCAACCTAAGCTGACCATTATCGGCGTAGAAGACAATAAGCCGGAAGCGATTCGTGCTCTGGAGCAAGCGGCACAAGGCAAAGATATTGTGATTCGCGCCATCCCGACCAAATACCCTTCCGGTGGCGCCAAACAGCTGATTAAGCTGCTGACCAACCTGGAAGTCCCGGCCGGAAAGCACTCCGCTGATATCGGCGTTATCGTGCAGAACGTCGGTTCTATTCATGCCATTAAACGCGCGGTGATTGACGGCGAGCCGCTGATAAGCCGGGTCGTCACCTTAACCGGTAATTCATTTAAGCAACCACGTAATGTGTGGGTACGTCTTGGTACGCCGATTCGTGCGCTATTGGACGAGTTTGGTTATCAGCCGGATAAAAAGCTGCCGCGCCTGATCCTGGGTGGCTCGATGATGGGCTTCACCCTGCCGCATGCCGATGTGCCGATCGTCAAGATCGCCAACTGTATTCTGGCACCGACCCGGAGAGAAATCCCCGAGCAGTCCTATGAAATGGCCTGTATCCGTTGTGGTCAGTGTGCTGATGCTTGTCCGGCGTCCCTGTTGCCGCAGCAGCTGTACTGGCATTCAAAAGCGGAAGAGTACGAAAAGTGCGAAGAGCTCAACATTAAGGACTGTATTGAGTGTGGCGCCTGTGCTTACGTCTGCCCGAGCGAAATTCCGCTGGTGCAGTACTATCGTCAGTCGAAAGCGGAAATCAAAACTCGTCAGCGCGAAGCCGAAGCAGCAGAGCGCGCCAAACAGCGTTTTGAAGAGAAAAACGCGCGTATGGAACGCGAAAAAGCTGAACGGGAAAACCGCTTCAAGAAAGCAGCAGATGACCGCCGTAAAGAGATGAAAACCAGTGGCGGCGACGACGCTATCGCCGCTGCTATCGCCCGGGTTCAGGCACAGAAAGCCCAGGCAAGCAGCAGTGAAGATGCGCCGGTCAAACCTGCGGTCGCCGCTGCGATTGCCAAAGCGAAAGCCAAACAGGCTGAAGCTGCCAAAGCAGGCGCTGCGGAACCAGACAACTCTGAAATGGCAAAACTGCGTGAAGAGCGCAAACGCCAGGCCAGAGAGCGTAAAGCTGAAAAAGCTTCCGATACAGACAGCAGTGCTGAGCGCAGCGATAAGCAAGATGCAGTTGCTGCCGCGATCGCCCGTGCCAAAGCGCGTAAGGCCGGGCAGCAAACCACTGCCGAACCGGTCACAGATGACGCACCATCCGCTGCAGATGAGAAAAAAGCCGCTGTTGCCGCGGCGATTGCCCGCGCTAAAGCGCGTAAAACGCAGCCTGCCGACGAAGTCAGCGAAGCGCAACCTGAAGCAGACAGCGCCGAGCAGGATCCGAAAAAAGCCGCCGTCGCTGCAGCCATTGCCCGCGCCAAAGCGCGTAAAGCACAGCCAGCCGACGAAGTCAGCCAAGCGCAGCCTGAAGCAGACAGCGCAGAACAGGATCCGAAGAAAGCCGCCGTTGCCGCGGCGATTGCTCGAGCCAAAGCGCGTAAAGCGCAAGCTGCCGACGAAGTAACCGAAGCGCAGCCTGAAGCAGACAGCGCCGAGCAGGATCCGAAAAAAGCCGCCGTCGCCGCAGCCATTGCGCGCGCTAAAGCGCGTAAAGCGCAAGCTGCCGACGAAATCAACGAAGCGCAGCCTGAAGCAGACAGCGCCGAGCAGGATCCGAAGAAAGCCGCGGTTGCTGCAGCCATTGCCCGCGCCAAAGCGCGTAAAGCCGCTCAGCAGGCGGACGAAGTCAGCGAAGCGCAACCTGAAGCAGACAGCGCTGAGCAGGATCCGAAGAAAGCCGCCGTCGCTGCAGCCATCGCCTGCGCCAAAGCACGTAAAGCCGCTCAGCAGGCGGACAAAGTAACCGAAGCGCAACCTGAAGCGGACAGCGCCGAGCAGGATCCGAAGAAAGCCGCGGTTGCTGCAGCCATTGCCCGTGCCAAAGCGCGTAAAGCCGCTCAGCAGGCGGACGAAGTAACCGAAGCGCAACCTGAAGCGGACAGCGCCGAGCAGGATCCAAAGAAAGCCGCCGTCGCTGCAGCCATTGCTCGTGCCAAAGCGCGTAAAGCCGCTCAGCAAGCCGACGAAGCCTTGGAAGCGGTGAGCACTGACGCCGAGCCTGAAGCGGACAACGCAGAGCAGGATCCGAAAAAAGCCGCCGTCGCTGCGGCCATTGCCCGCGCCAAAGCGCGTAAAGCGGCGCAACAGGCACAAAATACTGAACAGAATTCTGAGGAGAATGACTAGTGGGCTTTTTTATTGCCAGCTCCCCACATGCGCGGGTGAAACGCAGCACCGCCGATATGATGAAATGGGTCGCCTTGTGCGCTCTGCCTGGACTGTTGGCGCAAAGTTATTTCTTTGGTTTCGGCACCGTGATTCAGCTGATTTTTGCCATCGCTGTTGCCCTGCTGCTTGAAGCCGGTGTGATGCTGCTGCGCAAGCGTCCGGTCTCTTTTGCACTGCGTGACTACAGCGCGGTTGTGACGGCCTGGCTTTTGGCCGTTGCCATTCCGCCATTGTCACCCTGGTGGATTGTGGTTATTGGCCTGATCTTCGCGATTCTGATCGGCAAACACCTGTATGGTGGTCTGGGGCAGAACCCGTTTAACCCGGCGATGGTCGCTTACGTCGTACTGCTGATTTCGTTTCCGGTTCAGATGACCAGCTGGCTGGCTCCGGGAGAGCTGACGGCAGAACCAGTATCATTGGTTAACTCGGTCTCTCTGATCTTCACCGGCTTCAATATAGACGGCCTGTCACTGCAACAAATCCGTACCGGCATTGACGGAATCACTATGGCAACGCCGCTTGACTCGTTGAAAACCTCACTGCGTGCAGGCCACACAATGGCAGAAGCCATGGGAAAACCTCAGTTCAGCGGCCTGGCCGGGATCGGCTGGGAATGGGTTAACCTGGCTTATCTGGCCGGCGGCCTGGTTCTGCTTAAGCTCAGAGTCATCAACTGGCATATTCCTTTTTCTTACCTTGGTGGCCTGCTGGTTGCCAGCGTATTGATGATGTTGCTGGCACCCGGCACAACGGCATCACCTATGATGCATATGTTATCCGGTGCTACCATGCTCGGTGCGTTTTTCATCGCCACCGACCCGGTGACGGCGTCAACCACCACCAAGGGACGCCTGATTTACGGTGCCTTTATCGGCGTGATGGTATTTATTATCCGCAGTTGGGGCGGTTTCCCTGACGGTGTCGCATTCGCAGTATTACTGGCCAACATGTGCGTGCCGCTGATCGACTACTACAGCAAACCACGTACCTACGGACATTAAGGAAGCGCACTATGTTATCTGCTATTCGTAAAAATGGCCTGATTCTGGCAGCCTTTGCCTGTGCCTCGACCGGCGTGGTGGCATTAACCAGCTATCTGACCCAGGATCAGATTAAAGCGCAGGAAAATGCGCAGCTGCTGTCGGTACTTAATCAGGTGGTGCCAAAACGCCTGCATGACAATGAACTGTCTCAGGCCTGTACTCTGGTCAGCGATCCTCTGCTCGGTACCGATCAGGCGATGCCGGTGTACCTGGCCAGCCTTAACGGTCAGCCAACCGCCATGGCAATTGAGTCCATCGCACCGGACGGCTACAACGGTGCGATTAAAATTATCGTCGGCATCCAGAAACGACGGCACCATTACCGGTACCCGCGTGCTGGCGCATCAGGAAACGCCTGGGCTGGGTGACAAAATTGATCTGCGCATCACCGACTGGATTCTCAACTTCAGCGGTAAAAGCGTCACGCCCGATAATGAAGCTGACTGGCATGTGCGTAAAGATGGCGGCCAGTTTGACCAGTTCACCGGCGCGACCATTACCCCACGTGCGGTCGTCAAAGCGGTGAAACAGACCGTGCAGTTCGTCAATCAGAATCGTAACCAGATTCAGTCGCAACCTTTAAACTGCGGAGAGTAAGACGATGAGTGATCATAAGACTCTGATAAAAAATGGCATGTGGAATAACAACCCGGCGCTGGTACAGCTGCTTGGCTTGTGTCCGCTGCTGGCGGTTTCTTCAACCGTAACCAATGCGCTGGGGCTGGGTATTGCGACCCTGCTGGTACTGGTCGGTTCAAACGTGACGGTCTCGCTGGTACGTGATTATGTGCCGAAAGAAGTGCGCATTCCGGTCTTCGTGATGATCATTGCGTCCCTGGTAACCTGTGTACAGCTATTGATGAACGCCTATGCGCATGGTCTGTACCTGTCGCTGGGTATCTTTATCCCGCTCATCGTGACCAACTGTATCATTATCGGCCGTGCCGAAGCCTTTGCATCAAAAAATGATGTGCTGCCTTCAGCGCAGGACGGGTTCTGGATGGGACTGGGCATGACCTCGGTACTGGTGGTACTGGGTACGCTGCGTGAAGTGATTGGTCAGGGCACCCTGTTTGACGGTGCTGACCTGCTGTTAGGCGACTGGGCAAAAGTTCTGCGTATTGAAATTTTCCATTTCGATAACAGCTTCTTGCTGGCCTTGTTACCACCTGGTGCATTTATCGGTGTTGGCCTGCTGATTGCGGCGAAAAACATCATCGATAAAAAAATTGCTGAGCGTCAGCCGAAACAGGAAAAACCAACCATCGAACGTGTCCGTGTGACCAATGTGTAAAACCCGACAGGTGCCCGCACCAGTTCAAGGAAACCATTACCACAATGAATAACAGTAAACGGGTCGAAATTCTGCAGCGACTGAGAGAAAACAACCCCAATCCGCAGACCGAACTCAACTGGAACTCACCGTTTGAGCTGCTGATCGCGGTGTTGCTGTCCGCTCAGGCGACCGACGTGAGTGTCAACAAAGCCACCGATAAACTGTATGCGGTGGCCAACACGCCTCAGGCGATGTGGGATCTCGGCGTGGATGGCGTCAAAGAACACATCAAGACCATTGGCCTGTTCAACTCTAAAGCAGAAAACGTGATTAAAACCTGTCGTATTCTGCTCGATCAACATCAGGGTGAAGTGCCGGAAAACCGCGAAGCACTGGAAGCCCTGCCGGGTGTCGGACGCAAAACCGCCAACGTGGTGCTCAATACCGCGTTTGGCTGGCCGACCATTGCCGTCGACACCCACATTTTTCGAGTTTCGAACCGTACCAAGTTTGCCATGGGCAAAACGGTGGATGACGTTGAGCAGAAGCTGCTGAAAGTTGTTCCTAAAGAGTTCAAACTCGATGTACACCACTGGCTGATATTGCACGGTCGCTACACTTGCGTGGCGCGTAAACCACGTTGTGGCAGTTGCATTATTGAAGACCTGTGCGAATTCAAAGAGAAAGTTTACCCGGAAAGCTAGGAGTCCATTATGTCAAACAACCGTATTCTTCATACCATGCTGCGCGTTGGCGATCTTGATCGTTCAATTGAGTTTTACACTCAGGTTATGGGTATGAAACTGCTGCGTAAAAACGAGAATACCGAATACAAATACACTCTGGCGTTCGTAGGTTACGGCGATGAGTCTGAAGCAGCGGTTATCGAGCTGACTTACAACTGGGGTGTGGAAGAGTACGACCTGGGTAACGCATTCGGCCATATCGCGATCGGCGCAGATGATATCTACGCGACTTGTGACGCGATCAAAGCAGCCGGTGGTAACGTTACGCGTGAACCAGGTCCGGTAAAAGGCGGCAGCACGCACATTGCGTTCGTTAAAGATCCGGACGGTTACATGATTGAGCTGATCCAGAACAAGCAAGCCAACGCTGGCCTGGAAGGCTGATTCTGCGGCCATCCGCCGCTGATTTGCCTGTCAACAAAGCCGCCCGTGTGGCGGTTTTGTTTTATCTCCCTGCAATATACATGGTTTACATGATAATAATTATCATTTAGATTGTATTAATCCGTGTTATGTTGGTTGATGAGGAGAATCATTCATGACAATCAAAGAGTGGGAGCAACACACATTACTGGCCGATATCGCCATGCAGCAGGCCGATCATCTGCGCGGTATCCTGCACTACCAGCAGGCCCTGACCTTAAGCGATCGTATCGGTACCCGCTATGACGTTGAAATGGAAGATCGCTTGCTGATCTCCGTCATCTCCTGTCACAACATGGCCAGTTTCTGGCGCACGGTCGGAGATGACCAGTATGAGCTCAAATATCTGGAGCTGGCATCAGAGCGGGTCCTGACGCTGATACCTCAGTGTCAGAATCCAAGCTGCGAAGCGTTTGTAGATTCACTGGGCTGCTGTAAAAAAGCCCTGATTGAGTTTATGAAGCGCCATCCAAATCCAGAGTTAGCGAAGTTAGTGAAAGACATCGACAGCGCATCCAGTTGCAACCTGATTGCCAAGTTCCGTCTGAACTGATTCTGTCTTAGCTCATTGCGCCTAAACTCATTTGGTAACACAAATAAGCCGGCATAAACAGGGCTGACCAATCAGCCCCTGAGTCATGACCATTTTCCGGGCTGCGCGCTCAGACCTGAGTACGGCCTAGAGAAATGACAACCCGACGGTTTTTGTCTTTACCGATTGGCGAAGCATTGTCGGCAACAGGACGACGTTTGCCGTAGCCCTGAACCTGAATCCGGTCCGCAGACAGCCCCAGAGACTGGAAGTAATTCTGCAGTGATTCAGCGCGCTTCTCAGACAAACTCTGGCTTTCCCCTTTACCCAGTTCCGAATCGGTATAAGTCGACACCAGAACCAGATCGATGTCCTGATTGTAACGAATGTACTCGGCAATCTGCGCCAGACGTTTCTGCGAGGCTTTATTCAGCTCAATGCTGTCACCCCGGTCATAATGCAAAATGGTGAACGAGATATCTTCAAAACTGTATGGCAGCAGGTTGGCGATACAGTCACTAAACACGTTGTACTGCGGCTGGAACAACACTGAAGACAAAGCTACTTCAATGCGCTGATTGCGACTTTGCCAATCCTGATAGCTGAAAGTCGGATAACGCCCCTGCTCCAGTTCACTGAGCAGAGTCCAGGCCGTCTGACCACCAATATAGCCATCAAACTGCTTGAAAAACTGAATGTTGGTAATGCGATCTGCACTTTCACCCGGCCGCCAGGCCGGCGGCATCGAGATCAGGCTGACATCGCGCGTTTCCCCCATCGGACGACGCATTTTCAGTTCAAAGTCGAGGTTCATCTTTTTACTGGCGTGAGCCGTAAACACCGCATCGCCGTAATTTGGAATCGGGTGCACCATCTGACACTCGAGCGGAGTGTTGGTCAGCATTTGCCAGCTTGACTGTTCCGGCTTTGCCACATAGCGTTTTTCCATTGCCGCTGCAGACATCGCGCTACAGACACTGACCGTCACCAGACTTGATACAACCCATTTATTCATAAGGACTTACTTCTCTTTTCCTGCTGCATGGCAATGACGGTATTTTGCCACTGCACTGTTTCTTATCACTAGGATGCAAAAATCTCGCCAACCCTTAATTCTCAATGTTCGAAATAGCCGCCTCAGCCATAGCGCTTAGGCTCTAACTGCTGTTTTTCTCGCACAGGAAACGGATTCGATCCTGTTGTGCTATCAGGCTCGCATCGGGCATCAATTAATTGCGTTTTAATCCGCTGAGTTGGTTTTTCTTACTGGGAGAATCTGCAATAATGCTGCCCCTATCACATAAGCTAGGGATCACATGACGGATACAAATGAAGCTCTGACCTTGAAAAAACGTTTTCGTGGCTATTTCCCGGTGGTTATCGATGTCGAGACCGCAGGATTTAACCCACACACCGATGCACTGCTGGAGATCTGTGCGGTGACGTTAAGTATGGATGAAAACGGTGACCTTCACCCGGCTTCTACCATCCATTTTCATATCGAGCCTTTTGAAGGTGCCAACCTGGAAAAAGCCGCGCTGGAATTTAATGGTATTCGTGATCCTTTCAGTCCGCTGCGCGGTGCGGTGAGCGAAGAGCACGCCCTTAAAGAGATCTACAAACAAGTGCGCAAAGAGCAAAAAGCGTCCGATTGCAGCCGCGCGATTATCGTCGCGCACAACGCCGCTTTTGACCACGGCTTTGTGATGGCAGCCAGCGAACGCTGCAAGCTCAAACGAGTTCCGTTCCACCCCTTTGCTACCTTTGATACCGCGGCATTAAGCGGATTGGCTTACGGTCAGACAGTACTGGCTAAAGCCTGCAAAGTTGCAGGGATGGAATTTGACAACCGTGAAGCCCATTCAGCGCTTTACGACACACAACAAACCGCGGAGCTATTCTGCGGCATCGTCAACAAATGGAAAGCTCTTGGTGGCTGGCCGTTGAGCAACGATGACAATGAACTTGAATAATAATTAATTTTTGCATTATTGACCGAGAAGTATATGAATCCTGTAGTTATTTCTGTCTGTGTCATGCTGATCCTGGCACTGATGCGCGTAAACGTCGTGGTTGCCCTGACGTTTAGTGCCATCGTTGGTGGCCTGGTTTCCGGCATGGATCTCAATAGTACGGTGGCAGCGTTTGAAAGCGGCCTAGGTGGCGGTGCGACCATCGCACTCAGCTACGCAATGCTGGGCACTTTTGCCGTGGCTATTTCTAAATCGGGCATCACCGATTTACTCGCACAAAGCGTCATTAAACGTATCCATGGTCGTCATAGCATGGCCGCGTCGACCGGTATGAAGTACGCGATCGTGTTCGCGCTGCTGCTGATGGCAATGTCATCGCAAAACCTGATCCCGGTGCATATCGCTTTCATTCCAATTCTTATTCCGCCTCTGCTGAGCGTATTTGCCAAACTGGGTATCGACCGTCGCCTGATTGCCTGTGTGCTGACCTTTGGTCTGATCACACCTTACATGGTACTGCCGGTTGGTTTTGGTGGCATTTTCCTCAATAACATCCTGCTGAAAAACCTGCGTGACAACGGCCTTGAGCATGTCACGGCAAGCCAGGTCCCTATGGCTATGCTGTTGCCAGGCCTTGGCATGGTATTCGGCCTGCTGGTTGCGGTATTTTTCTCTTACCGTAAGCCTCGTGTGTACCAGGAAACCGAACTGACCACCATCAGCCAGGAAAGCACCGCAATCAATAAAATGCACATTGCTGTCGCAGGGGTTGGTATTATAGTTGCTCTTGCCGTGCAACTGGCCACCGGTTCAATGATCATCGGTGCTCTGGCTGGCTTTATGGTGTTCACCTTTGGTGGCGTGATTGCCTGGAAAGAGACTCACGACGTCTTCACTCAAGGCGTACACATGATGGCGATGATTGGTTTTATCATGATTGCAGCGGCAGGTTTTGCCGCCGTAATGAAAGCAACTGGCGGCGTGGAAGATTTGGTTCAAGCTCTGTCGACCAGTATCGGTGACAACAAACCACTGGCGGCACTGCTGATGCTGGTTGTCGGTCTGCTGGTGACCATGGGTATCGGCTCGTCGTTCTCAACCATTCCGATTATTGCCACTATCTACGTTCCGCTGTGTATCGCATTCGGCTTCTCGCCTATGGCAACTATTGCCCTGGTGGGTACCGCAGCCGCACTGGGTGATGCAGGTTTCTCCGGCATCAGACTCCACGTTAGGCCCGACATCAGGCCTGAATGCGGATGGTCAGCACGAACACATCTGGGAAACCGTGGTTCCGACCTTTATTCACTACAACCTGCCACTGATTGCTTTCGGCTGGCTGGCTGCGATGGTGCTGTAGTTTAGTGCTTGCATCACACAAAGGCTTCCTGCGGGAAGCCTTTTTTATCTCTCTGCTCCCTCTCCTTCCCCTCAACTGAGTGCTGCATAACATGGCACCTCGGGTAAGATTTCAGCGCGCATTACCCGTGAGCTGATTAGCCCGTAAGTTCATCAGCCTGTAAGCTCATACGCCAGTAAGCTCAAACACCTGTGAGCTCATACACCTGTAAGTATCAACCTGTAAACCCATAAGCCAGTAAAACCGTGAGGCCAGACTTACCAAACAGCAGGCATGAAAAAGGCTTCCCGCAGGAAGCCTTTCGCGATAAAGCGCAGTTAACGCTGATTGTACAGAGACTTAAGCGCCTTCGTTGTACAACTCAAGGTTAGCCAGCTCTTGCTGAATCTCACGCTCGGTCTTGGCATCGTCGCTGCGCATCGACTCAAGGAAGTCCAGGTATTGCTGATCAATATCGCCGGTCACGTATTCGCCGTTAAACACTGAAGTTTCAAACTTCGCGATGTCCTGGTTACCCACACGTACCGCATCAACCAAATCATCCAGTGTCTGGAAGATAAGCGCGTCAGCACCAATTTGCTTACAGATCGCATCGTTATCACGGCCGTGTGCAATCAGTTCGTTGGCACTTGGCATATCGATACCGTAAACGTTCGGGAAACGAATTTCCGGCGCCGCAGACACCATGTACACTTTCTTCGCACCTGAATCACGTGCCATTTCAATGATCTGCTCTGAAGTCGTACCACGAACAATCGAGTCATCCACCAGCAGTACGTTCTTATCTTTAAATTCAGAACGGATGGTGTTCAGCTTACGACGTACCGATTTCTTACGCTGTTGCTGGCCTGGCATGATGAAGGTACGGCCTACGTAACGGTTCTTCACGAAACCCTGACGGTATGGCTTATCCAGTGCCTGAGCAATCTCCAGTGCGATGTCGCATGAAGTTTCAGGGATTGGGATCACGACGTCGATATCCAGGTCGCTGAAGTCAGCCTTGATACGCTCACCCAGTTTTTTGCCCATTTCAACGCGTGCGCTGTACACCGAAATTTTGTCGATGAATGAATCAGGACGGGCGAAGTAAACGAATTCGAAAATACATGGGTTCAGAAACCGGGTTATCCGCACACTGCTTAGTGAACAGTTCACCTTCAAACGTCGCGTAAATCGCTTCGCCCGGCGCCACATCGCGCATAAAGTCGAAACCAACCGCATCCAGAGCCACAGACTCAGACGCAACCATGTATTCAGTACGGCCGTTCACTTCACGTTTACCCAGACACAGAGGACGGATACCGTTCGGGTCACGGAATGCAATCATACCGTGGCCGATGATCATTGCAGTCACCGCGTATGCGCCGCGAATAGTACGGTGCACGTTAGCAATGGCACGGAATACATCGTCCGCAGTCACGTTACCTTTTACGGTGTCGATTTCGTGCGCCAGCACGTTCAGCAGTACTTCTGAATCAGAAGTTGTGTTGACATGACGACGGTCTTTCTCGAACAGTTTCTGACGAACTGCCGTAGCGTTAGTCAGGTTGCCGTTGTGTGCGAGGGTGATACCAAATGGTGAGTTTACGTAGAAAGGCTGAGCTTCTGATGCGCTGGAGCTGCCAGCAGTCGGGTAACGAACGTGGCCGATACCCACAGAACCCTGAAGACGCTGCATGTGCTTAGCTTCAAACACATCCTTGACTAAACCGTTCGCTTTACGCAGACGAAAACGATTGCTTTCGATGGTACAAATACCAGCGGCATCTTGGCCACGATGCTGCAATACCGTTAACGCGTCATAAATTGACTGGTTTACAGGCGTTGTACCCACGATTCCAACAATACCACACATGTCCTAATCCTCGATTTGCGACAATAGCCGGCGCTTAACGCGCGCCGGACAGAAAACTTGATGTTGCTTGTAAGTGTTCAAAGAACGGAGCAATAATGCGGCTAAATTCCGGCACCAGCTGCGAGCCCTTCCACCACTCAGAGCTTGGGAATGCGGTGAACGCATCCATAAAAAATAAGGCTGCTGCAACAATCAGAACTCCACGCAAAGCGCCAAATACGACGCCGAGAATTCTGTCTGTTCCTGAAAGCCCGGTCTTCTGTACCAACTGCGAAATCACGTAGTTGACAATAGCTCCGACAATCAGCGTCGCGACAAACAACGCTGCGATTGCTGTACCATTGCGAAACATTTCATCTTTAATGTTAGTAAAGTATACCGCCAATTTGGCGTAGTACTCGGAAGCAATGTAAAAAGCTCCGAACCAGATTACTAACGACAATGCTTCTTTGGCAAAGCCACGTACCAGACTGATCAGCGCAGACAGGCCAATCACACTTAAAATGACAATATCTAACCAGTTCATGAGTTCTTACATTCTAAGTTGGCGCGCATTTTAACAGAAAAAAACGCGACGCAAACGTTTTCTTATGGGTTTAGTGGTTTAAATTTAAGCAACTGACCTTTTGCGCCGGTAATTTCTTCTAATTCCAGTAGCTGTTTTTCCAGCTTACTTTTCGAAACATCCGGGCCAATGATCACGCGGGTAAAACCATTTTCTTGTTTGGTATGAGCCTGATAGCCTCGCTTTTGCAGATCCGCGACCATGTTTTTCGCGTTATCTGCATTCTTGAGCGCCATCAACTGAATCAACCAGGCACTGTCCTGATACTCATTTTTTTCCGCCACACTGCGGGTTGCGGTGACCAAAGATTGCGAGGACTCAGCCTCCGGGGCTGAGTCTGTTTTGCTCTCCGGAGCGGTCGCAATCGCGACCACCGGCGTTTCAGGCAAGACCGCATCTTCTTCTACCGGTTCCACCACCTCGAACTTTTCCACTTCACTGTCCAGTTTCTGGCTTAATGGGGATGGCGGTCATCTCTTCCTTGTAATGCAGCTTTTTGCCATCGAGCACATCAGGTAATACGATGACCCCGACCGCTACAAGAATAATGGTACCGACCAAACGGCTTTGGAATTTACTTGCCATCTCTACTCCCTTGGAATTACGACGGGTTGGATTGTTGCCAATGCTCCAGCACTTCACCGACGGTATGGAAGGAGCCGGCGACGACTATGACATCGTCAGCCTGCGCTTGTGTCAACGCCGCTTCAAAAGCCTCTACCGGGTTAGCATAGCGCACCTGATCAACATCCAGCGTCAGGCACAATTCATCCGCTGTCGCCGCGCGAGGGCCGCTTAATGAGGCCGGATACCACTGCTTCACGATCGGTTTCAGAATCGCCAGCGTCGACTTCACATCTTTGTCGTGCAGCATACCGACCACCATATGCACGGTCTGATCCTGGAATCGTTGCTGTAACTGCGACACCAGATATTCCGCCGAATGCGGGTTATGCGCGACATCAAGTAAGATGGTTGGTGAGTGGCTGATTTGCTGCATACGCCCCGCCAGAGTCGCATTGCGCAGGCCATTGACGATATTCACGTCACTGATCTCCAGCGCAGCACTGCCCAGCGCCATCAGCGCTGTTGCTGCGTTTGGCAGCGGCAAGGTCGGTAGCGGCAGATCGCTCAGATCAAACGAGCCACTGTTCCAGTTCCACGTCGTGTCACTGGTCTTGTGGTAATTGAACTGGATTCCGACCTGATAAAACTCGGCGCCGATGTCATCAGCATGTGCAGCTACAGTAGGAGGTGGTGTCGGCTGACCGCAGATGGCCGGTTTGCCTGAACGGTAAATACCAGCCTTCTCGAAGCCAATCACGTTAATATCGCTGCCCAGCCAGTCAACATGGTCAACGGCCAGACTGGTGATCACCGACACATCATGATCGACCACGTTGGTCGCATCAAGACGCCCGCCCAGACCGACTTCTAACAGCACCACTTCGACTTGTTCCGTCTGGAACAGACGCAGTGCAGCCAGCGTACCGAACTCAAACAAGCTAAGCGTAATGTCACCGCGCTGCTGTTCAATAAACGCAAAGGCTTCAGTGTGCTTTTCATCAGGCAGATCCTGACCATTGATTCGGACACGTTCGTTGTAACGAATTAAGTGGGGAGAACTGTAAACACCGACTGAGTATCCGGCATCAAGCAGAATCGCTTCCATCAACGCACAGGTTGAACCTTTGCCGTTGGTGCCGGCAACAGTAATCACTGTCGGAGCAGGTTTGGTGAGATTGGCTTTTTGAGCGACAGCCTGAACACGGTCCAGACCCAGGTCAATAGCGGAGGAATGAATATGGGTTAAATAATCAAGCCACACCGATAATGGCGATGTGGCTTGTGGAATTGGGTTTTGCTTCATCTAACGTATAACCATTGTTTTGCTTGGTTTAGTTAGCGACTACTTTACCCTTTTTTGTCCGCTTCTGGTACAGAATATGGTTCTTCATTTGGCGCATCGTTCACAGAAACAACCAGCGGTGATTCCTGACGAGTCATTTTTGCCAACAGACCAGCAACGCGCTGACGCATTTCACGACGGTCAACAATCATGTCAATCGCACCGTGGTCCAGCAGGAACTCACTGCGCTGGAAGCCTTGTGGAAGGTCTTCACGTACAGTCTGCTCGATAACACGACGACCAGCAAAACCGATCAGTGCTTTCGGTTCACCAATGTTGATGTCACCCAGCATTGCCAGACTCGCAGACACACCGCCCATGGTCGGATCAGTCAGCACAGAGATAAACGGCAGACCTTTTGCAGTCAGACGCTCCAGTGCCGCACTGGTTTTTGCCATCTGCATCAGCGACATCAGCGCTTCCTGCATACGGGCACCACCACTGGCAGAGAAACAAACCAGACCACAGTTAGCTTCGATTGCAGCGTCAACAGCACGTACAAAACGCGCACCAACCACTGAACCCATTGAGCCACCCATGAAAGAGAATTCAAACGCACAGGCAACCACAGGAATGGTCATCAGCTCGCCTTTCATAACAATCAGGGCATCTTTTTCGCCACTGCTCTTCTGAGCAGCTGCAATACGCTCTTTATAACGCTTCGAGTCTTTAAACTTCAGCTTATCTTGCGGCTCTAGTTCTTCCGCAATTTCGTAGCGGTTTGCTTCATCCAAAAATGACTCAAGACGACGACGCGCTTTCATGCGCATGTGATGGTTACATTTTGGACAAACTTCAAGATTGCGCTCTAATTCAGCGTAATAAAGCACCTGTTCACAAGATGTACATTTGGTCCATACCCCTTCAGGGATAGACGCTTTACGTGAACTACCGATGTTGCTTTTCTCTAAAATCTTCTCAAGCCAGCTCATGCAAGACCTTTTACTCTCTCATCTGCCGCCGTATTGCGACAGATTTTTATTCGACATTAACGCGTGTGGATTAAAGCACAGAAAATGCCAACTGTGGACAAAAAACTGGTTGTACCTATTTCCTGAACAGTTATCCCACGCACAACATTGTTTAATTTGAGCTAATCCAATCCGGTTAGTTCAAACTTTCTGGTAAGAAACAGCGGTCCCATCGGCGCTTCAGGCAGCTCAAACACCGGCGGGTAATCAACGTCGACCAAATACAAGCCTTCCGCTTTGGCCGTCGCCCCTGCAAGGCTGCGATCTTTCGCCGCCAGCAACCACTCTATCCACTCCGGCTCCTGCTCACCACGACCGACAGCAATCAGGCTGCCGGTAATGTTACGCACCATATGGTGGACAAACGCATTGGCTTTAATATCAATCACAACGTAGCGCTCATGACGAGTGACGTTTAAGTGCATTATGTTACGCCAAGGACTGCGTGACTGACAATGTGCAGCTCTGAATGACGTGAAGTCATTCTCACCCAGCAGGAATTGTCCGGCTCGGTGCATACGCTCAGCATCCAGTTCACCATGATAATGACTCACACCGGAAGACAAAATTCCCGGGCGATACATGTGATTGTAGATCACATAGCGGTATCTGCGTGCTGTTGCAGTGAATCGGGCATGAAATTCGTCCGGAACCTCTTTCGCCCAGCGCACCGCAATGTCCTTTGGTAAATTGGCGTTGGCACCCATGGTCCAGGCCACCATTTTACGGCTCGCTGTGGTATCAAAATGGACAACCTGGCCAGTGCCGTGCACACCCGCATCAGTGCGGCCTGCACACTGAACTTCTACCGGATGGTTAGCGATCACACTCAATGCTTTTTCCAGCTCTTCCTGTACGCTTTTAACTTCTCGTTGGCGTTGCCAGCCATAATAGTGAGTACCGTCATACTCGATACCCAGAGCGATTCTCATGTCGTTTTTCTCTTAAACATCTAAGGGAAATAGGGCGGGCAGTATAAACCCTCTGCATGATAAATTCTAATCAACAGAAAAAAGAGGCAACCCGGTTGCCTCTTTTTTTACTCAATTATGACACTGCCTATGCAATACCACTCATTTATCAGGCGACAGATTAAGCCCTGCCATTAATCACATCGATCAAGTGCTTGGCTTGGCGGCGAATATCATCACTGCCATCAACGATCGCTTCTTCCAACAGCTTCACCGCCCCTTTATGGTCATTCATTTCCATATAGATCTGGGCCAGATCCAACTTCCCGGCGGCTTCAGCATTGCTGTCGACATCAATGTCGGAAATTTCCCCGATCACATCCGGAAACTCATTCAACCCCACATCAAGCTTGAGCTCTTCATCATCAGGGGAAAGCCCCATATCTTCCCGCTCAACCTGCGCCATCAGCTCATCAATGGTCATAAACTGATTCTGCTGCGGGTCGAAGTCCATGATGTCTTCTTGCTTACCCCAGTTTTCAGTTTCCACTTCCGGCTGCTGATTCTGGATTTCCGGCTGCCAGGCCGCCAGCTCTTCTTCCGGCACATCATCCATGATGTCAGCCTGCTGGTCCGCTGTCAGGCTAAAGCCATTCCAGTCTTCGCCGCCCATATCCAGCATGGCTTCAATGTCCATACCCGCACTGTCAATAGTTTGAGCATCAATCGGACCATCAAACGAGAAGCTGTCACTGTGAGGCTGTTCATCAAGCAACGCATTGAGTGCGTCCTCGTCAAACTCCTCTCGCGCCGCAGTCTTGTCTGACTGAGGTGATGGCGTATTGTCACTATCACCACGCGGTTCAGGCTCAGTTTCGCCACCCATGCCGTCTTCGGCGAAAGACTGCTCCAGCTCAGCAAACAACTCATCTGACAACGCTTCGTCTTCGTCACCGTCAAAAATGAACTCTGATTCAGTTTCATATTCGCTGTCAGCCAGTGCGTCTTCTTCGCTGTACTCCGGCAGATCTAAGTCATCAAAAGCAAACGCTTCATCTGCTTCGACACTTTCTGGCTGCTCGGCTTGTGCTGAGCTTTCAGGCTCTGCCTCCGCTTGCGGTTCAGCAACGCTGTCAGCCAGGGCGTCTGCTTCGCTGTATTCCGGTAGCTCTAAATCATCAAAAGCATATGCTTCGTCGGCTTCGGAACTTTCTGGCTGCTCTGCTTGTACTGAGCTTTCAGGCTGTGCCTCAGCTTGCGGATCCGAGATGCTGTCAGCCAGTGCGTCTGCTTCGCTGTATTCCGGCAGTTCTAAATCATCAAAAGCAAACGCTTCGTCGTCTGACTCAGCCTGAGCATCAGCAAATTGCGCAGCCAGATCTTCCGCTTGTGGTTCCGGCGCTTCAGCTTGCGGTTCAAACTCTTCCGATTGTGGGGCAGGCTCTGCAGTCGCTTCAGAGGTCAGTTCCGGCTCTTGCGGCTCAGCTTGCACCTCTGCGGCAGCTTCTGGTTCAGATTGCGCCTCAACCGATTCATCAGGTTCAGCAACGCTGTCAGCCAGGGCATCCGCTTCGCTGTACTCCGTCAGATCTAAGTCATCAAAAGCAAACGCTTCATCTTCTGACTCAGCCTGAGCATCAGCAGATTGCGGTTCAAACTCCTCCGATTGTGGGGCAGGCTCTGAACTCGCTTCAGAGGTCAGTTCCGGCTCTTGCGGCTCGGCTTGCTCCTCAGTGGCGGCTTCCGGTTCAGATTGCGCCTCAACCGATTCATCAGGTTCAGCAACACTGTCAGCCAAGGCATCTGCTTCGCTGTATTCCGGCAGATCTAAATCATCAAAATCAAACGCTTCGTCGTCTGACTCAGCCTGAGCATCAGCAAATTGCGCAGCCAGGTCTTCCGCTTGTGGCTCATGATCTTCAGATTGAGGTTCAGCTTGCGGTTCAAACTCTTCCGTTTGCGGGGCAGGCTCTGCACTCGCTTCAGAGGTCAGTTCCGGCTCTTGCGGCTCAGCTTGCTCCTCAGTGGCGGCTTCCGGTTCAGATTGCGCCTCAACCGATTCATCAGGTTCAGCAACGCTGTCAGCCAGGGCATCCGCTTCGCTGTACTTCGGCAGATCTAAGTCATCAAAAGCAAACGCTTCATCTTCTGACTCAGCCTGAGCATCAGCAGATTGCGCAGCCAGGTCTTCCGCTTGTGGCTCCGGCGCTTCAGCTTGTGGTTCAAGCTCTTCCGTTTGTGGAGCAGACTCTTCCGTTTGTGGGGCAGAATCGGCACTCACTTCAGAAGTCAGTTCCGGCTGTTGAGGCTTAGCTTGCTCCTCAGTGGCGGCTTCCGGTTCAGATTGCGCCTCAACCGATTCGTCAGGTTCAGCAACACTGTCAGCCAGGGCATCCGCTTCGCTGTATTCCGACAGCTCTAAATCATCAAAATCAAACGCTTCATCGTCTGACTCAGCCTGAGCATCAGCAAATTGCGCAGCCAGGTCTTCTGCTTGTGGTTCCGGCGCTTCAGCTTGTGGTTCAAGCTCTTCAGGTTGTGGAGCAGACTCTTCCGTTTGTGGGGCAGAATCGGAACTCGCTTCAGAAGTCAGTTCAGGCTCTTGCGGCTCGGCTTGCGCCTCTGTCTCAGGTTGCTGTTGTTGATCCAACCCGGCCATAAAGTCAGCCGATGACAGCGGTTCTTCTTCCTCTGCGGGCGACGAATCAGCACCGAATGGATCGTCCAGTAACCAATCATCATCCTGAGGAACGCCAAATTCATTCGCGACCGGTTCAGGCTGACTGCTGACGCTTTGTGGTGCTACAGGCTCTTCCGCTGGCGCTTGCGGTTCTGCTTCGCTTTCGCTGCCTTCAATCTCCGGATTAAACTCAAATTCGTCATCGCTGTCGCTATCGAGAGAGAAATCACTCTCATCACCAAAATCGAACTCTTCCAGCAAAGGATCGTTGTCTGGGACAGCATCCAGCAAATCATTTTTGAAATGGGTACTGTTGTATTCTGGCTCAGGCTGCTGCGCCTGTTGCTCGATTTCCAGCAGCTCATCAAAGAATTCAGTGCCGTCATCCAGTTCAGTCAACGCTTCCGGTTCGTCCTCGCTGACTGCACTGCTCTCTTGCTCTTTCTCCAGCCATTCATCCAGCAGACTGTCACTGTCAATATCGAATGCATCATCCGCCGTCTCAGACCCACTCTGCTCTAACAGCTCATCCAGCAGTTGGTCACTTTCACTCTGGGCAGAAACCTCATCTGATTCTGCCAGCAACTCATCAAGCAGCTCGGTGCTGTTACTATCGATGTCGAGTTCAAGATCCTCATCCAGCATTTCATCGAGCAGCGCCGCTTCATCGCTCAGCGCTTCAAGCTGATCCAGGTCAGCCTGGGCTTCAATGTTACTGAACAGACTTTCCAGCTCCTCATCCGAGGTAACTTTGGCTTCATCGAGGCTGTTCTCATCCAGCAGGCTGTCAAAATCGAGCGCAGCCAGGTCGTCATCCTCCTCATCACTGCTGTTGAGCAAGTCATCGAGCATCGACTGATCCAACATACCGGAATCAAGTTCTTCACCGACTTCCGTATCGCCGAGCAGAGACTCGATTTCGTCCTGAGCTAAATCGTCATCATCATCTGAGAGATCAAAGACCGCATCGTCATCATCTTCCGGCTCTTGAACCGCCTGATCCAACGCGCGCTCCATCTCTTCCAGGCCAAGCGCTTTTTCATCGCCGTTAACACTGATGCCACTGTTACTGCCAAAGTCGGTATCCAGATCGCCGTCATCGTCGATACCGGCAAACGGATCTTCACCGTCTTCATCTTCCAGATTGAAATCGAGATCGTTTTCATCCAGATCCGCAAAAATATCATCTTGCGCCTGGTCAGCTTCTGCCGTTTCATCACTGAACGTCAGTTCGCTGTCATCCGCTTCACCGAATAAGTCATCATCCAGCAGCAGGTCATCTTCCAGACTCTGCAGGGCTTCGTCTCCCGCCACAACCGCAGCGGCTTCAGCCTGAGGAGGCGGAGTTTGTTCGGCAGGTTTCTGTTCCTGACTATCGGTTTGCGAACGACGATTGAGCAGCATCAGAACCAGGAAGGCGATCGCCAGACCCGGGATCAGAGCCATCAAGCCCACCAACCAGCCATTGGAAAGAATCTGGTCCCAGGTTGATGGCGCCAGTTTCTGCTCTTCCTGCTGCTTGCTGCGTTGTTCATCGAGCAATTTTTCCACTTCAGAGCGGATGCGGTTTTCATCACCCAGTTCGTTTTTCAGCGTATCCACTTCGGACTGCATCTCAGCCAGCATCAGACGCAAACGATGGTTTTTCTCTTCCAGCGCCAGCATCTCTGAATCAGATGAAGCAATCTGCTGCTCAACTTTATCCACGTCACTGCGGGTAACAGGCGAAGGCGTGGCAGCAGGTGCTGTTGCGGTGGTCACAGGTGCGGTAGCGGTGGTCGCAGGTGTGGCCGTCTGTGCTGCAGGGGTCGGTTGAGCTTGCGGTGCGGCAATTTGCACCGGAGCAACCGGTCGGGCGGTAGTCTGGTTGAGGCGCGCCTGATGCGCGTTCATGACATTGACCGCTTCCTGAGTGGTCGCACTGCGTGCCTGCGCCAACGATGGCACACGCAACGTACTGCCCGGCATCAGGCTGTGGATGTTCTGATTTTCAAACGCCTGAGGATTAAGACGATAGATGGCCAGCAAGGTCTGCTGCACAGAAACACTGGGCGACGGACGTAACCGGCTGGCGATTGACCAAAGCGTATCCTGCTCTGTGGTCGGGCCAAAAAAAGTCGAAGGTTCATCGGACGGCATAATATTGGCCGCCCTGGCCGAGACAGGTGCCGTCTGTTGGCTACGTACAGAAGAAGGCGCAGCCTCTGAGGTGCGAGCAGGAACGACCTGTTCGCTGAATTGAGGCTCGGATTGCACTTCACCGCCAGGTCCGATCAGGCGGATGCCCTCTGCATATACGATGGAAGTCTGAGTCACAACGGCTACGGCGAGAGGCAATAGCAATCGCTTGAAAAATTGATGCATAAAAGGCTCAGCTGAGTGCTTTAACTAATGAATTCTGTGATCTGTTAAATATATCGGATCGGAGGGGCAAAACTATAGGGTATAAAGTAAAAAATGTACCTAAGCCACAATAATCGCAGGAATCTCACACAAAAGCTGCGGTTTTGCTAAGGCTTCGGGCCTGGATTACGCGTTATTGATAAAAAGAAAGCCAGCATACAGCTGGCTTTCGGATCAATTTATCATTCGCTCAGATATCAGGCGTTTTCAATTTTCGCCCAGGTATCGCGCAGACCAACGGTACGGTTAAAGACCAGCGCTTCCGGCTGAGAATCTTTAGCATCCGCACAGAAGTAACCCATACGCTCAAACTGGTAACCGAACTCAGCTTCTGCATTAGCCAGGCTTGGCTCAACAAAACCGTTCAGTTTGACCAGAGATTCCGGGTTAATGGTGGCAGCGAAGTCATCCGCAGCACCCGGGTTTGGTACGGTAAACAGACGATCGTACAGGCGGAACTCGGCAGCAACACCCTGCTGAGCCGATACCCAGTGAATCACACCTTTCACCTTACGGCCATCTTCCGGGTTTTTACCCAGCGTATCGGCATCGTAAGTACAGTAAATAGTGGTGATGTTACCCTGCTCGTCTTTTTCAACACGCTCAGCTTTAATCACGTAGGCGCCACGCAGACGAACTTCTTTACCCAGCACAAGACGCTTGTACTTCTTGTTGCCTTCTTCGCGGAAGTCTTCACGCTCGATCCAGATTTCACGGCTGAACGGAACATGACGCTCGCCCATTTCCGGTTTATTCGGATGGTTAGCGATGCTCAGCATTTCAGTGCTGTCCGCGTCAAAGTTTTCAATCACAACTTTGACCGGATCCAGAACCGCCATTGCACGTGGTGCGTTTTCGTTCAGGTCATCACGAATACAAGATTCCAGCACGCCAAACTCGATCATGTTGTCTTGTTTGGTCACACCGATACGTTTACAGAATTCGCGAATTGAACCTGAGGTGAAGCCACGGCGACGCAGGCCTGAAATGGTCGGCATACGCGGATCATCCCAACCGTTAACCAGTTTTTCAGTCACCAGTTGGTTCAGTTTACGCTTCGACATCACGGTATATTCAAGGTTCAGGCGGCTGAACTCATACTGACGTGGGTGACATTCGATGCTGATGTTATCCAGAACCCAGTCATACAGACGGCGGTTGTCCTGGAATTCCAGCGTACACAGAGAGTGAGTAATCCCTTCCAGTGCATCGGAAATACAGTGGGTGAAGTCATACATCGGGTAGATGCACCACTTGTCACCGGTTTGGTGGTGGTCAGCAAAACGCACACGGTACAGCACAGGATCGCGCAGTACGATGAATGACGATGCCATATCGATCTTAGCGCGCAGACACGCAGTGCCTTCGGCAAATTCACCGGCACGCATTTTTTCAAACAGTGCCAGGTTTTCTTCTACGCTGCGATCGCGGTACGGGCTGTGTTTACCCGGCGCGGTCAAGGTACCACGGTATTCACGAATCTGCTCCGGACTCAGCTCTTCAACATACGCCAAGCCTTTTTGGATCAGTTCCACCGCATATTCATACAGCTTGTCAAAATAGTCAGATGAGTAGCAAACATCACCGGACCACTCAAAGCCCAGCCACTGTACATCTTTCTTAATTGACTCAACGTATTCGAGATCTTCTTTTTCAGGGTTTGTGTCGTCAAAACGTAAGTTACACTGACCCTGATAGTCCTGAGCAATACCAAAGTTCAAACAGATCGACTTCGCGTGTCCGATATGCAGATAGCCATTCGGCTCCGGCGGGAAACGAGTATGCACGCTAGTGTGTTTACCATCCGCTAAATCTTTATCAATGATTTGGCGAATGAAGTTCGATGGACGAGCCTCAGCTTCACTCATCTATAGCACCTCAAAGTTTATTTAGTATTGTCAGAAAATGGTTTCTGCGAAGAAGGCGTTACGCCCGGCAGAGCAGAAATATTGCCGCTAATGATCCACAATTCTGAATGAATTCACAATAAAAACTGCGGTTTTCTTACGATTATTTCTGCTTCCGGGTGGTTAAATGCACAAACAAAAAGCCCCCGCATGATGCGGAGGCTTGGATTTAACCAAACTCAGACTACAACCTGAACACCAGCAGTGCCGGCACGGTAGTTAATCTTCGGAACGAATATCTTTCATCTGACCGGCAATGATTTCCGCCATTGGCCCCAGGATAACCTGCAGGTTGTTAGAGCCCAGTTTCACCACGCCCATCGCGCCCAGATCTTTAAGCTGTTTCTCGTCAATCACCGACATATCATTCACAGTCAGACGCAGACGAGTGATACAGGCATCAATATTGGCCAGGTTAGCATGCCCGCCCAGCACCGCCAGATACTGCTTGGCCAGCTCAGCGGAATCGCCGGATGCAGCGCTCACCGTCGACGCTTGCTCATCATCTTCACGGCCCGGTGTTTTAAGGCCAAATTTCACGATGACGGTACGAAATACCACGTAGTAGATAGCGAAGAAGACCAGACCCTGCACAATCAGCATGTACCAGTTGATCGCCAGTGGGTTACGCGAGGAGAGCACCATATCCACCAGACCGGCCGAAAATCCAAAACCTGCCATCCAGTGCATCGACGCTGCGATAAAGACAGAAATACCGGTCAGCAGCGCGTGCAGAACATACAGCAGCGGAGCCAGGAACATGAAGGAGAATTCCAGCGGTTCAGTCACCCCGGTAAAGAAAGAAGCAAAACCGGCTGCGATCATGATAGAAGCAACTTTCTCTTTATGCTTGGCATTTGAGGTGTGGTAAATCGCCAGTGCCGCCCCCGGCAGGCCAAACATCATGATTGGGAAGAAGCCCGCCTGATACATACCGGTAATACCAGGAACCGCGGTACCTTCAGCAATCGACTTCGCGCCACCAAGAAAATTAGGAATATCATTAATACCGGCGACATCGAACCAGAATACCGAGTTCAGCGCGTGGTGCAGACCAATCGGAATAAGCAGGCGGTTAAAAAAGGCATAGATACCTGCACCTGTTGCGCCAAGACCTTGAATAGATTCACCAAAGTTTACCAAGCCACCGTAAATCGCCGGCCAGACGTACATCAGCACAAACGCAATCAGAATACCGACAAATGAAGTCAGGATTGGCACCAGACGTTTACCGGAGAAAAAGGCCAGTGCTTTGTGTAACTCAACGGTTGAGTAACGGTTATAAATCTCAGCAGAAACAATACCGACCAGGATGCCGACAAACTGGTTATTAATCTTGTTAAATGCGGCAGGAACGGCAGAAGGGTCAATACCCTGGATTTGCGCGACGGCGCCCGGTGAAAGCAGGGTTGTGACCACCAGAAAGCCAACGAAACCGGACAGCGCCGCAGCACCATCTTTATCCCTGGACATACCAAACGCCACACCAACCGCAAACAACACCGACATATTGTCTATAATGGCGGCACCCGCTTTGATCAGAAACGCTGCCAGAGCGGAATTCGCTCCCCAGCCGTTCGGGTCAATCCAGTAGCCTATACCCATTAAAATGGCCGCCGCTGGCAGCGTCGCCACCGGCACCATCAGGGCCTTCCCTACTTTTTGAAAATATCCAAGAATATTCACCTTACGTTCTCCCTATAGGAATTTGGTATACATTGGCTGACTTATTTTAGTCACTCAATTTAGTCCATGTCAGTGTATGCGAAATATTTCGCTTCACAAATTAAAACCGATTTAAATGTGATCATAATCACCCGTAACTTGGAAAAACCAAGGAATTTGCTAGCGGGATCATAAAACTTATTTTATTATATAAAAAAACAAGCTCGTAACAGTACACTCAGGCGTTGAGTTACTCTAAAATAGTGACAGACACGGCGGTTGCCGCCATGATAACCCGAGCCAGGTCGCGTTCGGAAGTCATTGAACTGACAAACGGTTTATCACTTATTTTCCACCAGAGCCTGAGTCTCTGGAAATCAAAAAGATAATTTGCGACCTAATTGAAGTCAGCAAAGAAAGTTCTGCCTAACACTTTCTTCTTTACTGACTGGCCTTGCCGCATGAATTGATCAGATCTCGATAAAGATAAGGACTCGCTAATATGTACGCGCTAACTAACTGTAAAATCTACACGGGTAGCGAAATGCTCACAGAGCATGCAGTCGTGGTTGACGGCGACATGATCCACTCTCTGCAACCTGTCGCCGACTTACCGGCTGAATTAGCCACTATTGACCTGCATGGCGCCAACTTAAGTCCCGGATTTATCGACGTGCAGCTCAATGGTTGTGGCGGTGTGATGTTTAATGATGACATCAGCGCCGACACCCTGCACACCATGCACCGCGCGAATTTAAAGTCCGGTTGTACCAGCTTTCTGCCGACCCTGATTACCTCATCCGATGATGATATGCGTCAGGCTGTGGCAGCGCAGCGCGACTACCAGCAGCGTTACCAGAACCACTCTCTGGGCCTGCATCTGGAAGGTCCGTATCTCAATCAGATTAAGAAAGGCATCCACAGCGTCGATTTTATCCGCTCATCGAATGACGAAATGATCCGCTTTATCTGTGATAACCGCGACGTGGTGACTAAACTGACGCTGGCGCCGGAAAAAAACAATCCTGCCCATATTACCCAGTTGGCTGAGGCCGGTATCGTGGTTTCTCTTGGCCATACCAACGCAACGTATGTTGAAGCACGCCAAGGGTTTGAAGCCGGGATCAGCTTTGCCACTCACCTGTTTAATGCCATGACGCCTATGGTCGGCCGTGAACCAGGCGCTGTCGGTGCGATTTATGATACGCCGGATGTCTATGCCGGTATCATTGTCGACGGCTTCCATGTCGACTACGCCAACATCCGCATTGCCCACAAAATCAAAGGCGACAAGCTGGTATTAGTGACCGATGCCACAGCTCCTGCAGGCGCTGAGATGGATCACTTTATTTTTGTCGGTAAGAAAGTATATTACCGGGACGGCAAGTGTGTAGACGAAAACGGCACACTTGGCGGCTCAGCCCTGACCATGATAAAAGCAATTCAAAATACGGTTGAGCACGTCGGTATCGCTTTAGACGAAGCCCTGCGTATGGCAACCCTATATCCTGCCAAAGCTATTGGAGTGGACAACAAACTGGGTCGTATCCGGCCTGGCATGATTGCCAATCTGACGGCCTTTGACCGCGACTTCCAGGTAAAAGCGACGGTAGTAAACGGACAATACGAGCAAAATGTGTAATGAATGGCGGACAAATAGGTAACGTAGATCTGGTTAAACAGCTCAACAGTGCAGCGGTTTATCGTTTAATTGACCAGCAGGGTCCGATATCCCGCATTCAGGTTGCCGATGTCAGCCAGCTTGCTCCGGCCAGTGTCACCAAGATCACCCGTCAGCTTCTCGAAACGCGGCCTGATAAAAGAGGTCGCGCAACAAGCGTCGACCGGCGGGCGACGCGCTATCTCTCTCACCACAGAAGTGGCTCCCTTTCATTCCATCGCGGTGCGTCTTGGCCGCGATTATATCCAGCTCAGCCTGTACGATTTAGGCGGCAAAGAGCTGGCAAACGCCGAACACGAATTTCTCTATGCCCAGCAGCCGCAATTAATCGAAGGGCTGCTCGGCCATATTAAAGCTTTCATTACCCAGCACAGCGCGCAGATTGACCAGTTAATTGCCATCGGCGTGGTGTTACCAGGCCTGGTCAATCCGGAAACCGGTGTGGTGGAATATATGCCACACATCGATATTGATACTCTGGATCTGGGCGATATTCTGCGCGAGCATTTTCATGTCGAAAGCTTTGTCGGTAACGATGTGCGCGGTATGGCACTGGCTGAACACTATTTCGGAGCCAGCCAGGATTGTCAGGACTCGATTCTGGTCAGTGTGCACCGCGGCACCGGTGCCGGCATCATAGTCAACGGTCAGGTATTTCTGGGCTCTAATCGTAATGTGGGCGAAATCGGCCATATCCAGATAGATCCGCTCGGCGATCAATGCCAGTGCGGCAACTTCGGCTGTCTGGAAACCATTGCTACCAACCCGGCGATCATCAAACGCGTCACCAGCCTGCTGGCACAGGGTTATGAATCAAGCCTGGCCGGCATTGAGCCGCTGAACGTCGAAATCATTTGTCAGCACGCCAACCAGGGCGATGAGCTGGCCAGACAGGCGCTGGTTCAGGTCGGTAACCAGTTGGGTAAAGCGATTGCCATTACCGTCAATCTGTTTAACCCGCAAAAAATTGTCATCGCCGGTCAGATTACCGCGGCTCCGGAGATTATTTTCCCGGCTATTTTGCGCAATGTGCACAATCAGTCGCTCAAGACCTTCCACCGTGATTTGCCTATTGTGGCCTCAGCGGTTGATAAGCAGCCGACCAAAAGCGCATTTGCCATGATCAAGCGCGCGATGCTAAATGGTGTTCTGTTACAAAAATTGCTTGAAGACTAATCAGTTTCATATCCTATAATATAGGGCCGTATCTATATGAAGATACGGCCCTTTTTTTAATTAAAATAAGAAACAATATGGATTTGATCATAATCTCTGCGGCATTTCTGGCTGGGTTTATCGCACTAAAATGTCACCTTCCTCCGTTAGTCGGCTTTCTGATTGCCGGGTTTGCCCTCAATGGCTATGGCTTCGAGTCAAACGAAACCATTACCACACTGGCTGACCTCGGTGTCACCCTGATGCTGTTTACCATAGGTTTGAAACTGGATGTCCGTTCTCTGCTTGAGAAGGAAATCTGGGCCGGGGCGACCGTACACAACCTGCTGTCGACAGCCATCTTCACCATTATCCTGATGGCGTTCAAAACCCTGGGGCTCGACAGCCTGGCCGATGTACCGGTCTCAAGTCTGGTTTTGCTGGGTTTTGCCCTGTCGTTCTCAAGTACTGTATTTGCGGTTAAATCCCTGCAGGAGAAAGGCGAACTGAATGCCACCTACGGCACACTCGCTATCGGTATTCTGGTCATGCAGGATATCTTTGCCGTAATATTTTTAACCGCATCGACCGGTAAACTGCCGGAATGGTATGCCATCGGCCTGTTTATGCTGCCATTCCTGCGCCCGCTGATGTTTGAACTACTCGACCGGGTCGGTCACGGTGAAATGCTGATTCTGCTCGGTATCTTCCTGGCCCTGGTAGTAGGTGCCGGTCTGTTCGAACTGGTCGGGATGAAACCGGACCTGGGCGCTCTGATTCTCGGTATGATGCTGGCCGGACACAGTAAAGCCTCAGAGCTGTCCAAATCCTTGTTTAACTTAAAAGAGTTATTTCTGGTTTGCTTCTTCCTCAATATTGGCCTGTCAGAAGAGCCGACCGCGACCGGATTTTTCCTCGCCCTGCTGCTGCTGATCCTGCTGCCGATAAAAGGCATGCTCTATTTCTGGGTGATCAATCGCTTCCATTTCCGGGTGCGTACCTCGCTGCTGGCGTCAATTTCGCTGTTCAACTTCAGTGAGTTCGGCCTGATTGTCGGCGGACTGGCCTTTAAAATGGGCTGGCTGCCGGGCGATATTCTGGTTGCGCTGGCCATCTCGGTGCCACTGTCGTTTATTGTCGCCGCACCACTGAGTCGCAAAGGGCACGAACTTTACCAACGCTCATCACACTGGTTTGATCAGCCCGCGCCGGAAGCCCTGCATCAGCGCGATGCCCTGATTAACCCGGGCAACGCTCAGGTGCTGATCCTGGGTATGGGTCGCATCGGCACCGGTGCTTATGAAGAGATGACCCAACGCTATGGCCAGATCTGTCTTGGTGTCGAACTGCGCGAAGATGCCGCCAAAGGCCACCGCGATCAAGGCCGAAATGTGATCAGCGGCGATGCCACCGACCCGGATTTCTGGGAACGTATCCTTGATACCGGACACGGCAAAATGGTGCTGCTGGCGATGCCACACCATCAGGCCAACCAAATTGCGCTGTCGCTGCTGAAAAAACGCCACTTCCCCGGCCATATTGCTGCAATTGCTGAATATCCGGATCAGATGGACAGCCTGATTGCCGACGGCGCTCACGCTGCATTCAACATCTACAGCGAGGCCGGTACCGGCTTTGCCCGCCATGTTTGTGACCAGCTCAATCCGCATTTCACCCGCAGCTAAACTGGTGATGACAACAAAAGTTAGCCGCTTTTGTTGTCATTCCCGGCGACAAATTAGCCCATTTCTAAATTTCATTTAAAATATTGACCTTTAAATTAAATAATATTCAGCACACACTCTTTTCTTTAAACTTTTTCATAATTATGGGTTGCCTTTTTTAACCAAAGTGGCAAATTGAAGTCATCTGATTGAAACTCGTCTAATTAAGGAAAGTTGTATGTGTTCTATCTTCGGTATTTTAGACATCAAAAGTGACGCGGCAGCCCTGCGTCCGGTAGCTCTTGAAATGTCTAAGAAACTTCGTCACCGTGGCCCGGATTGGTCAGGTATCTACGCATCAGACCGAGCAATTCTGGCTCATGAGCGCCTGGCAATCGTTGGTCTGAACAGCGGTGCCCAGCCTCTGTACAGCCCAGATAGAAAACTGATCCTTGCAGTCAACGGCGAGATCTACAACCACAAAGAAATTCGTGCCCGCTACGAAGGTAAATACGAATTCCAAACCGATTCTGACTGTGAAGTTATCCTGGCACTGTACCAAGACAAAGGTGCCGACCTGCTGGAAGAGCTGAACGGTATCTTCGCTTTCGTCCTGTACGATGAAGAAAAAGACGAGTATCTGGTAGGCCGCGACCACATCGGTATCATTCCGCTGTACCAGGGTCATGACGAGCACGGCAACTTCTACGTCGCATCAGAAATGAAAGCACTGGTTCCTGTGTGTAAAACCATCGGCGAATTCCCTCCGGGCAGCTCTCTGAGCTCTAAAGATGCAGAGCCGCAGCGCTACTACATCCGCGACTGGAACGAATACGCAGCGGTTCAGAACAACAGCACCAGCAAAGAAGATCTGACCAAGGCACTGGAAGATGCGGTAAAACGCCAGCTGATGACCGACGTACCTTACGGCGTACTGCTGTCAGGTGGTCTGGACTCATCGATCACTTCTGCGGTTGCAAAACGTTTTGCAGCAATGCGCATTGAAGACGATGAAAAATCAGCCGCATGGTGGCCACAACTGCACTCATTTGCGATTGGCCTGGAAGGAGCACCGGATCTGAAAGCCGCCCGTGAAGTGGCTGACAAACTGGGTACGGTACACCACGAAATGACCTACACCGTACAGGAAGGTCTGGATGCCATTCGTGACGTGATTTATCACATCGAAACGTATGACGTGACCACTATCCGTGCTTCAACGCCTATGTTCCTGATGGGTCGTAAGATCAAAGCCATGGGTATTAAAATGGTTCTGTCAGGCGAAGGCGCTGACGAAATCTTCGGTGGCTATCTGTACTTCCACAAGGCACCAAACGCACAGGAATTCCACGAGGAAACCGTACGTAAACTGCTGGCGCTGAACATGTTCGACTGTGCACGTGCCAACAAATCTCTGGCAGCATGGGGTGTTGAAGGCCGTGTACCATTCCTGGACAAAGAGTTCATCGACGTGGCAATGCGCCTGAACCCGGCTGACAAGATGTGCGGCAACGGTAAGATGGAAAAACACATCCTGCGTGAGTGTTTTGAACATTACCTGCCAGAATCAATCGCATGGCGTCAGAAAGAGCAGTTCTCTGATGGCGTAGGCTACAACTGGATCGACACGCTGAAAGCAACCGCTGAAGCCAAAGTGACTGATCAGCAAATGGAAACTGCGAAGTACCGCTTCCCGTACAACACACCGACCACTAAGGAAGGTTATGTGTACCGCGAGATCTTCGAAGAGTTGTTCCCACTGGAATCAGCAGCACAATGTGTTCCTGGCGGTCCGTCTGTTGCCTGTTCTTCGGCAAAAGCTATCGAATGGGACGAGTCGTTCAAAAACTGTATCGATCCGTCAGGTCGCGCGGTAAAAGCGGTTCACAACGAAGCGTACTAATCCCCTTTCCCGCTGCTCGCTCAGCGGGAAGACCGGATACGCAAAAGGCGCCTGTGGCGCCTTTTTTATTATCCAATTGTTCGGAAACGAAGCCCATTCGATGACAAGCCAATTTGATAAGCGCAGCCAGTTTGATCAACAAAGCTAATTGAATAAACGGATCTGGGCGACAAAAGCACTATCGCCCGGACGATTAACCTTTCAGATCAAGATGCTTGTTATCAATACTCAGCGCCACCGGCTGACTGATCATTTTGACCAGCATAATCGAGCGGCTCTCACCGTCCGGCTCCTGATAGATAGCCGTCAAACCTCTGAACTGACCGCCTTTCACTTCAATTTCCTGTCCTTTAACCGGACCTTCGGTCTGGGACATCGCCTGCAGTGCAGTACCGAACTGTTTCAGCTCGTAAACTAAGTCCCCCTGGATCTCTTTAGGCTCAGCGCCGAAACGAATAAAATCCGCTACCCCGCGCGTCGAGCGCACAGTGGTAAATGTCGGGCCTTGTTGAAAATCAAACCGAACAAACATGTAAGACGGGAATAAGGGTTCCCTGACTTTTTGTCGCTTGCCGCGTAAAATTTTCTCGACCTCAATTTCCGGATAAAAGCATTCCACCCCCTGATTTTCCAGGTGGGCTTTCGCTCTGAGCTGCTCTCCTCGTTTACAGTACAGTAAATACCAACGTTTCATTTCTAACCAACTTTCCTTAACAACTGTGAACTCTGGTGCTCTCCACTCTGGATGAAGCTGATTGTTATCCCTTTTGTTTTAACACATGACCATCAATTATGGAAAATTAGTTTTCCATAATTCCTGTCACCACCCGCACTCCTAACTACTTGTATTATAAACCATTTACCGTTCGGTTTAAAATTCGAGCAAATAAGATCATTGCAGTTTTATCGTCTTGCATGTATACGTAACGACCGAATAAAACCTTAGCAATA